>DASVIS010000126.1:0-5566 GCA_036381995.1 Vicinamibacterales bacterium | reverse complement strand
CTGCGCGATCACTTCCGGGAGAGGTTGCGGTGCCCGAACCGCGCTCGCGTCGCCGGTCGGCAGCTCGACGAAGAACGAGGCGCCGCCCCTGCCCCCCTCCGGCGATCCGATCCAGATCCGTCCGCCGTGTTCCTGCACGATGGCGTAGGCCACGGTCAGGCCGAGACCGGTTCCCTTGCCGACCTCCTTCGTCGTGAAGAAGGGATCGAAGATCTTCGTCCGCGCCTCCTCCGGAATCCCCGGCCCATCGTCGTTCACCTCGAGGACCACCGAGTCGTTGGCGCCGTTGTGCCACGTGCGGACGACGAGCGTGCCGTGGCCGTGCGCCGACAACATGGCCTGCTCGGCGTTGATGACGAGATTGAGGAGCACCTGCTGGAGCTGGTTCGGGTCGGCGAACACCTGCGGCAGGCCCGAGGCCAGGGCGGGGATGACGCTGATGTTCGTCACGCGTTGCTCGTACGACCGCAGCGTCAGCGTCTCCTCCACGATCTGGTTGATGTCCACCATCGTGCGCGTGCTGTGCCGCTTGCGCGCGAACGTCAGCAGGTTGCGGACGATGCGGGCGGAGCGCTCGGCCTCCGAGAGAATGACGTCGAGACCGCGGCGCGTCTGGTCGTCCGCCTGGCGATGCGACAGGCGTTCGGCCCAGGTGAGGATGGTGGCGAGCGGATTATTGAGCTCGTGCGCGATGCCTGAAATCGTCTGGCCGAGCGAGGCGAGCTTCTCGGTCTGGAGGAGCTGGTGATAGAGATCGCGCGTCTGGTCGTCAAGCTTCTTGCGGTCGCTCACGTCGCGAATCAGCGCGTCGAGGCGGACGCTGCCGTCAGGATACAGCTGGGCGTGGCCGGTGATTTCCACCCAGATCGGCGTGAGGTCGGCGCGGCGGACGCGGACCAGGAAGTCCGTGACCGAACCGTCGTGCCGGAGCCGATCGAGCAGGTTTGGACGCGCCAGAGGGTCGATGAAGCGCTCGAGGTCGAACGGCCGGATCGTGCGTTCGTCGGTCTCGGCCTGGTAGCCGAAGATCAGCCGGAGCTGGATGTTGGCGGCCAGCGTGCGGTCGCCACGCTCGGACAGGACCCCGACGAACGCGCCGACCTGGACGTAGTCGAACAGCCGCGCAAACGCCTGGCCGCGGGAAGCGACGGAAGGGTGGTCCACGGGAGCGATTATAGGCGAAGCGGCGCGTCTTCTTCGGTGCGAAGAAGAACAACAGCACGGCGGCGAGTTCCTTGACGGACGCTCGCCGTCGGGCTACTGTAGAGCCTCGGCCATACCCAACACCTTTCGGAGGATATCCAATGCGAAGACTGAACCTTGCGCCGTGGTTGCTCGCGGCCCTCGCCCTCGTGGCGTTTGCGTCTCCGTCGGCAGCCCAGGGCCGGCCAACCGTCGCCCTCATCGACTTCGACTTCGCCTCGATCAACAACTGGTGGGGGAACCAGGACATCGGCAAGGGCGTCGCAGACCTGATCGTGGACGGCCTGCTCGAAGACGGGTCCTACCGCATCATCGAGCGCAAGCGACTCGATGCCATTCTCGCGGAGCAGAACTTCTCCAACAGCGATCGCGCCGATCCTGCCGCGGCCCAGACGGCCAAGATCGGGAAGGCGCTCGGGGTGAAGTACCTGATCGTCGGCTCCATCACCAAGTTCGGCATGGAAGACAAGGGGATGAAGATCGGCGGCGGCGGATGGGGCGGCGGCAGGTTCGGCATCGGCGACGTGGGGACGAAGAAGGGCAAGGCGACGGTCGCCATCACCGCGCGCATGGTGGACACCTCGACCGGCGAACTCCTGGCCAGCGCCAAGGGCGAGGGCACGTCGAGCCGCAGCGGCCTGCTGCTTGGCGGCGCCGTGAACCATGTTGGCGGCAACATCGAGTTCGGCTCGTCGAACTTCCGCGACACGGTGCTCGGCGAGGCGACCGAAGCCGCCGTCAAGCAGGTCGTGACGAAGCTGATCGCGGCAAAGAGCCGGCTTCAGTAGCCGGATCGTCGCCACCCGCGCTTGCGTGCGCGGCGTGGGTGGCGATCTGTATGCTGTGTCCCATGCTTCCTCCAATCCGTCAGCTCACCGCGGACTCCTCGGGCGTCGGCTTCTTCGTCTGCACGCAGAAGGACGTGCGCCCCGGCCGCAACGGCGAATTCCTGTCGCTCACGCTGCAGGACGCCACCGGGCGCATCATGGCGCGTGGATTCGACGACGTGGACAGGCTGAGGAGAGAGTTCGAGGCGGGCGAGTTCGTCAAAGTGAAGGCGAGAGCCAACGTCTACAACGATCGCCTGCAGCTCATCGTCGAGAACATCCGGCGGGTCCATCCCGATCAGGACCGCAAGGAAGGGTTCCGCGAAGAAGACTGCGTGATTGCGTCGGAGCGGCCGGTCGACGAGATGTGGACCGAGCTGCAGGGCCGGATCGCGAAGGTCGGCAACCCGTTCATCGAGCAGTTGCTGGAGAAGATCGTCAGCGCCAACGAGGCGAGGCTGCGGATCTGGCCGGCCGCGCAGACACTGCACCATGCCTATCGCGCGGGCTTCCTCGAACACGTCCTGCAGATGGCGGCCGTCGGCGAGATGCTGGCGACAGCCTACGCGGCCGACGCCGACATCATCCTGGCCGGCGCCCTCCTCCACGACATCGGGAAATTGCAGGAGCTCGACTACGAGCTGTCCACGAGCTACTCACGCGAAGGACGGCTGCTCGGTCATATCATGCTGGGATCGGCCCTCGTCCGCGACGCGGCGATGGCGATCGAGGGGTTCCCGCCGCTCCTGCTCTCCGAGATCCAGCACCTGATCCTGTCGCACCATGGATGCCTGGAGTACGGGTCGCCCGTCACCCCGATGACGGTCGAAGCCTTCATCCTGTCGTTCATCGACGACCTGGATGCGAAGCTCAACATGGTGAGGCAGGCGATCAGGGACGACACCGGGGACAGCGAGTTCACCGGCTACCATGCGCGGCTCGAGCGGGTGTTCTGGAAGCATCCGTCGGGCCGGGTTTGACGCCGAGCGCGAAGGTCATCGTGCCGGCGAGGACCACCTTGCCGCGGACACGGGCCACACCGCGCAGCACGCCCATCCTGCTGCGAAGACGCACGACGGTGGCCTCGATCTCGACGACGTCTCCCGGGTGCACCGGCCGCTTGTAGCGGACGCGGTCGATCCCCATGAAGAAGATGAGCTTCTCGCGGTTCTCGGGCTTGGCGAGGATGAGGATTGCGCCCACCTGGCCAACCGCCTCCGTCAGAATCGTGAGCGGGAGCGCCGGGGCCTCGCCCGGGGTCTCGGTCAGGTAGTGCTCGTCGAACGAGATGTTCTTGATCCCCGTGATCCGTTTGTCCGGCTCGAACGCGGTGATGCGGTCGACGAAGAGGAACGGAAAGCGATGCGGCAGAATCCGCTCGATCGCGGCGTGGTCCAGAGGAAGCTGCAAATCCATAAGGCGAAAGCTCTCAAAGCCCGACGACGAATTGAGAAGTATAATCCGGTTGGTTTGCCCGAGTCCCGAAGTTCCTGAGCCGCCATGCACTCGAGTTCCCCGGACCACCCACCCATCCCGGCCAGTTCCGGCGTCGACTCCCCCTCGCGGCCGAGCGACCAGCAGTTGCTGACAACGCTGCTCGACCTGTTCCGCCAGGTGACGTCGGTGCTGAACCTCGACGAGCTGCTGCAGCGGATTCCGAAACTGATCAGCCGCCTCACGGAGTTCAGCTCCTTCGCCGTCTACCTGATCGACGAGCGCCGCCGCGACCTGTCCATCGCCTACTCCCAGGGCTACCCGGAGGACCGTGTCCGGACCGCGCGCCTCGAGGTTGGTCAGGGGATCGTCGGGGCGGCCGTGGCGGAAGAGCAGTCGATCCTGGTGCACGACGTGCTGGCCGATCCGCGCTACGTGGAGATCGTGCCTGGCACGCGGTCGGAGCTCGTCGTGCCGCTCCGCCGCAAGGGCAAGGTCATCGGCGCGCTGAACCTGCTCAGTCCTGCCGTCGCGCAGTTCAACGAGCGCGACGAGGCGATCCTGAGGCCGTTCGCCGCAGCGGTGGCGGTGGGCATCGAGAACGCCCGGCTCTTCGAGAAGGAGCGGCAGTACGGGGGGATGCTGGAGGCGCTGGCTGAAATCGGCCGCGAGGTCTCGTCGATTCTCGACCTCGACGCGCTGCTCACGCGGCTCGCGCAGCTCACCAAGCGGCTGATCGAGTACCGGACGTTCGGGATCCTGCTCGTGAACGCGGCCACGAACGAACTGGAGATGAAGCTCGCGCTGAAGTACGACGAGAAGACGACCAGGGAGCCCGTGAAGATGGGGGAGGGCCTCGTCGGGTACGCGGCGCAGCACAAAGAGATCGTGCTCGCACCGAACGTGCACGCCGATCCGCGATACGTGAACGTGCTGGACGACGTCCGTTCGGAACTGGTGATCCCGCTGCTCGTGAAGGATCGCTGCATCGGCGTCATCGACCTCGAGAGCCCGGAGCTCGACGCCTTCACGAAGGACCACGTGGAAGTGATGACGCTGCTGGCCAGCCAGGCCGCGGTGGCGATCGACAACGCGCGCCTCTACAAGGCGGTTCGCGCCAACGAGGACCGGCTCGAAGGCGAGCTGCGGTTCGCCCAGCGCGTGCAGGCGGCGTTGCTGCCGAGCCAGCTGCCGAAACGGATGAAGGGGGTGGACCTCGCCGCGCGCTTCGCCCCGGCGCGCGAGCTGGGGGGCGACTTGTACGACTTCCTCTCGCCCGAGGCCAACACCCTGGTCGTGGCCGTGGGAGATGTGTCGGGCAAGGGCGTCCCCGCAGCGCTCTACGGAGCGTTCGCCGGCGAGTTGATTCGCTCGCGCACGTTCCGGCGCAGGTTCGCGCCTCACGGCTTTGGCCCGGCGACCGTGCTGTCCTCGACGAACACGATCCTCCACGAACGGCAGCTCGAGGAGTACTACTGCACGCTCTGCTACGCGGTGTTCGACCTCAAGCGCCACACGGTCGTCGTGTCCAACTCGGGCCTGCCCTATCCGATTCGGTGCTCCGGCGACGAGTGTGCGCCGATTGAGGTCGCCGGCGTGCCGCTCGGGTCGTTCGCGGGGTCCACGTACGACGAAGTCACCTTCAACCTCCATCCCGGCGACACATTCATCTTCTGCACCGACGGGGCGATTGAGGCGATGAACGGCGAGGGGTGCTTCTTCGGGTCGGCACGCCTGCTGGACGTGATCCGCAAGGCTCGCGCCTTGCCGTCGCGGCAGATCGTGGACCGGATCTTCTCAGCGGTTGAAGTGTTCCGCGGCGGCGCGCCCCCGAACGACGACATGACGACGGTGGCGGTCAGGATGACGACGTAAGAAAGGCTCCCGGGCCTCTTCCATCTGCGGGGCGACCCTTCAGGGTTGTCCGTACACACGACATCGCGCGGAACCAGAAGCCCTGCCAGGCATTCGAGGTGCGACCTTGCCAGCGCCTGCCTGAGTTACTGTGCACCCCGCCGATTCCGCGCGACTGGAGAGGAGCACATCAAGATCTGTGCCGGGTGGGAAGTCGCAGAATCCGGCCATGATCCTGCCGCAGACCG
>DASVIS010000125.1:0-1769 GCA_036381995.1 Vicinamibacterales bacterium | reverse complement strand
CGACCCGGTGCGCTACGGTGAAGAACGCCACGAGACGGTCACGGCGATCGAGCCGGACCGGGACGCGTTCGAATTCGCGCTGCTGGCCGCCGCCCGCGAGGCTCGACTGCCGGTGTTCGGTATCTGCCGCGGCCTGCAGGTCATGAACGTCGGACTCGGCGGCAGCCTCGTGCAGGACATCGCCGCGCAGGCGGCCGGCGTCCTGGCGCACACCATCGCGACGCCGCCGTGCGCCATCGCGCACGAGGTCTGGATCAGCAAGGGCAGCCGCCTCTGGACCCTGATGCAGGAGAAGATGGTGGACGCCGACACCTGCTCGGTGAACAGCCGGCATCACCAGGCAATCAAGCGGCTCGCACCCGGGTTCGAAGTGACGGCGACCGCGCCCGACGGGGTGATCGAGGCGATCGAATGCCCCGATGCGACGTTCTGCCTGGGTGTTCAGTGGCACCCGGAGAACTTCTGGCGAACCGGCGAGTTCCGGCCGCTGTTCGAAGGCTTCATCGAGGCGTGCAGCCGCTGAGATGTGGGGCGGGCCTTCAGGCCCGCGAGAACACTGCGATCGCTTCGACATGAGCCGTGTTCGGGAACAGGTCGAACGCCTCGAGGCGGGCGAGGGAGTAGCCGGCGTCGATCAGTTTTCGGGTGTCGCGGGCGAACGTCGCCACGTCGCAGGACACGTAGATCAACCTCCCCGCCTTCTGCGCCGCAATTGCGGCCGACGCTTCCTTCGACATTCCCGTTCGCGGCGGGTCCACGATGATGGTCGTGTCGCCTGACACAGGCCGCGTGGCCAGGTACGCCTCCACCGCCATTTCCACCGGGCTGAACGCGCGACCGAACGGAGCCGCATTCGCTCTCAGGTCGGCGGCACCGGCCCGGTCGCCCTCGACGGCAATCACCGACGTCCAGCCCGAGGCGGCCAGCGATGCGGAGAACAATCCGACACCCGCGTACAGGTCCGCGACCGGCCCCTCCGGCACGAGGGACACGACACGTCCCGCAAGGCGAGCCAGAAGGTAGCGGTTGGCCTGGAAGAACGCCTGCGCGTGATGTTGCAGTCGAACCTGAACCGGCGCCGCATGGCGCGCGGGCAGGTCCAGCGTATCGAGGACGCACGGCGAGCCACCGGCGGTGATCGTCCGCCGCGTTGATGCCGCTCCGCCCCGCCCGCTCGCGCCAAACGATGCGCTGACGCCGACGACAGAGGGCAGGCGTGCCAGGTCCGCCAGACCCTGTGGAGTGTCGGGCCGGCTCAACTCGAGATGCAGCGCCCGCTCGGTCGCGGGCACGTTTTCACTCAGCTCGATCTCCGTCACGCCATCGAGCCGGCCTTCGTACAGCTCTGTCGACAGTGCCTTCACCAGTTCGCAGGTCTCGGGCAGCAACTGTCTCGTCGAAGCGGGGTCGCACAGGCCATGCGTGCCCTCCCTGAAGAAGCCGAGCATCCGGCCGCGCACATGAAGGCGTGCGCGCATGCGGTAGCCCTCTTCGGGGGAAGGCGTCACGGGCACCGGTGCGTCGAGCGCCACCTTCCCAATCCTCGACAGCGCATCCGCGATCACCTGCGCCTTGAGTTCGAGCTGCCGGGGATAGGCCACGTGGGCATACACGTTTCCGCCGCACGCCCAGTCACGGATGCCCGAGCGCCGGTCGGGCGACGCCTCGAGCACATCCATCGTCGTGGCGTAGGCCACCCCCTGGCCGATCCGTTCCACGACCGCTCGCACGCGCTCGCCGGGAATCGCCGCGTGCACGAGCACAACGAG
>DASVIS010000124.1:0-48204 GCA_036381995.1 Vicinamibacterales bacterium | reverse complement strand
TCGCCGGCCGATGAACACGCCGAACATCGCTTGCTCGAAATCGACGGAGCGGCGGCGCTCAGTCTTGCGCCGCGCGCGGATGACACGGGTGCGCCCCCGGCGTACACAGCCCGAATGCGGGCGATGCTCCGCAATCCAGATCTCGTGGCGGATCTCCGCCAGGCCCGCGTCGCACGGTTCGCCAGTCGCTACGAATGGCTCGCGCTCAGGCGGCGGCGCGCGCAGATTGCGGCTCGGCACGCGTTGCTGGATTGACGCGATTCCGGGCCGGAGCGACCCCCTACTTCACCCACTTCTCGAGCAGCGCGACCTGGCCGGCGTCATACGCGCAGTCCATGCCACGGGTCGCCGCCGTGGACATCGAGGACGCGGGCGAGAGCGCGCCGAGCTTCCCTCTGCATGAGATCGGTGTGGCACAATCGCAACTCGCGGGCCCGCGCCACACCCTTTCAATTCTCACGCTTCATCTTTCATTTGTCCTGAGGGTACAATCAGGCGCCCGGAAATCTGGGGCCGGAGCGGATAGACGGCTCCGACCCCGTCACGTGGGGGAGAGCATGCTGCGTCGTCTTCATGTCTGGTTGATAGCCCTCGGCGTGTGCGGCCTTGTCGTGCTGCCTGGCAAGGCGGCCCGGATGCAGGAGGGTGAGTATCTCGTCTGCCCGACGTGCGAGAGCTGCACGAGCGTGCTCGTGGGCAAGGCGGCGTCGGTCGATGGATCGACGATGACCTCGCACTCGTGCGACAGCACGACCGACCGCACCTGGATGAACATCGTGCCGAACCGGAAGCACAAGCCGGGCGAGATGGCGAAGGTCTACTACGAGCCCAAGCTGGCGAAGGGTCCGGACGATCCGGATCGCATCGAGACCGGCGAGATCCCGCAGGTGCCCGAGACGTACGCCTACCTCAATTCGGCGTATCCGATCATGAACGAGCACCAGTTGGCGATAGGCGAGACGACATTTGGCGGGAAGCGGGAACTGGTCAGCGACAAGGGGATCATCGACTGCCCCGAGCTGTATCGGCTGGTGCTGGAGCGGGCGAAGACGGCGCGCGAGGCGATCAGGATCGCCGATGAGCTGACCAGGCAGTACGGCTACAACGACGCGGGCGAGGCGTTCACGTTCGCCGACCCCAACGAGGTGTGGATCTTCGAGATCCTCGGGCCGGGGAAGGGGAACAAGGGCGCGGTGTGGGCGGCCGTGCGCATCCCGGACGATCACGTGTTCGTGTCGGCCAACGCGCCTCGCATCCGCAAGCTGAATCTCGCGGACAAGGACCGCTACCTCGCATCCGACAACGTGATCTCGCTGGCGGAGCAGCTCGGGTACTGGAGCGCGACGAGCGGCGAGCCGTTCGAGTTCTGCACGGCCTACGGGTCGCGCACCGCCATGGGAAGCCGGCGACGCGAGTGGCGGGCGCTCAGCCGCATCGCGCCATCGCTCAGGCTCGACCCGAACTCGGAGCACTATCCGCTGTCGGTCAAGGCCGAGAAGCAGTTGTCGGTGAAGGACGTTCTCGACATCTTCCGCGACACCTACCAGGACACGCCGTTCGACATGACGCGGTCGCTGAACAAGATCGCCAAGGACGGCAAGGTAACGAAGAACCCGGTCGCGAACCCGTTCATGACCCAGGACTACCTGGACGCGTTCAACATCACCTCGGAGCGGACCATCGCGTGCAAGCGGGCGACCTACCTGCAGGTGACGCAGTCGCGCGGCTGGCTGCCCAACCCAATCGGCGGCGTGGTGTGGCTCGGATACGACAACCCGACGACGACTCCGCACATGCCGTTCTACATCGGCATCACGCAGATGCCCGCGTCGTACGCGGTGGATGGCCGCGCGAAGTTCCGTCGCGACAGCGCGTGGTGGGCGTTCCGCCAGGTCAGCCAGCTGGCGACGCTGCGCTGGCAGGACATGGTGAAGGACGTGCAGAAGGTCTGGGAGCCGATCGAGACGAAGGCGTTCGCCGACCAGGCGAAGGTCGAGGAGGAAGCGGTGCGCCTGCACTCGCAGGACCCGCAGAAGGCCAGGGAGTTCCTGACGAAGTACTCCAACGACATGGCAAACGGCGCGGTGGAGGCGTACTGGAAGCTGGCGGATGACCTCTGGTCGAAGTACACGAACTACTTCCACTGAGGGGAGGACCTCGAGCCCTGAGCCGGACAGTGCCGCGGATCGCCCGCCCTATAGTTCCGTGCCTCTGCGCATCGACTTCGCGACCTTCCGGCCGCGGGCCAGACCTTCGCGTGAGAGCTGCTTGAGGCGTGCGGCTGTCACCTGCCGGCCATCGGTCGCCCACAGGACGACCGCACGGCCGATCGCCCACGTGCCGCCGTAGGCGATGGCCACTTTCGGCACGATGCCGATGACCGGGATGAGGCCGATCAGCTGCCGTGCGACCTGGCGGAACAGGAGACCGCCTCCCAGCACGCCGACGATTTCCCCGATCAACTCGCGAGGCTGGCCCGTCTTTCCGGCCGCCAGCGCGATCCGGTAGCTCATCATGAGCTGGTTCTTCGTCAGCACGAGGATGTCGCCGATGTTGAGGGGGATATCCAGGATAGGCACGATTTCGGCGACGCCGGTGCTGAAGGCATAGCCGGCGTTGGTGCGCGCGGTGTCGTCGATCAGGGTGTTGAACACCTTGGGGCGAAGCGCGGGGAACTGCCGCGCGAGCCCGAGGCGCCGGTCCGGCTCGACGACCGAAAACAGCGCATCCACCACAAGGTGGAATCCCGCCTCGTCCAGGCGGTCGATGGCGACCCGCGCCGCACCGCCATGCGCGTGCACGGTGCCGTCGCCTTCGCCGCCCGCGAGGGCGACGGTCACGACCGGCACGTTGCGCGCCATCCACTGCTGTCTCGACGACGACATGTCGGCCGACAACTCGCGGCCGCGGGTCACGGCCAGCACGACGTCCGGGCCGTCCACGATTGCCTCAAGGCCGCCGGATCGCGTGCGCCCGGGCTCGCGGGCGGCCAGCGGCGCGTCGATCGCGGTCAGCCACGGCGTCGGGTCGGCCTGGCCCTCGGCGAGCAGCACCGCCAGTGCGTCGGCGTCAGTAGTGTCCTCGCCGATGATCAGCACGTGGACGCGGCGTTCGGCCTCGCGCCGGATCGCCGCCAGATCCACTTCCTTCAGGATCCGCCAGATACGGGTGAGCGAGAGTGGGCTGGCCATACTCTTCAGATTCTACACGCCGCGTGGTACCCTGTAACGCCCTCATCATTGCCAGGAGGCATCGACATCATGCATCTCGCACGATTCCCGCGACGACGGTATACCCAGGGCTGGACCCCGCTCGAGAAACTCGAGCGCCTGTCTGCGCTGCTCGGCGGCCCGGACATCTATATCAAGCGCGACGACCTGCTCGGCCTGGCCGGCGGCGGCAACAAGACGCGCAAGCTCGAGTTCCTCGTGGCCGACGCGCTCGCCAAGGGCGCGGACACGCTCATCACCTGCGGCGCGGTTCAGTCGAATCACTGCCGGCTGACGCTTGCGGCTGCCGTGAAGGAAGGACTGAAGTGCCGCCTCGTCCTCGAAGAGCGGGTGGCGAACAGCTACAGCCCCGACGCCTCGGGCAACAACTTTCTGTTCAGGCTGCTCGGCGTCGAAGCCGTGACGGTGGTGAAGACGGGCGTGGACCTCGCCGCCGAAATGCAGAAGGAGTCCGACCAGGTGGCGGCACTCGGCCGGAAGGCCTACATCATCCCGGGCGGCGGATCGAACCCGCTCGGCGCGCTCGGCTACGTCTCGTGCGCCGAGGAGATCCTCGCGCAGTCCTACGACATGGGCATCCGCCTGGATCACATCGTGTGCGCGAGCGGCAGCACCGGCACGCACGCGGGGTTGATCTGCGGCCTGGTCGGCAACAACGCCCACATCCCGCTCACCGGGATCAACGTGCGGCGGACGCGCGAGGAGCAGGAGCCGAACGTCCACAAACTGGCGCAGGAACTCGCCGCGCTGCTGAACATCAAGGGCGGAATCCTGCGCGAGGCGATCACCGCGCTGGGCGACTGGGTGGGCCCGGGCTACTCGCTGCCAACGCCGGAGATGGTCGAGGCGGTGCAGATGCTGGCCCGCGTGGAGGGTATTCTGCTCGACCCGGTCTACACCGGAAAGACGATGGCCGGGCTAATCGCGCTGGTGCGCCGTGGAGCCTTCAAGAAGGGTGAGCACGTCCTCTTCGTGCACACGGGCGGCTCGCCGGCGTTGTACGCGTACCAGTCGGTGCTGGTGTAGAGTCGGCCCTCAGGTTGAACGCGAACCCGCGGTGCGGTACGATGGCTAGTTTGCGGCACTTTGCGAAATCGCCGCAGTAGGCCCTCTGTCATGTCCGAGCCGACCGCGGGGGCGTCCGCCGAACTCGTCATTCGCGGCGCCCGCACGCACAACCTCAAGAACATCGACCTGAGCCTGCCCGCGAACGCCCTGATCATCGTCACGGGCGTGAGCGGGTCGGGGAAGTCGTCGCTTGCCTTCGACACGATCTACGCCGAGGGACAGCGGAGGTATGTCGAGTCGCTCTCTGCCTACGCCCGCCAGTTCCTCGAGCGCATGGAAAAGCCCGACGTGGATGCGATCGACGGCGTGTCACCCGCCATCGCGATCCGGCAGAAGAACAGCATCCGCAACCCGCGTTCGACCGTCGGCACCACCACCGAGATTCACGATTACCTTCGCCTCCTCTTCGCGCGCGTCGGCCGCACGTTCTGCCATGGATGCGGGCAGGAGGTCGTGCGGGAGAGCCCCGAGGTAGTGGCCCGCCGGCTCGCACAGCTGCCTGCGGGGACGCGACTGATCATCGGCTTCGAGATGCCGGTTGTCGCCACGCCGAAATCGCCAGCGGCCAACGGCGCGGAGCCGGTGGACGAGGTGGGCGAGTCGACCGGGGCCGGCAACGGGAACGGACACGCCAGCGGAGACGGCAACGGCAGTGGCACCACCCCGAACGGGGCCAATGGCAACGGCGTCGACCCGGTGACCGAGACGCTCGGCGCCCTGCGCCGGAAAGGATTCGGTCGCCTCCTGGTCGACGGCCGCGCGGCGGTGTCGTTCGACGATGTGGAAGTGTCGCTGCTGAAGGATCAGTCGGTCCTGCACGTCGTCGTCGATCGCCTGCGGGTTCAGCCCGACATGCTGACGCGGCTGACCGACTCGATCGAAACCGCCTATGGAGAAGGCGGCGGGGCGGCGTTCGCGCTGGAGCTTCCGGCGGGCGAGGCAGCCGCGAGCCGGCTCACGGAACCGCGGCTCCACCTGTTTTCGGAGCGCTTCGACTGCCGCGCGTGCGGCATCACGTACGAGGACCCGCAGCCACGTTTGTTCTCGTTCAACAACCCGTTCGGCGCGTGTCCGACATGCCATGGCTTCGGCAACGTGATCGAGTTGGACACCGACCTCGTGGTGCCTGACCCCACGCGCTCGATCCAGGACGACGCGATCGAGCCGTGGAGCAAGCCGCACTACCGGGCGAACCTGGCGACACTCAAGCGCGCGGCCCGGGCGGGCGGCGTTCGGCTCGACGTGCCGTGGGCCGATCTGACGCCCGACGAAAAGCGGTTCGTCATGGACGGGGACGGCGGCGAGTACGAAGGCGTTCACGGCTTCTTCGCCTGGCTCGAGCGGAAGAAGTACAAGGTGCACATCCGCGTGTTCCTGAGCCGCTACCGCGGTTACCAGACGTGCCCGGATTGCGGCGGCGCGCGGCTCCGGCGCGAGGCGCGGGACGTGCGCGTCGGCGAACGGACCATCGACCACGTGTGTGCGTTGACCGTGCTCGAGGCCCGGCGCTTCTTCCGGGGTCTCACCCTCGGCGAGCGCGAGGCGGCCATTGCCGAGAAGGTGCTGGCCGAAATCCGTCGGCGGCTCGTGTTCCTCAGCGAGGTTGGCCTCGACTACCTGACGCTGGACCGGCTGTCGTCCACGTTGTCGGGCGGCGAATCGCAGCGGATCAACCTGGCGACGTCGCTCGGGTCGGCGCTGGTCGGGACGCTCTACGTGCTGGACGAGCCGTCGATCGGGCTCCATCCGCGCGACAACCAACGGCTGATCGCCATCCTGCGCGAGCTGCGCGACCAGGGCAACACCGTGATCGTCGTCGAGCACGATGCCGACATGATTCGGGTGGCGGATCACATCGTGGATCTTGGCCTGGGCGCGGGCGACCAGGGCGGCCGCGTGGTGTATTCGGGCACGCTCGACGGTCTGATGCGGGAGCCGCGGTCGCTGACCGCCCGGTACCTGCGGAACGAGCTGACGATTCCGGTGCCTCGCGACCGCCGGCGCGGGAGCGGCCAGCGAATCCGCCTCCTCGGCGCGAGCGAGCACAACCTCAAGAAGATCGATGTCAGCATCCCGCTCAACACGCTGACGTGCGTCACGGGCGTGAGCGGCTCGGGCAAGTCCACGCTCGTGCACGACATCATCTATCCCGCGATCAAGCGCCTCAAGGGCGACTGGGACAAGAAGGTCGGTGCGCACCGCGGCCTGGAGGGGGCCGAGCACATCTGCGACGCGGTGCTGGTGGACCAGGCGCCGATCGGGCGGACGCCGCGTTCGAACCCGGTGACGTACCTGAAGGCGTTCGACCCGATTCGGGAGCTGTTCGCCTCGACGAAGGACGCGCGGTCGCGCGGGCTGACCGCCAGTCACTTCTCGTTCAACGTGGCAGGAGGCCGCTGCGAAACCTGCGAGGGAGAGGGCCAGATTCGCGTCGAGATGCAGTTTCTGGCCGACGTATTCGTCCCGTGCGAACAGTGCGACGGGAAGCGGTTCAAGCCGCAGGTGCTCGACGTGCGCTACCGCGGGCGGAACGTGCACCAGGTGCTCGAGATGACGGTGCGCGAGGCGCTGACCTTCTTTGCGGGATCCCCCAAGGTGCTGCGGCGACTTCACCTGCTCGACGAGATCGGGCTCGGGTACCTGCGGCTCGGCCAGCCCGCCACGACCCTCTCGGGCGGCGAGGCGCAGCGCATCAAGATTGCCGCGCACCTGGCGTCGCGGACCGGCGACCGGCTCCTCTACATCCTCGATGAGCCGACGACGGGCCTGCACTTCGACGACATTGCCAAGCTGCTCGCGGCATTCCGGAAGTTGCTGCAGGCGGGGCACACGCTGCTGGTCATCGAGCACAACCTCGATGTGATCAAGACGGCGGACCACATCATCGACCTCGGCCCCGAAGGAGGCGAGGAGGGCGGGTGGGTCGTGGCGGTCGGCACGCCGGAGGAGATCGCGGCCGTCGACGCGTCCCACACGGGTCGGTACCTGCGCGCGGTGCTCGGGCGCCAGGACGCCCGAAGCCGGGAGTTGAAGATCGAGAATTGAGGATTGAAGGGTGAAACGAAAACCGAGAAATGGGGTGGAGACACTGCTAGGATCCGGTTGTCCTGCGAGGTTGTGATGAGACTGGTCACTGTATTGATTGCCTTGTCGGCGTCGGCGACGCTTGCCGGATCGCAGCAGGTGCCGTTCGACCAGGCCGTGGAACGGCTGAAACTGCCGGAGTTCTCGGCGAGGATGTCGGCGCTGCGCCTGCTCGAGGAATCGGGCTACCCGGAGGCGGGCGCGCCGATTGCCGCGCTCCTGAACGATCCGGACGACCGGCTGCAGCGGGCCGCGGTCTATGCCGAACTCGGCTTGTTCCTCGGCACCCGCATCGAAACCCGTCGACACGTGGCGCTGGTCGTCGAAGTGCGCGACTCGCAACCGGCGGCGCGCGCGTTCGCGCGTCCCTGGTCGTCGCTGCCCATTGCGCCGGTGCCGATGGAAGTCGTCACCGGGATGCTGGGCCCGATCCGTCACGAGGATCCCGCGTTCCGCATCGAGGCCACCTACGCGCTCGGGATCCTCGGACAGATCGACGGAACCGCGCCGGCCCCCGGTTACAGTGCCGTGGCAGAAGCGCTGACGGAAGGGCTCGGCGACCCGGCGCCCGGATTCCGCATCGCCGTCGCTCGTTCGGCTGGCCGCGTGTTCAGGCGCTGCGCCGCGCCGTGCGAGTTGCCGGGCCTCGACCGTCTCGGTGACGCGCTCGTGCACACGCTGAACGATCCCGATCGCGAGGTGCGCCTCGCGGCGCTCGGGGCGCTTGGTGATCTGCGCTGGAGCCGCGCCGTGCAGGCACTGACCGCGGCGTACGAATACCACCAGAAGGGTGCCGATGCGCTGGTGAACCTGGTGGCGCTCGCGCGTGTCGGCCACCCCTCGTCGGCGCCGACGTTCAAGGCTGCGCTCTCGCGGAAGGAGGATGCCTTCCGCCTGGCCGGTGCCGAGGGACTCGCCCGCATCGGCGGAACGGATGCGGCGTTTGCCGCGCAGGGGCTGGCCGAGGCCCGCTCGCGAGAGTTGCTGGTCGTCGAGTCGTTTGCCGCCGTTCGCTCCGGGGACGCGAAGGCGATCGGCCGGCTCGTGCAGTCGGTGGACGCCGGCGGCACGCGCCTGCAGGCATGCACCTACCTGATCGAACTCGGCAACGCGGCCGCATCGCCGGCCGCGGCGGCGCTGGGAGCCGCCGGCACGGAGACTCGCCTCGCGCTGATCGAGACCCTGAGCGTCATTGGGGGTGCGAGCGACCTGGCGGCCGTCGAATCCGTTCAGACCGACAAGGACGCCAGGGTGGCCGCAGCGGCCGAGCGGGCCGCGATGAGGATCAAGGCGCGGTCGAAACGATGAGGATTCCGCGCGCGTTCTACGACCGGCCCACGCTGACGGTCGCCCGCGAGCTCATCGGCAAGGTGCTGGTCCACCGGAGCGCGGACGGGCCGACGGCGGGAGCGATCGTGGAGGTGGAGGCGTACATCGGGGAAGAGGATCCTGCCTGTCACGCCGCGCCCGGGCGCACCGCCCGGAATCAGCCGCTCTACGGCCCGCCGGGCGTTGCCTACGTCTATCTGAACTACGGCATCCACAACCTGTTCAACGTCGTCACCGAGCGGGACGGCCAGCCGGCAGCGGTCCTGGTCCGGGCGCTCGTGCCGCTCGACGGCATCGACCTGATGCAGCGGCGCCGGGGTCCCGACCGGCGGGGCGGCAAGAGGATTCCGCGCCACGAATTGTGTCGCGGCCCTGGCAGCCTCGCGCGGGCGATGGGCATCACGCTCGCCGACAATCGCGCGGACTTGTGCGGGAGACGCCTCTACCTGGACGACCGCCGCATCAGCTATCCCGAGGTCGCCTGGAGCCCGCGGATTGGCATCAGGGCTGGCACCGAGCACCTGTGGCGGTGTTCCGTCGTCGCGTGCCTGGCGGTATCGGGGAGATGAGGGTTCGAGGCTCAGAGGGCAGAGGCCCGACGGCCCGGCTCACCGCGTTCTCGCACCCAGCCCCGTGACGGGCACTTTGAACGTCACCTTCCGACCCTGCCGCAGGACCTCGAGCGTGGCGGTGCTGCCGATCCTGGCATCGGCCAGGATCTTCGTGAACTGCTCGCCGGTGCCTATCGTCTCGCCATTGAAGGAGACAATCACATCGCCTGGCTGGATGCCGGCCTGGTAGGCGGAAGAGGTTCGCGTCATACCGACCACGATTGCGCCGTGCGCCGTCTGCGCGATGCCGAGTTGTGCGGCGATGTCCGGCGTCAGGGTCCGCACGTTGACCACGCCGATCGTGCCGCGGCGCACCTCGCCGTACTTGATCAGGTCGTCCGCGATGCGCCGCGCCAGGTTGCTCGACACGGCGAAGCCCACACCCTGGGACCCGCCCGACTCGCTGATGATCGCGGTATTGATGCCGATCACCTCGCCGCGCGCGTCCACCAGCCCGCCGCCCGAGTTTCCCGGATTGATGGCCGCGTCGGTCTGGATGAAGTCCTCGTAGTCGGCCAGCCCCATGCCCGTGCGGCCGAGCGCGCTCACGATACCGAGCGTCACCGTCTGGTTCAGCATGAACGGGCTGCCGATCGCGAGCACCCACTGTCCGACCTTGAGCTTCGACGAATCGCCCCAGGGCAGCACGGGCAGGTTCTGCGCGCTGATCTTGATGACCGCGATGTCGGTCATCTGGTCGCGCCCCACGATCTGCCCTTTGACCTCGCGCTTGTCCGGCAGCACGGCCGTAATCTCGCGGATATTGCCGGCGACGACGTGGTTGTTGGTGACGACGTAGCCGTCGGAGGAAATGATGACGCCCGATCCGAGACTTGGCGCCTGCTCGAAGCGCGACCCGAACCATTCATCGGAATCGCCGAAGAACTGCCGGAAGACCGGATCGTTCGCGAATGGCGAGTTCGACGTCCGCACCACGGCGAGCGCCGAGATGTTGACGATGCCGCCGACGGCGCGACCGGCGATGGCGCTGAAATCAGGGAGCCCCGAGCTGCCGGGCGCCGCGGACTGCGCGGCCGATGCGGCGGCGGGAGCGGCCGCGTTTCGAGGCGGCTGTGCAGCGAACCCGTCGTTGGCGGAACGCAGACGGCCAGTCAGCACGAGCCCGGCAGCAAAGCCGGCGAGGACGAGGACGATCCCGTACGTGGTTCTTCTGAGCATGAACGTTCCCCCGGTTCAGATAGCCTAGCACTTTGTCCGGGATGGATGCGATGCGCCACGCAGGCTGACCCTGGTCCACGAGCCCACCACGGAGGCCCGGTGTGGGGCAACCCGTCTTCGCGGTTGTCTGTCGTGGCGGGCGCGGACGTTCACTCGACGTCGATGCGCCGGAGGTCGAACAGCTTCGGGACGAAAATGGTCAGGAGGCCGTTCTGGAGGTCGGCCGTGACGCCTGACGGATCCACGGCGTGCGGCAGGACGAACGCGCGAGCGAAGCGGCCGTGGCCGCGTTCGACGCGTTCGAACCGCACGGACTGTGGTTCGCGCGCCTGCCGCTCCCCCTTGAGGGTGAGCCTGCCATCCTGGATCTGAATCTGGATGTCTTCGCGCGCGAGGCCCGCGACCTCAGCCGTAATCACGTAGCGGTCTGAAGTCTCATAGATATCGACGGGCGGCATCCAGCCGGCCTCGTCGGTGCCGGCGAGGCGGTTGATACGCTCCTGGAGCGCCAGCAGGTTTTGCAGGGGGTCCCAGCGGGTAAAGGCCACATGTTATCGTAGCATGAGTGACGGGCGGCAGGTTCCGGGAATCCCTGTGCTAGAATGACAGATCGGCTCTTGCGACTAATCGAAAGGCGTGCGTGCGAGCCGCGGATCGGTCTGCCTTCAGGCGCCTGCCAGATCCCGATTCTCCCGTTCCACACGCCAGGTGAGGCCATGCAAGCGACACGACTTCGGAAGGGCATGCTGATCAAGATGCGGGAGGACCTGTTCAGGGTCCTGGAACTCCAGCACGTCACGCCGGGCAACCTGCGTGGTTTCGTGCGCGTGAAGCTGCGCAACATCCGCACGGGGGCACTCGCCGACCAGAAGTTGCGGTCCGAGGACGAAATCGAGCGCGCGACGCTGGACGAGAAGTCGATGCAGTACATGTATCAGGACGGCTCGACCTACCACTTCATGGATACGGAGAGCTACGAGCAGATTGCGCTGACCGACGAAGTGCTCGGCGACGCGATGAGCTATCTGGTTGCCGAGTCGGTGATACAGATGGAGTTCTACGGCAGCGAGCCGGTCGGTATCGAGCTGCCCCAGACGGTCGATCTCGAGGTCGTGGAAACGACGCCGGCCATCAAGGGCGCGACGGCGAGCGCGCAGCTCAAGCCCGCGAAGCTCGAGACCGGCCTGGTCGTGCAGGTGCCCCCATTCGTCAGCGAAGGCGACCGGATCCGCGTCAACACGGAATCCGGCGAATACCAGTCACGGGCCTAGTCGGGGAGCCTGCGAATCGTCCAGGGATGGGCGACGCGGGCGCCGGGAGCCGGCGGACGAGGGGCAGTCATGGACGTTCCACGCACGCAGCACGCCGGGTGGATCGAGGTGATCACCGGCAGCATGTTCAGCGGCAAGAGCGAAGAGCTGATCCGGCGCCTGCGCCGCGCGCAGATTGCGCGGCAGAAGGTGCAGATCTTCAAGCCGACCTTCGACAACCGCTACGGTGACCATCACATCGTGTCGCACAGCGACATGCGGATCGCCTCGGAGAACGTCGCGAACTCCAGGGCGCTGCTCTCGCAGGTCGACGACGATGCGGAAGTCGTGGGAATCGACGAGGGACAGTTCTTCGACGCCGACCTGCCCGCCGTCTGCAACGAACTGGCGAACATGGGCAAGCGGGTGATCGTGGCGGGCCTCGATCAGGACTACCTCGGCAAGCCGTTCGAGCCGATGCCGCAGTTGCTGGCGATCGCCGAGTACATCACCAAGACGCTCGCCATCTGCATGGTGTGCGGCAACCCGGCAAACCACACGCAGCGCCTCGTGGCGAACCAGGACCGCGTCCTGCTCGGCGCGCAGGGGACCTACGAGGCCCGCTGCCGCCGCTGTTTCGATCCGACCCTCGCCTCGGTGCCCGAATCCGCCTGAGGTCGGGCGGTCCATGGCTCGGCTCCTGCTCCTCTTCGGCGTCGGATTCCTGGTCGCCAACCTGCTCGGCCTCGCCGAGCAGGTGCTCTACTGGCGGCGCCGGCCCGCGGCGCTGCTCACCTGGCCGGGAAGGCGCCCGCCACTCTTCCAGATGCAGGTGGGCATCGGCATCGCCCTCGGCTTGCTCTTCGTTTACGACCTTCTGCTGCGGCCAGGTGCCGTCGAACAGACGTTCGGCGTCGGCATGATGTTCGTCTACTACGCGGGCATCGTCCCCATGGCGGCACGAATCGAGCGCGGCTTCTACCGGGACGGCATCTGGAGCGACCGGCGCTTCGTTCGCTACTCCCGCATCGGGGCCATCACGTGGCGGGAGGAGCCGGAGCCGGTGCTGCTGCTTGCCGGCCGGCGCGGCCGGACGGCCACGCGGCTCGTCGTACCCGGCCACCTCTTCGGCGCCGTGCGTCGTCTTCTCCGCGACCTGATCGGCCGCCGCGCCATCCACCTCGCCGACACCGGCCTGCACCTGGGGCTCAGGGACGAGAGGGATGATGCCTGACACCTTGCGGTCGCACGATCGCGAGATTGGAGGGGCTATCTTCCGAGGATCCACCCGATCATGCCGCGGCCGGAGGCGATCGGGTCGCCGATCCAATCGGGCGGGATGAGCCAGACAAAGCAGAGGATCGCGATCACCCAGAGATCGTACTGCCACGTGGCGCGGTCGTCGGTCCAGAAGAACGCGCGCCAGAGGACGTGCTGCACCAGCGGCTTCTTGCTCTCCTTCACGCCGTTCAGTTCCCGCCAGGTGAAGTAGATCCGGTCGGCCACCGTGACAATCGACAGGATGAGGATGACCCAGAGCACGGCGGCCATGCGGTTGGTGAACGCCCCGATCATGAACAGCACGATCCGCTCGGGCCGCTCCATGAACCCGACCTTGCACTTCTCGATGATCGATTCGGCCCTGGCGCGCGTGTAGCTCGTCATGACCGAGAACATCATCGCCAGCGCCGTGACGATGACGTAGTCGGCCCGGCCGTGCCTCGTGTAGAGGTAGATCAGGCCGATGAACAGCGTGATGTCCGAGAACCGGTCCATCACCGAGTCCCAGAACCCGCCGAACAACGTCTCACGGTTGCGCTCGCGCGCCACCTTGCCGTCGATGTAGTCGAAGATGTTGGCCGCCAGCATGACGAAACCGGCGGACCAGAAGCGCTCGGTGCCGAGCAACCAGGCGGCCGTGATGTTGACGACCACCCCGGTGAAGGTGAGGACGTTGGGCGAGATACGGAGCGCCACGCAGACGGCGATAATCGCCCGGAGCGGGAAGTTGCAGACCGTTCCGACTACGCCGGTAAACGTCATGGGCGGCTCAGACTCCACGCCGGTGCCGACCGGCCGCGCGCGGTCCGGTATAATTGACGATCGGCCAACCGCGCGAAAAACGAATCATAGTAGTCCATGCCCATCCGTGATCTCAAGAGCCGGATCGATCGTCTGCCCGAACAGCCCGGCGTCTACCTGTATACCAACGCCGCCGGCGAGACGATCTACGTGGGGAAAGCGCGCTCGCTCCGCGCTCGCGTCAGGAGCTACCTGGGGGCCTATGGCACGAGCCCGAAGACAGATGCCCTGCTGAACGAGGCCGACGGCCTGGACGTCATCCTCACCGACTCGGTGGTCGAAGCGCTTGCCCTCGAGAACAACCTGATCAAGCAGCGGATGCCGAAATATAACATCCTGCTGCGAGACGACAAGAACTATCCGTACTTGCAGTTGACGACGACCGAGGCGTTTCCCCGGGTGCTGGTGGCGCGCCAGGTCGAGCGGGACGGAAATGTCTACGCCGGGCCGTTCATGCCCGCCAGTCTGGCCCGCCGCGTCATGTCGCTGAGCCATCGGCTGTTCGGCATCCGGTCGTGCAACGAGGGGATCAACGGCCGGCGGGGCCGCCCGTGCCTGGAGTACGACATCAAGCGCTGCCTGGCGCCCTGCGTCGAGTCGCTCTGCACCCAGGACCACTACGCGCGGGCCGTCGAGGACACGCGCCTGTTCCTGGAGGGTCGCACCGACGAGCTGCTCGACGGGCTCAAATGCCGGATGGTTGAAGCGGCGACGCAGGAGCGGTTCGAGCAGGCGGCCCAGCTGAGGGATGCGGCGCGCACGGTTCAGACCCTCCGCGACCGCCAACAGAAGATGGCGTCGGTCGAACTGGGCGACCGCGATGTGTTCGGCATCAAGATCGGACCGGCTGGCGCCGCGATTCAGGTCTTCCAGGTTCGTCACGGCCGCGTCGTCGAACGCGCGGACCTGTTTGCCGAAATGGGGTCGGAGCGGTCTTCCGAAATGCCGATTGCGGATGACGACATTGAAACCGGCTCCGCCACCCTGGCGGACGTGCTACAGGCCACGCTGCAGCAGTTCTACGCCGACCGGGAGGTGCCTCCCGAAATCCACGTTCCCGCCGAGCTGCCGGAAGCCGAGGCGACCGAGGCGTGGCTGACGAACCGTGCGGACCGGCGCGTACACCTGGTTGTGCCAAAGCGCGGCGAGAAGCGGGGGCTGTTGGACCTGGCTTCGCGCAACGCCGCGCAGGCCTATCAATCGCGGTTCGACCGCGGCGACGCGGCCCACTACGAAGGCCTCGACACGCTGCGCCTGATCCTCGGCCTGCCCACGTTGCCGAGGCGCATCGAGTGTTTCGATATCTCCACCATCCAGGGCAGTGAGACGGTTGCGTCCATGGTCGTTTGCGAAGACGGCCGGATGAAACGGTCTGACTACCGGAAGTTCCGGGTCCGCACGGGACCGAAGACATCTGCCGGCGGCCAGCCCTCGGACTCTCGCTATCTCGACGACTTCGCGGCTATGAACCAGGTGGTGATGCGCCGCTATCAGCGCGTTCTCGAGATGGGCGGGCCGTTCCCGGACCTGATTGTCATCGACGGGGGGAAAGGGCAGCTGTCGGCGGCGTACGCCGCGCTCGAGGAGCTGGGTCTGGCCAATCTGGTGGCCGTGGGCCTGGCCAAGAAAGAGGAATTGGTGTGCACGCGCGATCGGGAAGAGCCGCTGGCGCTTCCAAGGTCGAGCAGCGCCCTGCTCCTCTTGCAGCAGATTCGCGACGAGGCGCACCGGTTCGCCGTCACGTTCCACCGCCAGGCCAGGCGGATGCGCGACCTTCGCTCGCAACTCGATGGCGTGCCAGGCGTCGGGCCGCGCCGCCGCCGGGCCCTGCTGACCTCTTTCGGCAGTCTTGCCGGCGTCCGCCGCGCCACCCGCGAGGAACTGACGTCGGTCGTCGGGCCGAAGGTGGCCGACGCGGTCCTGGCGTACTTCGCCGCGGCGCGCTGACAAGCGGGATGTGAGGCAGGCGCCGTTTCGCGGGGTGCCCGGATCGCAGGATCCCTGGATCCCAAGATACCTGGATGGTACGATTACAGGATCGTGTTAGCCTGATTAGCTCTCGTGGACATCAACTTCGGACAGATCTTCATCTCGTTTCTCGTGCTGGTCTTCTCCCTGACGGTGCACGAATCCGCTCATGCGTGGGCGGCGGACCGCCTCGGGGATCCGACTGCCCGGGCCCTCGGCCGCGTGTCTCTCAACCCCCTCGTGCACGTCGATCCCATTGGCACGCTGCTGTTTCCGCTGCTTGGCATGGTCACCGGCGCGCCGATCATCGGGTGGGCAAAGCCCGTTCCGGTCGCCACCTGGCGGTTCAATCGGCCTCGGCGCGACTACCTGATGGTGGCGGCGGCCGGCCCGATCAGCAATCTCTCGATGGCCTTCGTAGCGGCCGTCGCGTTGCGGCTGCTCCCGGTCGGCGCATTCGTGTCGGGCTTCGTTCCGGAGGCCACGGCGCGCGCCGCCGAGGCCCGCGTTCTCGCGCCTGTCGCGCGCCTCGTGTGGAGCGCGCTCGAAATCAATCTTCTCCTGGCGATCTTCAATTTGCTGCCGATTCCGCCGCTCGACGGCAGTTCGGTGCTGGCCGGCCTGCTGCCCGAGCGTTTCGCAGCCGTCCTGGATCGCCTTCGCCCGTACGGGTTCCTGCTGCTCTACGCGCTGATGTTCTCGGGCGCCTTCAACGTCGTCGTCAGCACCCCGTACCACTACCTGTTATCGTGGCTCATATAAAACCTCGCATCGTCTCGGGCATGCGCCCGACTGGTAAGCTGCACCTCGGTCACCTGGTGGGTGCCCTCAAGAACTGGGCGACGCTCCAGGACCAGTACGACTGTTTCTACTTCGTCGCCGACTGGCACGCGCTGACGAGTGAGTACGCCGAAACGTCGGCGCTCGTCGAGAACGCGTACGACAACGTCGCCGACTGGATTGCCGCGGGGCTGGACCCCGAGCGCTCGACGCTGTTCATCCAGTCGCTGGTGCCCGAGCATGCGGAGCTCTACCTGCTCCTGTCGATGGTGGTGCCAATTCCGTGGCTCGAACGGGTGCCGACCTACAAGGAGCAGCGCGAGCAGTTGTCCGAGAAGGATCTCTCGACCATCGGCTTCCTCGGCTATCCGCTCCTGCAGACGGCGGACGTCGCGATGTACGATGCGAAGTTCGTTCCCGTGGGCGAGGACCAGGTGCCGCACCTCGAGCTGGCGCGCGAAGTGGTCCGCCGCTTCAACAACTTCTACGGCGACAGAATCGGCCGGCGCGACGGCGAGGCGATCGTCAAGGAGGTGCTGATCGAGCCGCAGCCACTGCTCACGACGTTCGGGCGCCTGCCCGGTCTCGACAACCGGAAGATGAGCAAGAGCTACGGCAACGCCATCGACCTGTCTGACGATGCCGAGGCGGTACGCAAGAAGGTGATGAGCATGTACACCGACCCGAAACGGGTTCGGGCGGACATCCCGGGCACGGTCGAAGGCAACCCGGTCTTCATCTACCACGACGCGTTCAACAGCAACCTCGAGGAGGTCGAAGACCTCAAGTCGCGCTACCGCCTGGGCAAAGTGGGCGACGTCGACGTGAAGAAGAAGCTGGCCTCGGCCGTGAATGGCGTCCTGGAGCCGATGCGACAGCGGCGCGCCGAGGTGGTCGCCAATCCCGGCCGGATTCGCGAGATTCTCTTCGAAGGTTCGGCACGCGCCCGCGTTGCCGCCAGGGAGACGATGGAACGGGTGCGGGATGCGGTGAAGGTCAGATACAGATAGGGGGGCGAGGGGTTAGGGGCGAGGATTTAGGGGCGGGGGATCAGGGGCGAGGGACTAGGGTCTAGGGTTGAGTGGGTGGGAACCAGGGATATGGAACTGCCGGTCGCAGAGGAATTCGAATCGTCCCTCGACAGCTATTCGGTCAAGCTCGACCAGTTCGAGGGGCCTCTCGATCTCCTCATTCACCTCATCAAGCGGAACGAGGTGAACATCTACGACATCCCGATTGCGCTCATCACCGCGCAATACCTCGCGTATCTCGAGTTGATGCAGGAGCTGGACCTGGATGTCGCCGGCGAGTTCCTGGTGATGGCGGCGACGCTGATTCACATCAAGTCGCGGATGCTGCTCCCGCGTCCAGATCCGACGCAGGAAGATCCAGAGGAAGACCCTCGGGAAGTGCTCATCCGCCGGCTGCTGGAACACCAACGGTACCGGCAGGCGGCAGAACTGCTCCACGAGCGCGAGACGTTGCGCGAGGCGCAGTGGCAGCGGCCCGATGGCCGGGTGGCGCCGATTGCCGGCGAGGAATACGAACCCGAGCTGGAGGTGGACCTCTTCAGCCTCATCGCGGCGTTCAAGTCGGTGCTCGAGCGTGCCAGGCAGCGTCCGAAGGTGACACTGCCAGCCGAGCAGATCCCTATCGAGACGCGGATCGAGCAGCTCCTGGCCCGCCTCTCCGAAACCGAAGCCTGCGGGTTCGAGGACCTGTTCGACGACGTGTCGTCGAAGGGCGACCTCATCGTGACGTTCCTCGCGCTCCTGGAGATGATCCGGTTGAGGCTGGTCCGCGTATTCCAGGCCGGCTCGTTCGGGCCCATCAGGATCTACAAGTCGAAGGCCGCCGCGGCCGGGCGGTAGGTGAGACATGACCGTGCAGAACGACAAGAAGGAGGACGACATCCAGCCGGGCGAGCGGCCCGACGTGCACGAGGAGCCTGCGGCGCTTCCGGAGGCCGCGGCGAATGGCGCTGCGCCCGGCGGCGAGGCGGCGCCGGCTTCGGATGCACCGGTCGAGACCGTGGCCGAGGCCGAAGTCGGCCGGGTGTCCGAGGAGCTGAAGGCGGTCATCGAGGCGCTGGTCTACGCGTCGCCAGACCCGCTCACGCCGAAAACGCTGTTCAAGGTGCTCGAGTCCGAGCCGCGCGAGGACGTGCAGGTGTCATTGGACGCGCTGCGGCGCGACTACGCGGAGGGGCAGGGAGCCCTGCAGTTGGTCGAGGTGGCAGGCGGCTATCAGATCGTCACCCGCCCCGAGTTGTCCGAGTGGGTGCGGCGCCTGTTCCACGAACGCCGGTCGCAGAAGCTGTCGGTCGCGGCGCTCGAAACGCTCGCCGTCATCGCCTACAAGCAGCCCATCACGGCGCCGGAGATCGCCGAGATTCGAAGCGTGAACACCTCGGGCGTGGTGGCCACGCTGCTCGAACGGCGCCTGATCAAGATCGCGGGCCGCAAGCAGGTTGTGGGCCGGCCGTTCCTCTATGCCACGACTCGCGGGTTCCTGATTCGGTTCGGCCTGAGAGACCTCAACGACCTGCCGAAGATGGAAGACATGGCCGACGTCCTGGGCTTCGAGCCGCCCAGCGGGCTGGCCGAGGCGGGCCCGTCGGAGACGATGCTGCCGCTCGACGGGGGAGTGGACCCCGACAAGACCCTGTATCCTGAGGAGCAGAGTTGAAGGGTCGTCGCCCCGCCGCCGGCCCGCGGAGACAGCTCATCGGCAGTTAGCGTCTATGCAAATCCGTCTTCAGAAGATCCTGTCATCGGCGGGAGTGGCCTCCCGCCGTGCGGCTGAGCGGATGATCACGGAGGGCCGCGTCAGCGTCCACGGCCAGACGGTGCGCGAGTTGGGTACGCGCGCGGATCCGGAGGTCGACGACATTCGCGTAGACGGCCGCGCGATCAGGCGCGAGACGCGCCGCATCTACCTGCTCCTCAACAAGCCGCGCGGGTATGTCACCACCCGCTCGGACCCCGAGGGACGGCCGACGGTTCTCGATCTCGTGCCCGGCCTTCACGAATACGTCTATCCGGTCGGGCGCCTCGACTACGACTCGGAAGGGCTGCTCATCCTCACCAACGACGGCGATCTGGCTGCCGCGCTCACCCACCCGAGCCACGAGGTGCCCCGCGAGTATCACGCGCGAGTGCGCGGCACTCCGGACGCGCACACGATGGACCGCCTCGCGCGCGGCGTGGCGCTCGAGGGCCGCAAGACGGCGTCGGCCGAAGTTGGGCTGGTCAGGTCCGGCATCGGCCAGCACGCCGACCAGTCGCTGGTTTCGATCACGCTGCACGAAGGGCGAACACGCCAGGTGCGCCAGATGTTCGAGGCGGTTGGCCACCCGGTCGTTCGGTTGCGGCGCGTGCGCATCGGCCCGCTGACCGACCCGAATCTGAAGTCCGGCACGTGCCGCACGCTGACCACCCGGGAAGTGGCCGCGCTGCGCAAGGCTACGGTCAAGCAGGGCTGAAGCCCTGCCCCGGCCGGCGCAATCGGAGAGCGGCTGACGTGGACCGGGCTGGCGCGAAGGGCGAATGTGAGGGCCGCCGAACCTGAGCCCGGCGCGACAGACCGGGCCGCGTCAGCCGCTCTCCGCTCAGGGCGTGGTGAGCCTGTCGAACCACGGCGGCCGCGCACGCCGAGTCGGCGCGATGCCATCCCACCGCCGCTCACCGCCCCGCGACTCGCTGTCCGTGCCGACTGGCGGCGTCCGTGCCGACTACATCATCCCCGCAAAGAACTTGACCAGGCCGATCACCTCGGCTGTCGTCGCCGGCCGGTCCACTTCCGCGTGGCTGATCAGCGGTGTCAGGAGGACGTGAACCTTCGTGTGGGGCTCGAGGTGTTTGGCGAGGCGCAGGGTCTCGATCGCGGGTACGACGTTGTCTTCGGCGCCGTGCAGCAGGAACACCGGAACGTCGGGCGCAGGCGATTGGTCAGGCGAGAGTGCCGCGTCGTCGCCAGGATTGGTGATGTGAGGGAGCAGTTTCGGTCCGAGATTCCTGACGTCCCGCTCGTTGACGAGGTGCAGAAAAGTCCGCCCCGGCTCCGCCATGGTTGCTTCCTGCGCACGGGCCTGCGCAAACTCCTGCTCGGCCTTCTTCCGATCGAACAGGGCCAGGTGCGAGGCGTGGAGGAACGTCAGGATGCCGGTCTCGAGAGGCTTCACCTGGTCGGCTGGAACAAGTCGTTCGGCCAGGTCGAGCGTGACGATGGCCACGCCGTAGTCGTGGGGCGCGGGCACGGGAGGAGGATTGTCGATGTCCGGAGCGGGCGGCTCCGTGCCCGAGCACAGGTAGGCGGCGACGCGCTGGAAGTTGGCGTGCCCCCCGAATGAGAAGATGAAGCCGAGGCGGCCGCGGAGGCTGGGCCGACCGGCCGCGACGACGGAGAGCCCGCCCGCGAAGCTGATGCCCACCAGGCCGATCCGGTGACCGCGCGTGAGGTCGGTTCGATTCGAAAACCACAGCGCCGCGTCTTCGAGCATGTCCGTGGATCGCGCGGTGACCAGATACCGGCTGAGGTCGGGTAGTTCTGGCGTCAACACGATGAAGCCGCTGGCAGCGAGGTGCCGCGCGAATCCCACGAGCCGTGGTTCATCGATACCCAGGGCATTCACGCCGGGTGTGAGGAGCAGCGCTCCCTCGGTGTGCGTCTTGGGCGTGTAGAGCCTCGCGCGCAGCGGGCCGAAACGCGACGGAACAGTGTCACCGCGCTCCGCCACGGCGTCGGTCTGCATCGCGGCCAGCGTGGGATGCTGGCGCTCGAGGCCGGCGATCCGCACGATGAGCGAGGTCGCCCGCACGTAGGGGCGCGTCGCAACCCGTAGCGCCACCAGCGCCCCCGCGACAATCAGCAGGCCAACCGTCCAGCGGATCGGAGATCGCATGGGGGGATGTTACACTGTTCCGCCTCGACGGGGAGTGAGGGACGAGGGGCGATCGGGGAGTCGTGCGTTCGAGGGAATCTGACGTGGTGAAGAACCGCCTGATCATTGCAATCGACGGGCCTTCGGGGGTGGGGAAGGGAACCGTCGCGCGGGCCGTGGCCGTCGCGCTCGGCTACTGCCACGTCGACACCGGGGCCATGTACCGCGGCGTGGCGTGGCGCGCGCTGCAGGATCACCTGCCGTTCGAAGACGCACTCGCGCTGACGGCGCTGGCAGAACGGCTGGTGATCGACGCGACCGACGGGAGCGTGCGCGTGGACGGCGTGGACATCACCGGCGAGATCCGCAACTCCGAAATCGATCAGGGCGCGACGCGTGTCGCTCGCGTGGCCGGCGTGCGGACGGCACTCGTGGCCAAGCAGCGGCGAGTCGGTGTCGGCGGTGGCGTGGTCGTGGAAGGACGCGACATCGGGACGGTCGTGTTTCCCGATGCCGACGTGAAGATCTACCTCGACGCGTCGGCAGAAGAACGGGCACGGCGCCGCGTGCACGATCAGGCGCATCAGGGCAGCCGCGACATGGTGCAGGTGGCCAACGAAATGGCCTTGCGGGACAAGTCCGACCGTACCCGCGAAGTGTCGCCGCTAGCGGTCGCCGCAGACGCTCACGTCATCGACACGACGGGGCTCACGATCGAGCAGGTTGTCGCCGGCGTCCTGGCTTTCGCCCGCGCTGCCGAGGCTCGGGCGGACGGGGCTGGCACAACGGAGAACGGATAACGGAAAACGGAAGACGTAGAATGGAAACATTCTCCGTTATCTCTTCTTCCCGCCCTTCCGCCCTCCCTTGGTCCGTTCCTGGTAGTCCTCGGAGGATGCCGGGTCCAGCTCCCAGCGATGACGGTCACGACTTTCGGTCTTCTCTTCCGACTTGAGTTCTTCCTCGATCCCGTACTCGACCCCGAGCGCCCGGCCACGGTCTTCGACAACGTTCTGGCCGGGGGTCGGGT
The DNA here is from genome assembly GCA_036381995.1 of Vicinamibacterales bacterium. GTDB lineage: Bacteria > Acidobacteriota > Vicinamibacteria > Vicinamibacterales > Fen-181 > FEN-299. The sequence goes on along the minus strand of DASVIS010000124.1, from coordinate 25,711 downwards.
TGTCGCCGCCCGGCGCCTCGTCGCCCACGCTGTAGGCCGACACCCAGTCGGCATCGACATCTCCGGCGGTCATGCCAGGCCCGGTCTCCTGGTGTTCCCGATAGCGCTCCTCCTGCTCCGCCCGGCCGCTCCGCGCCGCCGAGGGCCGCTGGTCGAAGTCCAGCGAAGACGGTAGTGTCGGTGCAAGTCCATCCTCGTCCGGGGCGTGGGCGAACAGCTCAACCGTCCGCCGGCCGCCCGGCTGGGCCGCTCCCCGGCCCGGCGAACCCTGCGGGTCCCGGACCTCGGGCGCCCTGGCCGCGGTCTTGCCGGCGCGGCCAGTTCGTCGTATCGGCTGCTTCCGGGCTGTTCGGCCCGCGGCCTTTCGTGCGGTTCTGGTCGGCCGGTCCGACGGCTTTCCAGCTTCCGGGCGGGACCCGCCGCTGGGGGCTCGCCTGGCCCGGCCCGGCTGCTTGGGCAGATTCCGCTTTGCCATCGGATGGTCCTTTCGTTGCCTTGACAGCGTGCCGATAACTATCGTAAAATGTGCTGCTTATCGCCATTGAGCGATTCGCAACTTCAGCCCGCCGGTGCTGCGAACCGGCAAATCTCGATAGAGGAGGACCCGCAACACCATGGCGGACGCCAACAGCACCAACAGTTCGGACCTGGCAGCCTCGGGGACGACCGACCCTGAGCTCCAGCACAAAGGAGGTGAGCCGACACCAGCCGACGGGACACCCGTGGAACCCGGCGACCAGCCCGACACCGACTCGGCAGAATACGCCAAGCTCCTTGACTTCTACGATACCAGCTTCCGCAACATCGCGGAAGGCGAAGTGGTCAAGGGCACGGTTCTGAAAGTCACCGACTCCGAGGTGATCGTCGACGTCGGGTACAAGTCGGAAGGCATCATCGGGGTCCAGGAGTTCCTGGACGAGAACGGTCAGGTCACCGTTCAGCCCGGTGACATCGTGGACGTTCTACTGGAACGCACCGAGGACCGCGACGGGTATGTCGTCCTTTCCCGCGAAAAAGCGGAGAAGATGAAGATCTGGGACGACGTGGAGAAGGCGTTTGTCGACAAGAAGGTCGTCATCGGCCGGGTGATAGAGCGGATCAAGGGCGGTCTGGCGGTGGACATCGGCGTGCGGGCATTCCTGCCCGGCTCGCAGGTGGACGTTCGCCCCGTGCGCAACCTGGATGCACTCCGCAATCAGGAATTGCGGATGCGCGTCATCAAGGTGAACAAGAAGCGGGGGAACATCGTCCTCTCGCGGAAGGTCCTCCTCGAAGAAGAGAACGCGGAAAAGAAGAAGCACACGCTCGAGACGCTGGCCGAGGGCAAGGTGCTCCGCGGCGTGGTCAAGAACATCACGGACTACGGCGCGTTCATCGACCTGGGCGGCATCGACGGCCTGCTGCACATCACCGACATGTCGTGGGGCCGCGTGGGGCACCCGTCGGAGCTGTTCAAGGTCAACGACGAAATCGATGTCATCGTCCTCAAGTACGACCCGGCCACCGAGCGCGTGTCGCTCGGGTACAAGCAGCTCAGCGCCGACCCGTGGTCGGCGGTGGCGGAGCGGTACCCGGTGGGCATGCGAGTGTCGGGCAAGGTCGTGAGCCTCACCGACTATGGCGCCTTCGTAGAGCTGGAGCCGGGCGTCGAGGGGCTGATCCACGTGTCGGAGATGTCGTGGAGCAAGCGGGTCAAGCACCCGTCGAAGATCCTCAACGTCGGCGACACGGTCGAGGCGATGGTGCTCGGGCTCGACCCGCAGGCGCGCCGAATCTCGCTCGGCCTCAAGCAGATTGGATCGAATCCGTGGCAGGAACTGGCCGAACGGTACCCGGTGGGCTCGCGCATCGTCGGCAAGGTGCGCAACCTGACCGAGTTCGGGGCGTTCGTCGAGGTCGAGGAAGACATCGACGGGCTGATTCACATCTCGGACATGTCGTGGAGCAAGCGCGTGAAGCACCCGTCCGAGGTGCTGAAGAAGGGCGACAAGGTCGAAGCCGTCGTCCTCAACATCGACGCCGAGAACCAGCGGCTGTCGCTCGGGCTGAAACAGCTCGCGACGGACATCTGGGACGAGTTCTTCTCGCGCCACCAAGTGGGCGACACGGTGGAAGGCAAGGTGGTCCGCCTGACCAACTTCGGCGCGTTCGTCGAGCTGGCGGAAGGGATCGAAGGCCTGATTCACGTGTCGGAGTTCGACGAAACGCAGACGGGCGGGGAGAAGATCGACCTGCAGGTGGATCAGACCTACCCGATGAAGGTCATCAAGCTCAGCCCCGGCGAGCGGAAGATCGGTCTCAGTATCCGCGCGTTGCGTGTCGACCAGGAGCGGGCGGACTGGGAGCATTACGCGGATGGCGGCAGCGTCGGCGCGACAATTGCCGAGCATCTGAAGAACCTGCAGTAGTCTGGAGCAGCTGCCAGCGGTCAGCAGACGGCTGGCAGCTCCCCACAGTGACGGTGAGCAGTAGGCAGTAGGCGGCGTGTGATGCGTGATCCACTGCCTACCGTCTACTGCCTACTGTCTACTTCGTGATTGTGCCGTCCAGCCCGGTGCCTGTTCCAGCAGGAGGAGAGAGCCTGTGATTCCAGGGGGCAGCATGACGAAGGCGGAACTCGTGGAGGAAGTCTCCCGGGTTTCGGACCTCACGAAGAAGCACTCGGAGGTCATCGTCGATACGGTCTTCAGGAGCATCATCGACGCGCTCCAGCGCGGCGAGAAGATCGAGCTTCGAGGCTTCGGCAGCTTCCGGTTGCGCCGGCGGGAACCGCGCAAGGGGCGGAACCCCAAGACGGGCGACAGGGTGGACGTGCCGCCGAAGAAGGTCCCGTACTTCAAGCCGGGGAAGGAACTCAAGGAGCTGATCAACCGGACGGAGGGCGCCGAGGGCGTGACCGGGGCGCTCGACGGCGGCCAGGCGGTCGTCAGCGGTCTGTAGTTCCTCATCTTTCAGGAAAGGCGCCCGTGGAACGCCTCTGGTCTCCCTGGAGGCTCGCCTACGTCAGCGGCAGCGGCGAGTCGAAGGGCTGCGTCTTCTGTGACGCGCAGGTGCACGAGCAGGCTGCGTCGCTCGTGCTGGTTCGCGGCACCACCTGCTTCGTCATCCTCAACCTGTATCCCTACAACAACGGCCACTTGATGGTCGTGCCATTCCGGCACGTGGCCACGCTGGCGTCTGCCACGCCCGAGGAACTGGGTGAGTTGATCCGGCTGACGCGGGTGGCGGAGATGGCGCTGACCGAGGCCTATCACCCGCAGGGGATGAACGTGGGGATGAACCTCGGACGCCCGGCAGGCGCTGGCGTCGAGGACCACCTCCACATCCACGTGGTGCCGCGCTGGACCGGCGACACGAACTTCATGTCGGTGGTCGGCAGCGTGCGCGTGCTGCCCGAGGAGTTGGAGCAGACGGGCGAGCGGCTGCGGCCGATCTTCGAGAGGCTGCTGGCCGCCCAGGCCTAGCGACGCCGACCCTTCATCGTCAGCGCCGACCCTTCGTCGTCGGTTCCCGACTACGAAATGAGCAGCTTCGCGATCGTCTGGAGCTGCATGTTCGACGTGCCCTCGTAGATCTGGCCGATCTTCGCGTCGCGGAACAGTTTCTCCACCGGGTAGTCCTTCACGTAGCCATACCCGCCGTAGAGTTGCACGGCCAGCGACGTGACGCGCTCGGCCACCTGGGACGAGAACAGTTTGCACATGGCCGCCTCCTGGAGGAACGGCCGGCGGGCGTCGCGCAGGCGCGCCGCGTTGTAGACCAGGAGACGAGCGGCTTCGAGCTCGGTCGCGGCCTGGGCGAGTTGGAACTGCACCGCCTGGAAGTCGGCAATTGCCTTGCCGAACTGCTTCCGCTCCTTCGTATAACTCACGGCGTGATCGAGCGCGCCCCTGGCGAGGCCGATCATCTGGGCGCCGATGCCGATGCGTCCCTCGTTGAGCGTCTCGATGGCCACCTTGTAGCCCTTGCCCACGTCGCCGAGGACGTGCGCCCGTGTCACGGGACAGTCCTCGAAGAGCAATTCGCACGTGCTGCTGGCGCGAATGCCCAGCTTGTCTTCCTTCTTGCCGACCGTGAAGCCTGGAGCGCCGCGCTCGACCAGGAAGGCAGTGATGCCGCGATAGCCGGCGTCGGGATTGACGTTGGCGAACACGATGAAGAGGTCCGCCTCGTTGCCGTTGGTGATCCAGAGCTTGCGGCCGTTCAGCGCAAACCCGCCGTCGCGCTCGGTCGCGCGGGTGGCCATGGCAAACGCATCACTGCCCGACCCGGCTTCCGACAGCGCATACGCGCCGACGGTCTTCGACGCGAGCGCAGGCAGGTACCGGCGTTTTACCTCGTCCGCACCCCAGCGGAGGAGGGCGTTGACGACCAGCGTGTTCTGCACGTCCACGAGGACGCCGATCGACGGGTCCACCTGGGACAGCGCTTCGACGGCCAGCACCGAATGGAAGAAGCTGGCGCCCGCGCCGCCGAAGGCCTCGGGGACCTCGATGCCCATCACGCCCAGCTCGAACAGCTCATCGAGCAGCGCGCGGGGCACCTTCGCGTGCTCATCCATCTCGCGGACGAGCGGGCGGATGCGCTGTTGAGCGAATTCGAGCACGCTGTCACGGAAGAGCTGTTCGTCTTCGGCGAGCACGGTGAGCGGCACGCCGGTCTCGGGGGGTTCTTGCGGCACGGGCATGTCTCCTTGTGAGAAGGCAAGATGGTATCATCAACAAGGATTCCCTATGCGTGCTGTTTCCCGCCTCGCCGGCCTCGTGGTCGTCGGCGTCCTGGCCTCGCTCCAGCCGCCCTCCGGGCTCCTGTCCGCCCGGCAACAGACGCCTCCGCCGCCCCCCGCAGGACAGCAGGGCGGCACACGGGGCCAGCAGCAACAGCCGCCGCCACCGACCTTCCGCGCGGGCGTCAACTTCGTCCGGGTGGACGTCATCGTGTCGGATCGGGACGGCAAGCCGGTGGCCGACCTGACCCAGGCCGATTTCGACGTGACCGAAGACGGGAAGCCCCAGACGATCGAGACGTTCAAGCTCGTCACCGTCGACGGCATTCCGAAGCCCGGCGATCCCGATCCCAAACCGATTCGCAGCGAGTACGACGAGGAGTCGGAAGCGGCTCGCGAGGACGTGCGGCTCTACGCGATCTTCCTGGACGACTACCACGTGCGGCGTGGCTCGGCCATGGCCGTGAGGCCGGCGCTCGCCGCGTTCGTCCAGAAGCAGCTGGCTCCCGCCGATCTGTGCGGGATCATGTATCCGCTGATGCCGGTGAGCGCGGTCCTGCTGACGCGCAACCAGGACACGCTGCTGTCCGCGATTCAGCACTTCGAGGGGCGCAAGTACGACTACCAGCCCCGCAACCCGATCGAAGAGCAGTACTCGATGTATCCCGCGGCGACGGTGGAACAGATCCGGAACCAGGTGACGCTGTCGGCGCTCGAGTCGCTCGTCACGCACATGGGCTCGCTGCGCGAAGGCCGAAAGGCGGTGATCCTGGTCAGTGAGGGGTTCAGCAACATTCTTCCGGCGCAGCTGAACGACCCGATTTCGTCGATGCCCGGCATCGGCAACCCGGCGCGCCGCGCGCAGGGACTGGAGTCGGTGGACGACCGCACGGCCTTCTTCGCGAGCCTCGACATCCAGGAAGAGCTGCGCCAGGTGTACGACGCGGCCAATCGCAACAACACGACGATCTACACGCTCGACCCGCGCGGCCTGTCGACCGGGGAGTTCGACATTTCCGAAGGCGTGGGACAGCAGACCGACCGGCAGTTCCTCCAGGCTACGCTGGACACGCTCCGCACGCTGGCGAGCGAAACGGACGGCCGCGCGATCGTCAACCGCAACGATCTCGAGGCCGGCCTCAAGCAGGTGGTGCGCGACTCGAGCGCGTACTACCTGCTCGGCTACAGCTCGACGCACGCGGCCGCCGACGGCAAGTACCACGAGATCAAGGTGCGGACGAAGCGGCCGGGCGTGCAGCTCCGAGCGCGGAAGGGGTATTGGGCCCTGACGAAGGAGGAGATGGCGCGTTCGCTGGCGCCGCCGCGCCCGGCGGTGCCGACGGCCGTGAGCAAGGCGCTCGGCTCGATCTCGGAGCCGAGACGCGGACGCTACATCCGCAGCTGGATTGGGACCGGGAAAGGCGCGAACGGCAAGACGCGCGTGACCTTCGTCTGGGAACCGCTGCCGCTCGTGCCCGGCATGGAACGGATCCAGGTCGCCGACGTCATCATCCAGGCTTCTGGCAGCGGTCGCAGCTACTACCAGGGACCCGTGAAGAACGAGGATGCGCCGGCACCTTCACCGCCCGTCAGCCAGGATGGCACGGGCGGACCCGCGCCTCCGCCTCCCCGTGCCCCGGCCAGCGTGACGTTCGATGCCGACCCGGGTCCGCTGCAGTTGCGCATTGCCGTCACGGGTGAGAAGGGGGAAACGCTCGACACGGACGTGCGCGACGTCAAGGTGCCGGATCTGACCGGCGTCCAGATCGCGCTCAGTACTCCCTCGGTCTATCGAAGCGCGAATGCGCGCGAATTCCAGGCACTCGCCGCCAACCCGTCGCCGGTGCCGACTGCAAGTCGGGAGTTCCGCCGCACTGAACGGCTGATCGTCCGGTTCGACGCCTATGCTCCTGGCACCGACGTTCCCGTCGTGTCGGCTCGCGTGCTGAATCGCGCGGGAAACGGCATGGCCGATCTCCCGGTCCGCGCGCCGCAGGCGCCGGGCACCTTCTATCAGTTGGACTTGCCGCTGGCCGGCTTTGCGGCCGGCGAGTATCTGATCGAGGTGAAGGCGAAGGGGGTCGAGGGGGAGGCGACGGAGCTGGTGCCGGTGAAGATCACCAGCTAGCGCCAGCGTTCCTCGTACTTCTCGAACCTCTTCAGGTCCTCGCCGAGCGCCTTGAGACGCGCGGTCCAGAACCGCTGATAGGTATCCAGCCACCGTCCCATCTCGCGGAGCGGTTCGGCGTTCAATCGATAGACGCGCCAGCGTCCCGCACGCCGCGCGGTGACGAGACCCGCGCGTTTGAGAATGGCGAGTTGTTGGGAAACCGCGGGCAGCGTCATGTCGAACGATTCGGCGAGACTGTGCACCGTCTGCTCTCTGTTGCTCAGCTTGTCCAGCAGGGTTCTTCTCACCGGACTTGCCACCGCTTGAAACACATCGTCATGCGCCAAAGGTCGAACCATATCGAATTAGATTATAGATAAGTTAAGTGTTAAGCGTCTATGGACGGGCTCCTACAGCTGGTGGTACAAGTTCTCTTCGTCAGCCCCTGAACCCGGTTGCAGTCTCTATCCAAGGAGGATCGGAATGGCGTCGAACTACGTGAAGGACCTGCTGGCGGATGTCAAGGCAAAGAACCCTGCGGAGCCCGAGTTCCACCAGGCGGTCACCGAGGTGCTCGAGTCGCTCGACCTCGTGTTGCAGCGCAGGCCCGAGTATCGGAAGGCGAAGATCGTCGAGCGCCTCCTCGAGCCCGAGCGTGTATTCATGTTTCGGGTGCCCTGGCTCGATGATCAGGGCAACGTGCAGATCAACAGGGGCTTCCGCATCCAGATGAACAGCGCCATCGGCCCTTACAAGGGTGGGCTGCGCTTCCACCCGTCGGTCAACCTCGGCATCCTCAAGTTCCTCGCCTTCGAGCAGGTCTTCAAGAACTCGCTGACGACGCTTCCGATGGGTGGAGGCAAGGGCGGGTCCGACTTCGACCCCAAGGGCAAGAGCGACATGGAGGTCATGAAGTTCTGCCAGAGCTTCATGACGGAGTTGTTCCGCCACATCGGGCCTGACACAGACGTGCCGGCTGGCGACATCGGCGTCGGCGGTCGTGAAATCGGCTTCCTGTTCGGGCAGTACAAGCGGCTCCGCAACGAGTTCACCGGTGTGTTGACGGGCAAGGGGCTGAACTGGGGCGGTTCGCTGGTTCGTCCGGAGGCGACGGGCTACGGCTGCACCTACTTTGCGGCCGAGATGTTGAAGACCCGGAACGAGACGCTGGACGGAAAGACGTGCCTCGTGTCGGGCAGTGGCAATGTGGCGCAGTACGCCGTTGAGAAGATCACGCAGCTCGGCGGCCGCGTCGTCACGATGTCGGATTCGGGCGGCTACATCTACGACGAGAAGGGCATCGACGTCGAGAAGCTGGCGTTCGTGATGGAACTCAAGAACGTCCGCCGCGGCCGGATCAAGGAGTTTGCGGACAGGTTCAAGGGCGTCGTCTACACGCCGACCGATCTAAAGCTCGACTACAACCCGTTGTGGAACCACACGGCGCACTGCGCGTTCCCGTGCGCGACGCAGAACGAGATCAACATCAGGGACGCGCAGAACCTGATGAAGAACGGTGTCTACGTTGTGTCGGAAGGCGCGAACATGCCGACGAGCATCGAGGGCATCAACGCTTTCGTCGAGCACCGGATTCTCTACGGCCCCGGCAAGGCGGCGAACGCCGGCGGCGTCGCGACGTCGGGCCTCGAGATGTCACAGAACAGCCTGCGGCTCAGCTGGACGCGTGAGGAAGTGGACCAGCGGCTGCACGGGATCATGACGGCGATCCACAAGGCCGCCTACGAGACGTCGATCGAGTTCGGCTGCCCGGGCAACTACGTCAACGGTGCGAACATCGCCGGCTTCCTCAAGGTTGCCGACGCGATGATGGACCAGGGGCTCGTGTAGGAACTGACGCCTGATGGGCGTTGCGGCGTTTTTCGTTTTCCGTTCGACGTTTTCCGTTTAAGATCCCGACCTGTAGTCGGCGGCGCGTGACCCCTTTCCCGCGCCGCCGTTTTTTCTCGCCCCTTCCCGACCCGTTCATGATGCCCGTCACTGCAGCCGAAACCGGTGCGCCCCTGTTCGGCCGTTTCCGCGGCTTCCAGGACCTCGCGCAACACCGCATCGAGAACATCCTGCTGGTCAGCAGCCTCTACGACTCGTTCATCCTCGCCGAGGATGGCCAGCTGGGCGAGCGGATCCTCAGCGAGTTCCTCGACCTCAGCTTCCGGCACAGCCCCGGCATCACGCGGGTGTCGTCTGGCGCCGAGGCGCTGGAACTCGCATCGAGCCAGAGCCGCTTCAACCTGATCATCACGTCGATGCACGTGGGCGATATGGATGCGCTCACGCTCGCGCGCCGGGTGAAGGAGGCCGGGCTGGCGATCCCCGTCGTGCTCCTGGCGTACGACTCGCGCGAGCTGACCTCGTTCGTCGGACGGCACGACACCTCGGACCTCGATCGGGTCTACCTCTGGCAGGGCGATGTCACGATCCTGCTGGCGATCGTGAAGGAGATCGAGGACCGGTTGAACGTCGCCCACGACACGGCGCTGATGGGCGTGCAGGTGGTGATTGTCATCGAGGACAACGTCCGCTACTACTCCTCGTTCCTGCCGGTGATCTACTCCGAGCTGATGCATCACTCGGAGCAACTCGCGCCGGAAGGCGTGAACCTCTCGCACCGGCTGCTGCGGATCCAGGCGCGCCCGAAGATCCTCCTGTGCCACACGTTCGAGGAGGCCTGGGCCTGCTTCTCCGCCTACCAGGAGAACGTCCTCGGTGTCATCTCGGACATCGAGTTCCCGATGAACGGGCAGATCTGTCCCGAGGCCGGTGTGACGTTCGCGAGGCAGGTCCGCAACGTCCACCCGGACGTGCCGGTGGCGCTGCAGTCGAGCGTGCCCGCGAGCAAGGCGCTCGCCGAATCGGTCGGTGCCGCGTTCCTGCTGAAGGAGTCGCCCGTGCTCCTCCAGCAGTTGCGCCGTTTCATGGTCGACAACTTCGGGTTCGGCGACTTCATCTTCCGCCTGCCCGACGGCACCGAGGTCGGCCGGGCAACCGACCTCCGCACGCTGGAGGACCTGCTTGGCACGGTGCCGGCCGAGAGCATCGCCTATCACTCCGAGCGCAACCACTTTTCCAAGTGGCTGAAGGCGCGCACGGAGTTCGCGGTCGCGCACTACATGCGGCCGCGCAAACCCTCCGACTACGTCGATCACGAGGCGCTTCGGCGGGACCTGGTCGACTCGATCCGCGCCTACCGCGAGCAGCGCACCCGATCGACGATCGTGGATTTCGATCGTCATACATTCGACACCCGGAACCGGTTCACGCGGACCGGCAGCGGCTCGCTCGGCGGCAAGGCCCGCGGCCTCGCGTTCGTCAACCTCCTGCTCGACGAGTACGATGTCCGCCGCCGGTTCCCGGAGGCCGAGATCGCGGTGCCGCCGTCCGTTGTAATCGCCACGGACGTCTTCGACCGCTTCCTGGACGATAACGATCTCCGCAGCTTCGCCATCGAGTGCGACGACGATAGGGAACTCGTACGGCGGTTCGTGGGCGCGCCGCTGCCGGAGGGAGTCGTAGGCGACCTGGCGTCGTACCTCGACTTGATCCGCTATCCGCTGGCCGTTCGTTCGTCCAGCCTGCTCGAGGACTCCCAATATCAGCCGTTCGCCGGCATCTACGCGACCTACATGCTGCCGAACGACCACGCCGACGCGGCGGTGCGCCTCGCGCAGGTACAGGCGGCCATCAAGCGTGTCTACGCGTCGACGTTCTCCAGGCACGCCAAGGGGTACCTGAGCGCCACGCCGTACCGGCTGGAGGAGGAGAAGATGGCGGTCATCCTCCAGAAGCTGATTGGAAGCCCGCATGGCTCCCGTTTCTATCCCACGTTTGCCGGCGTCGCCCGCTCGCACAACTTCTACCCGGTGCCGCCGATGACGGCCTCGGACGGCGTGGCGGCGGTGGCGCTCGGCCTTGGCACGACGGTCGTCGATGGCGAGCCGTGTCTCCGCTTCTGCCCCCGCTATCCCAGGCATCTTCTCCAGTTCTCGTCGGTGAAGGTGGCCCTCAAGAACTCGCAGCGCCAGTTCTACGCGCTGCAGTTGGGGCGGCCAGGGACGGAGTGGGACGATGACGACGGTCGCGTCCCGCATTTCGGCCTCGAGGTCGCCGAGGCGGACGGCACGCTCGGCATGCTGGCCTCGACGTACTCGCGCGAGAACGACGCGATTTACGATGGGCTGTCGCGGTCGGGTGTCCGGCTGATCAGCTTTGCGCCGATCCTCAAGCACGCGATGTTTCCGCTGGCGGAGATCCTGACGCAATTGCTGGAGATCGGCGAGCGAGGAACGAGCGCCCCGGTCGAAGTCGAGTTTGCGGTCGATCTGCCCTCGACGCCCGGGGAGCCGGCCGCGTTCGGATTCCTGCAACTGCGACCGCTGGCGCTGTCCCGGGAGGCCGCAGAGCTGGCCATCACCGACGCGGAACGGGAATCCGCCGTGTGCCACAGCTGCTCCGTGCTCGGCAACGGCCGCCTGGACGGCATCCACGACCTCGTCGTCGTCGACTTTCACCGATTCGAGCGCGAGCGGAGCCACGACGTCGCGCAGGATGTCGCCCGGTTCAACCATCGCCTGGCCGCCGAACACGTGCCATACGTGTTGATCGGCGTCGGGCGCTGGGGATCGAGCGAGCCGTTCCTCGGCATCCCGGTCACCTGGGATCAAATCGCCGGCGCACGGGCGATTGTCGAGGCCGGCTTTCGCGACTTCACCGTCACCCCATCACAGGGGACGCACTTCTTCCAGAACCTGACCTCGTCCAACGTCGGCTACTTCACGGTGAATCCGGATGCGGGGGAGGGGTTCGTCGACTGGGACTGGCTGGCCGCGCAGCCGGCCGTGGAGGACGCGTCGTGCGTCCGGCACCTGCACTTCGACCAGCCGCTCGTCGTGAAGATGAACGGCAAGACGAACCAGGGGGTTATCCTGAAGCCGAAAAGGCCTGAGGCAGAAACCGAAAACGGAAAACGCCGGACGTAGAATGGGCCGATCTACCAGTCGTACCCAATCCAGAAGCTGAAGCGGGGCTTGCGCCAGTCGGCGGCGCCGGACGCGCCGAACAGGGCTTCTTCCCACGACCTGTTGAACGTGGTGCGCCACGCCCAGTCGAAGTGCATCGGGAACCCCAGTACGAACGTCTCGAGGCCGATTCCATATGACGCCCTGGCGTCGCGGAGGCGGAAGCCGCTGACCGTGACGGCCGGGTCGTAGATCCCCACGAGATTGCCGTTGTCATCGAGGCCGACGCCGGACTGACGCTGGATCGTCTCGGTCGCCGAGGTCGAGAACTTGAATCCCTGGTTCTTGAACCAGCCCGCGCCGACATCGAAGAAGAACACGCCGCGGATGCCACCGAGGATGCCGATGGGCGTGAGCATGGCCTCCACGATCGGGAACCGAAGTTCCACATTGCCGAACGCCACGTTCTGCCCGATGAACTCGAGGTAGTCGTACCCCCGCATCTCCGAGAGGCCGCCGAAGAACAGGTAGTCGGGATAGTCGCCGGTGCTCTTGAAGCCACGGAATCGGAGGGCGAGGACGCCCGTGCCGAACAGGCGCTGGTAGTAGCGCAGGTCGGCGTCGATCGACTGGCGCGACAGCAGCGAACCGACCTTTGGCGCCGTCTCGTACCCGATGCGCATGGTGTTGCCCGCAAGCGGTCCGAACTCGCGGAACACGGTCGTCTCCTGGACGAACGAGACGCTGAGCGGCATCAGCGACCCGCTGAAATTCAGCGAGGCGGCTCCAGGGAACAAGGCGCTGCCCGTGGCGGCCAACGACCCCTGGTTGTTGTACGAGTCGCTCTGGTTGAAGAACCCCGCCGACACCTCGAAGCGGCGGTAGGCGTCAAGCGGGTAAATGCCGAAGACGCTGCCGCCTTTGACCGATCGAGTGGCCTCCGCATCACTGCGGCTGATGAGCGGCTGCAGGAGCGGGTCGTAGTAGTAGGGATTGTCGCCGTAGTAGAACAGCTTCTGGTACATCCCCTGCACGGCCCACTGGAAGCGCCTCGACACGTCCATGTACGACGCCGCGAACGTCGTGTACTGCATGATCGCGCCGGCCGTGAAGTTGAAGCGGTGATCGCCGAGCACATCGGTGAGGCTGATCTCGGTGCCGCCGAAGAAATCTCCGTTGTTCGTCACGCCCGCGCTGATGCTCGGCCGGCCCTCCATGTACATCTTCTCGAAGGTCTTCTTCTTCCTCACGTTCTCCGCGACCAGCGTGTGGCTGAGCGGCGCCTGGAAATCGATGATCGGGCCGGGCGCGCCGAAGTCGGCAATGGCCGCCGACTTGAGCGGCTTGGTCAGTTCCATCGAATGGAGGCCGTACTGCCCCTTGTAGTAGGTGATGAACGCGATCCTGGTTCCCTTGGCGTCCTTCAGGATGACGGGCGACACGTTCCCGCCCAGCGAGTCAGTGTACTGCTTGAGCTCGCCGCTCTTCAGGCTGAGCGTCCAGAGGTTGTAGATGTTGCCGTTGCGGGCGACCTCGGGATCCACCGACTGCGCGGGATCGGTCGCGGTCGACGCGAAGACAATCGTGTCGGCATCCAGGAAATGCGCCGCCGCATCGTCGTGCGTGCCGAACGTGATCTGCGTCTTCTTCTTGGTGGCCAGGTCGAGGCGGAACAGTTTCTCGTTCCCGCTCACCCTCGCCAGGTAGACGATGGACTGACCGTCGGGAGAGAAGGTCGGCGCGTAGTTGTAGAACTGGTCCTGCGTCAGGTTCGTCACCTCGCCGGTGTCGAGCGCGACGAGGAAGAGATCGCTCTTGGCGTTCTGGAGCCCCGAGAGGGCGATCGTCTTGCCGTCGGGGGAGAAGTTGGGTGACTCGGGCTCGTCGACCGCGCTCAGGTCGATGCGCTGGAGGATCTTCCGGGTCACGACGTCCTCCATCACCAGGGCCTTGCTCTTGCCGACGCGCACGATGTACGCGAGGCGGTCGCCGCCCGGCGCCCACGTCAGCCAGGGGACGGTGTTCCACCGCGTGCCGGGAATCGAGAGGTACTGGAACCCCATGTCCTGGTCGAACCCAGGGGTCAGGTTGCGCACGACCTGGCCGTCCTTCGACGACGCCAGCACGATGTCGTATTCCTGGTCGCGGCGGTTGCCGGTGACGATCGCCACGAGGTCACCGGAAGGCGACGGCTCGGCCGAAAGGGCGTTGGAGAAGCGTGTCTTCTCGGGGTTCGGCGCCAGGTCGCGCCCGTAGTCCATCGGCCGCTCCTTGTCGCGGAACGGCTTGAACCGGTCTTTCAGGTACTTCTCGAACTGCTGGTCGAACTCCTCGGCCTTCAGCTTGAACGCCTCGTCGTACGCGCTCTCGCCGCCGCCGATCACGCTCTTCCGGAGCGAGAACAGGAACTGCCGGATCCCTTCCTTGCCCCATCGGGACTCCATGAACTCGAAGGCGGCATGGCCCAGGTTGTAAATCAGGCGCGGGTTCGAGAAGTTCCCGTAGCCCTCGAGCTTGGTCATCTTCGGCACGATGTCGGCGACGGCCGCGTCACGGACGGTAGCCAGGTCGAGAGGCGTCCAGTAGCCCGTTTCGTAGTCCGACAGGCCCTCGTTGATCCACAGCGGCTCCTCGCGGCGGATCAGCGACTGCGGGACGATGTCGAACTCGAAGATGTGCGTCAGTTCGTGGGTGATCGTGCGATACAGCAGGTCGGGCGGCTCGTCCAGCGGCAGGAGCATCCGGTTCCGGGTCGGCTCGGCAAACGCGGCGACGCCTTCCTGAGCGGCGCCGGGGATGACGTTCTGCTGCTCGAATTCGACGTGGGTCTTGAAGAGGATCAGCGGGACCTTGAACGCCAGGTCGTGCTTGAGGTCGGCACTGACCGTCTGGTAGGCGCTCTCGGCGTAGCCGGCGACGCGTTCCAGGTGCTTCTGGACGCCGGTGTAGTAGTAGATCTCGAAGTGCTCGGTGGTGTAGATCTGCCAGTCGAAGTTCCCGTAGTGAACCAGGTTCTTTCCGAAGTACGGCACGAACGGCGTCTGCGCGCTCGTCGGTCGGGCGGCACCGAGGGTGGCCGTCATCAGGAGGCAGGCGACCCACGTCGCCCGAAACGCGCCAGGCGTGCGCGTGCGCATAGCAATCACCTCTTTGCGATAGGCATCTACCCGGGAGCTCAGCGGACCCATCTCCAGATCTTACTGTCACAGTTGGCGGCCCGCAACCGATGGTTCGGCCCGGAGGCGAACGAGCAAGACTGATACCATTCGCGGGCGGCGAGCAGATGGCGTCCAGCGGGCCTCTCCGCGGCCCGTGTCCTCATATCAGTCCGGCCGACGTTGCCGGCAGGGGACAGTCGCGTCTTTCCTCAGCGCCTGGGCTGTGCAAGAATCAGCGCGGAGGGGGAATAATCCGGGCACTGCACGGGTTCTACCAGACAGGCCCGGCGGAACCATGCCGTTCACGCACGGGCGACGCACGCAGGCCGATGACACGGACACGGGTTCCGCCTTCGAGCGGGATGCGCTCGCCTGCATCGACGGCCTCTATGGCGCGGCCTTGCGGCTGACGGCCAATCCCGCCGACGCCGAGGATCTGGTGCAGGACACTTATCTGAAGGCTTTCCGCTCGTCGACGCAGTTTGCGCCAGGCACCAACCTCAGGGCCTGGCTGTTCACCATCCTGCACAACACGTTTCTCAACCGCCGGCGTCGGGCCGCGAAGGAACCGATTGCCGTCGAGGCCGACGAGATCGAGCGGATGGCGGCGGCGTTGCCGGGCCACCCTGAGACGCCGGAGCGACTGCTCCTGCGTGAGACGCTCGACGCCGACCTCCAGGCTGCCCTCGACGCCCTCCCTGGGGCATTCCGCCAGGCGGTCTGGCTTCGAGACGTGGAAGAATTTACGTATGCCGAAATTGCGAGAATGCTCGAGGTGCCAATCGGCACGGTGATGTCGCGCATCTCGCGGGGACGACGCCTGCTCTACGAGCGGCTGAGCGCCGAGACGGTGTCCTGAGGGTGAGAATGGCGATCGTGAGCTGTCAGGATGTGGACCGCCTGATGACGTCCTACCTCGATGCCGAGGTCGAGGATGGCGACCGGCAGTCGGTCGAAAGGCACCTGGGTGGGTGCCCGCCGTGCGCGAGGCGCGCCGCGTCCGAAGAAGCGGCCCGGCGCGTCGTGATGGCCAGGGCGGCCACCCTGTCGCCGCGTGCGCCGAACGCCCTCCGACAGCAGTGCGCGGCGCTGGCGGCACGCAGGCGCCAACAACCGTGGTGGACCGCCGTCGGCTGGCGCTTCTCGGGGCTGGCCACCGCCAGCCTGGCCGTCGTCGGGCTGGCTGCGACCATCACGTACGGTGTCATCACGCACTCACCGACCCTGCTGGTGGCCGAACTCACTCTCGACCACCTGAAGTGCTTCGCGCTCTTCGAGCCTCGCGTCACCGGGGCCGACCCGGGGACGGTGGCCAGTCAACTGCAGGCCGACTACGGGTGGCAACTGGCGATTCCGGCCAGCCTTCCGCGCGAGCGCCTGACGCTGATCGGGGCGCGGCGATGCTTCTCGACCGACGGCAAGGTCGCCCACGTCCTCTATCGGCACGGTGGCCGACCAGTGTCCCTGTTCATGATGCCGAGGACCTCGCGGGAGGAGGCGCGCGTTGCCATGGCAGGCCACGTTGCCCGGATCTGGTCGCGCGGCGCCACGACCTACGTGCTGCTCGGCAGCGAGAGCGAGCCCGCGATGCAGCCGGTGGCCACCTACTTTCAGGCCGCGCGCTTCTGACGTGAGACAATGGGATCAGGTCTTGAATTGACGCTTCTTACGTACATGGCCCCAGTGACGGACTTCGAGGTGCTATGAACAAGCCTTGGCTGGTGGTGGCGGTGGGCGTCGGGCTCGTCGTTGCCGCGTTCACTCCGCTGCCAGAACGCGCGGCCCGATGGATGTCCGGCGAGCGCGTCTCGGCCCAGGGCTGCTCACCCGATGCCCCCAAGGCGAACCTGAATTTCACCCTGAAGGACATGAACGGCAAGGACCTCGAGCTGGCCGACCTGAAAGGCAAGGTCGTCCTCCTGAACTTCTGGGCCACCTGGTGCGGCCCGTGCCGGCTGGAAATCCCCTGGCTCGTGGACTTGCAGCAGAAGTACCGGGACAAGGGACTCCGCGTGGTGGGCATCTCGGTGGACGACCCGCCCGAGGCGCTGCCGCCGTTCGCCAAGGAGTTCAAGATCAACTACCCGCTCGTCGTCGGTCTGGATCGCGAAGATGTGCAGAGCGCGTTCGGGCCGATCTTCGCCGTGCCGATTACGCTCATCATCGGGCGAGATGGCAAGGTGTGCGTCAAGCACATCGGGCCCGTGGCGAAGGAGCAGTTCGAGAGCGAGATCAAGTCGCTGCTGTAGTATGATCGCTCGGTCGAGTACGTGCGGCTCTGATTCAGCCGCGCGAGGCGGGGAGAGGAAGCGTAGACATGTTGAAGGGGTTCACGCACGCCCGATTGGCGTGCGGTTGCGGCATCGGCTTTCGTGAAGGCGTCGAGGGCAGTCCGGTGACGGTCGTCGTGGACAGCAAGTCGCCGGGGTGTCTCTCGCCGCTTCACGTCCGTGACCTGCCGCTGTTCGATTACCGTGAAGCGCTGCGCGCGCCCACGCGTCTGCTGCCCGCCGAAGAGGGTGAGTTCGAGGAAGAAGGGTAGCAGGCCGCTTCTCCGCACCCTGTCAGATTCTGCCCTGCCGTCCGACCACCCTTGCCAGGACAAGCCCACCGATGAAGGCGAGACCTGCGATTGCGCAGGCCTTGGCGACCGTGCCTGTGTGGAAGCCTGTCGCGGATGCTGCCCCGATGGCGGCCGCAAAGAGGCTCGCGAACACCGACGTCATCACGGCGGCCTGTCTCTGACGGCGAGTCGGCTTCTTGCGATCGCGCCGGTGCATCGGAGCCTCCTCCGTTCGCCTCTACGCGTTCGATCCGCTCCGCCGGCCACCCGGTGGCAGAGACGCGGCGTCCGGGCGACGGCCGGCCTTCCGCAGCGCGTCGCGGAGCAGGAACTCAATCTGCCCGTTGAGGCTGCGGAGGTCGTCGTTCGCCCAGCGCTGGAGCGCCTCGAACACCGCCGGGTCGAGCCGGAGCAGGAAAGGTTTACGTTCAGCCACGACAGCCTTCGATGGCCCGCGGTCAGCCGACAGCTGGCCGCCGAGGCCTGCCTACTGATAGAGCGACCCCGCGTTGATCACCGGCTGCGCGCCGCGCTCGCCGCACAGCACGATCAGCAGGTTGCTCACCATCGTCGCCCGGCGTTCCTCGTCCAGGTGGAGGATCTCCTTCTGTGACATCCGTTCGAGCGCCATCTCGACCATGCCGACCGCGCCATCGACGATGCGCGCGCGGGCGGCGATGATCGCGCCGGCCTGTTGGCGCTGCAGCATGGCCGCGGCGATTTCTGGCGCGTAGGCCAGGTGGCTGATCCGCGCTTCGATCACCAGGACGCCGGCTCTTTCCAGGCGCGCCTGGATCTCCGACTTCAGGTGTTCGGCAACCGCGGCGGTCTGGCCGCGCAGCGACGTCACCTTGTCGTCATGGGCGTCGTACGGGTAGCTGGTGGCCAGGTTCCGCAGGGCCGCCTCGCTCTGCACGTGGACGAAGTTCTCGTAGTTGTCCACCTCGAAGCTGGCCTCGGCGGTCTCGACGACCTTCCAGACGACGACGGCCGCGATCTCAATCGGGTTGCCCTCGATGTCGTTGACCTTCAGGCGTTGGCTCTCGAAGTTGCGCACGCGCTGCGAGATCCGCTTCTTCGTGTTGAACGGATTTGCCCACCGCAGACCTGGTTCCTTGACCGTGCCGACGTAGCTGCCGAACAGCTGGAGGATCTGTCCCTCGTTGGGGTTCACGACGAACAGGCCGCCAAGGCAGGTTCCGTCGACTGCGGCGAGCAACGCCAGGGCGACGATGTGCCAGGGTGCCGGGGCACCGCTCCTGGCCTCCATGACAATCAGGGCGACGATGACGACCAACAGGGGCAGCAGGATGGCGAGGGCCAGCCAGCCGGACACCGCGGACATTTGCTTCTCGCGAATCATCGAGGCACCCTCCTCATCGGTGCTTGCATATTGATATCATCGTGAAATCTTCTTGTCAAGAGAAGAGGGCTTTTCATGGTAGTGTCGGCAAATGCACCGACTGGTCCCCGCACTGCTGCTGGCCGGCGTCCTGCTCGTCGTCGCGGCCTGCAAGGACGAGGAGCGGCATCCGATCGTCGTGACGTCCGATCGCATCACGGTGACGAACATGACGGACACGGCGTGGAGCGACGTGGAAGTGTGGCTCAACGATCACTACCGGGTGCAGGCGCGCGAGCTGGCCGTGGGCCAGCGGCTGGATGTGCCGATAGGAGTCTTCATCGCCGGGTTCGGCCAGCGGTTCGATGCGAAGAAGCAGATTCCGTCTGGCGTCGAGGTGGACGCCAAGGGAGCGAATGGCACCCCGATTCGCCTGATCTGGGGCAAGGGACGGCGGAGGTAATCAGCATGGCGAAGCTGAAATCGGAGATCGAGGTGGCGTGCCCGTGCTGCGGCGCGCTGCTGGTGGTGGACACGAATCTTGGACGGGTGGTCTCGTTCAAGGAGCCGGAGCGCGAGGACAAGCCAGACCTCGACGCGGCGCAGCAGATCCTCGCGGACGAGAAGGCGAGGCGCGAGGCCGTGTTTCAGCAATCGGTCGAGGACCAGAAGACGCGCGGCGACGCGCTGTCGAAGCGCTTCGAAGAGGCGCTGCGGCAGGCGCGCGATGAGCCTGTCGGTCCGCCGCCGAAGAGGGATTTCGACCTGGACTAGCAGTCCGCAGTAACAGGGTACTCGATGAAGTGGCGCGGCAGGTCCGTCCAGCGATCGCGGCCGGGGTAATCGACCGGCTTGCGATCGGGGAACGCCCGCTTGAACGCGAAGTAGCGTGCGCGCAACCGGTCGATCCGCTCGTCAGACGAGTGAATCGGCCGGTGCGGATATCCCAGGAGCAGCCGCTCCGCCTTCCAGACGTTCTGCTCCGACAGCCGCCAGTCGTAGTTGCCCAGCACACGCAGGTCCACCACTGCGTACCCGGTGATGCGCCCGGTGAAATCCACGTAGGGCTCGATGTAGCTCGACGCGAGCGCTCGCGCCGTGCGGAACACAGGCTTGCGGCCGTGCAGGCCCGGATCGCGCGACCGCGCGACCGAGCCCCATCGTCCGTTCTCGCGGTAGACGAACAGGACGTGGTCCAACTCGTCGCTCGACTCGAAGCTCAGAACGAGCGGCGGGTAGCCGTGCTGCTCGAGGATGACAGCCGCGGAGAGTGCGGCCTCCAGGCAATGGGCGCTTCCGGCGCGGACGACGCCGCGGAAGGTGCGCAACGTCGGACCGCCTGGGGGCGGCTCGGTGTTGTAGGGCAGCGAGTTGAAATAGCGCTGCACGAGCGGGGGCGACGAGAGGCGGCGGATGAGGCGGCGCTCGGCCGGAGTGAAGCGTTGGCCACGGCCGCCTTCGACTGCGCTCGGGCCAGGGACGTCCTGCCGCACCGCGGGGCTCACTCGACGGCCGGCGCCGATCGCTGGCGTGCCGCGACGAAGACATTGAGCAGCCGCAGCGCGGTGTCGGCCGTCCGGAATGTCGGGACGCCGTGCTGCTCGAGAAGCGCGACCAGCGGGTCGTAGAGCGCTCCTGCGTCCACGACTGCCACCCAGGCCTTGCCCAGGTCGTCCTTCAGCCGCGCCAGGCGAAGCCCGAGGCCGTCCGGCCGCGTGAGATCTTCCCGATGGCCGGGACCGGCCGGCAGCGTGTTGAGTGTGGAGGTCAGCGGCACGTTGCCGACGATTCCGACATCGATGCCGTCCGACTCCATCACGGCTCGCACCACATCGTCGTACGTGGCATCGCCCGCCATCGGCGTGAGGTCGATCGGGTTGTGGACGTCCACGACCGAATCGATCTTCGCCGTACGGAAGATCGCCCGCAGGCGCGACGACGTCACGTCGTCGAAGGCAGGCAGGTCGAGGCGGCCCAGCGTGTCCGCAATGGCCACGCACTCGAAGCCCGCATTCGAGATCGCGCCGAGCCGGGTCCCGTCCGCACGCTTGTTGCGAAGGAGCGTGAACAGGCGGACCAGGTCCTCGAAGTCGGCGAGCGCGTCGGCGACCACGACCCCGGCGGTTTGCGCCAGTTCCCTCGTCACGGTGTAGTCGCCGGCGATCGAGGCGGTGTGGCTGGCGGATGCCTTGGCGCCAGCCGCCGTGCGCCCGGCGCGGTAGAGGATCACGCTTCGCCCGCTGGCGGTAATCTCGCGAGCCGCGCGGAGGAAATTGAGGCCGTCGAGCCGCGCGAAGCCCTCCACGTAGACCGCGAAGACCTGGATGCTCGGGTCGTCCTTCAGGTAGGCCAGGTAGTCGCCGACCGTCAGGTCCATCTGGTTCCCGAGCGTGATCGCATACTTCGGATTGAGCCTGCCGAGCCTGCTCATCCGCGAAACGGCGAACGCGCCGCTCTGGGAGATGAAGGCGACGGGCGACACCGGCCCCGACGGCACCGGCAACTTGTACTCGGGGATGAACATCGTGTCGTAGTGCCCGGGCAGTGAGCGTATTCCGAGGCAGTTGCCGCCGTTGATCAGCGGTCCATGCCAGGCGCTCGCCCGTGCCGAGGCCAGCGCCTCGCGCATCCGCCCGACGATGGCCTCCGTCCCGGACTTCTCCTCGAGGCCCCCGGGGATGACGATGATGGTCTCTGCCTTCTGGCCCTCGACGATGTCGGTGATCGCCTGCGGTGTCTGGGCAGCCGAGATGGCCAGAATGAACAGGTCCACCTTCTCGGGAAGCGCCGCGATTGTCGGCACCGCGCGGCACCCTTCGAATTCGGGGCTGCCCGGCTTCACGACGACGATCCGACCGCGGTCGAACCCTTCGCGGATCAGGTTGTTGAGGATGATGTGGCCGGGATTGAGCCTCTCGGACACGCCGATAATCGCAGCCGATTTCGGTTCGAGCAGGTGCTTCAGTTTCCCGAGCGGCCGCGTTGGGTGCGCCGGTTGATCGGGGGAGCCCAGCTTCACCACGATGTCGAGCGCGATCAACTGGCCGCCGGTGATCACGACCGGGTTGATCTCGCACTCGGCAATGGCGTGCGGCGCGAACTCGGCCCCGAGCGCCATGAAGCGCCGGACGGCCGCGACAAGCGTCGCCATCTCGATCCGCGGGGCCTGGCCGCGCAGCCGCCCGGTCGCCAGGCGTCCAACCGCCAGGCGGCCGATCGTCTCCTCGATCTCCTCGTCGGTCGTGACCGACGGGGAGAAGACCCCGATCTCCCGCCCTGGCTTGAAGTTCTCGGCAAGGAACTCGGTGTAGATGCCGCCGGCACCAATCGTCACGACCGGGCCGAAGTCGGCGGTCCACCGGAGGCCGAGGATCAACTCGTTGCCGATCGAGGTGTCGTACCGGACGAATTGGTTGATCGTGAAGCCCACGATCTCCTGGCCGCCGAGCCGCGCCTCCATGTCCGCAATCGTGGCCACGATCGCCTCGCGGCGATGCTCGACCACCCTCACGCCGCCCACGTCACTCTTGTGCAGGATCTGCGGCGAGATGACTTTGACGACGACGCGATCGCCGCCGAGGGGCGTCGTGTCGGCCGAGGCGGCCTCGCCGGCGCTCTTCACGAAGACGTGCGTCGGCGCGCCGATGCCCAGAGCGGCCACCACCTCGAGCCCCTCGGTCTCGAGCAGGACGGCGCGTCCGCGGGCGGCGTCGATGGCGCGGCGGATGCGGGCGCTGTCGATCGTCACGCGGCCGCCTCGCGTCCCGCACGGAAGGCCTTCAGGTTCGTTTCCACCACCTTCTCGCCCTTTGCCGCGAACGTCGTCTGGATGTAGTGCTCGAGCGTCTCGACCTTCACCGGCAGCCGGTGCGAGGCGGCCCCGACCATCACCATGTTCGTCGCGCGGGCAGATCCGGCGGCGCGGGCGAGCTTCTCGCCGTCCACGAGCCGCGCCGACGGCAGGCTCCGGATGTGGTCCAGCAGCCCGTCCAACTCGGGGTAGTCGGGGATGTTGACGACCGGGTTGGTGGACGTGATGACGGCGCCGTCGGTGGAGAGGTAGCGCAGGTAGCGCAGGCTCTCGAGCGGCTCCATGCTCAGGATCAGCGAGGCACAGCCGAGCGGGATCAGATCGCTCGCGATCGGCGCGTCCGCCAGGCGCAGATTGGCCAGCACCGCACCGCCGCGCTGCGACATGCCGTGCACCTCGGACTGCTTGACGAACAGCCCCTCTTTCATCGCGCTCGACGCGATGATGCCGGACACCGACAGCACGCCCTGCCCGCCCACTCCCGCCAGGATGATGTCGTATTTCATGTCCCTACGCCCTCTTCTTCGTTCTCAGGGTCTCGATGCACTCCCTCACGGCGATGATGACCGACAGCCCGGGGTACTCCACTTCCTTGCGGATGACCTCGCGGTTCTGATCGGTGTGCCGATGATGAGCCGTGATCACGTGGCAGTGCGCCGGATCGACGCCGAGTCCGAGCACCAGCTTCTCGATCCGCGACGGCGGCAGGATCGTCGGCTGCCCGCCGGTCATCGCCGTCGTCTCGTTGTCGAGGATGATCAGCGTCATGTCGGTGTTGGCGGCCACCGCGTCCAGCAGCGGCGTGATGCCGGAGTGCAGGAAGGTGCTGTCGCCGATCAGCGCGAGGGCTGGCTGGAGGCCGGCCTCGGCCGCGCCCCTGGCCATGCCCACCGACGCGCCCATGCAGACGCACGACTCCACGGCGGAGTAGGGCGGCAGGGCGCCAAGGGTGTAGCAGCCAATGTCGGACGTGACGACGGGTGTCTCGAAGCCGGCGATCGCCTGCTTGATGGCATCGAACGAGTCGGCGTGCGGGCAACCGGTGCAGAGTTGCGGCGGTCGGCTGGGCAGGGAGAGTCCGGGGATCTCCTGTCCGTGACGCTCGTGCAGCCCGAGCGCGCGCCGGACGATGTCTGGCGTCAGCTCGCCATCAGGGGGAACGGCGCCCGATTCCCTGCCCAGGAACTCGACATCTGACGCGACGATGCCGCGGACCATCCGCTCGACATATGGGTAGCCCTCTTCGAGCACCAGGATACGGGCGACGTGACCCAGCAAGCGGCGCACCAGCTCCACCGGCACCGGGTAGGCGCCGATGTGGAGGTGCGCCGGCTGGTAGCCGAGTTCGTCGAGATTCTCGAGGTAGTAGTTGCGCGCAATCCCGGTCGTGATGACGCCCAGGTCCCGGCGCTCCTCGTTCAGGCGCAGGTGATTGAACGCGCCGTTCTCGGACCACTCGAGGAACTGCGGCTGCCGTTCGAGCAGGCTGTGCCACTGGCGCCGTGCGTTCGCGGGGAGCAGGATCCAGGACGACGGCACCGGGGCCCTGCCGACAGGATTCTGAGGCCGCGCGTCGCGCACGCGGACCACGGCGCGGCTGTGAGCCAGGCGCGTCACCAGGCGGATGAGCACTGGGATCTTGAAGCGTTCGGACAGGTCGAACGCTTCCCGCGTCATGTCGTAGGCTTCCTGCTGGTTGGCCGGCTCGAGGCAGACGATCCGCGCGAAGTCGGCGTAGTAGCGGGAGTCCTGCTCGTTCTGCGAGCTGTGCATGCCCGGGTCGTCGGCGACGACCACCACGAGCCCGCCGTTGATCGACACGATCGCCGAGTTCATGAACGGGTCGGCGGCGACGTTGAGGCCGACGTGCTTCATCGACGCCATCGTGCGGCGGCCGGCGAACGACACCCCCAGCGCCGCTTCGTACGCCGTCTTCTCGTTCGTGCACCAGGCGGCGTGCGGTCCGCCGAACGTCTTCTCGTGGCGAAGCAGGTATTCGAGGATTTCGGTGGCCGGCGTGCCGGGGTACGCGTAGGCGGCCGTGAGGCCCGCGTGAATGGCTCCGAGCGCCACGGCCTCATCACCAAGCAGCACCAAGTCGGTCATAGGGTCTCTCCCGGGCGCCAGCCCTGCCAGGGCAGTTCACACAGACAACGGCGCAAAGCGTCATTATTTCTAGGAAGGAGGCATGGAGGCAAGCGCGGCGATCGCCTCGTCCGGAGTCCAGCGGTTTCCGTCGAGGATCCTGAACAGGCGTCCCTGTCGGTCGATGACCGCGGTCCGCAGGTTGTGCGTGATATCGGACGGATTCGTCTCGTCCCGGATCACGCTCAGTCCGAGGCGCGCTCCCCACGCCTCGATCCGCGCGCGGGGCGCGGTGGCGAAGGTCCAGATGGTCTTGTCGGCACCCTCGCGTGACGCGTGCGCGCGGAGTTCCGCAGGCGTGTCGAAGTCCGGGTCGAACGACAGGGAGACCAGCCGAATCGTGCCGCGCAAACGCCCGTCCTTGATCGCCTTCTGGACGGCCCTGAAATGGGCGTCCATCCGCGGGCAGAACTCCGGGAACGGGCACCGCGTGTAGATGAACGTCAGCAGGACCGCCGAGCCCTTGAGCGACGACACGCGAAACGTCTGCCCGTCCTGGTCGACCAGCGTCTCGTCCGGAATCGCCTCGCCGGGCTTCAGGAGATCGACCGCCTGCTGCGCCGACACCTGCCGCTCGGGCAGCGGCGCCCATCCCGTCTTCTCGAGCTTCGACAGCCACGCCGCCTCGTCGGTCACGACCAGCGTGGCGCGGATCAGGTCCCCGGGGAGGCGCCCTTTGGCCAGGGCCGGGTCCTTCACCCGAAAAGGCATGGTCATCGCGGGCATGAAGCCCTTGACGTCATCGTGGTGGATGACCAGTTCCGTTCCGGCCGGATTGACGGCGAGGATTTGCCCCGTCAAGGTGTATTGCCGTGCCTCGGGCTGGCGGGTGCAGGCGACGGCACACAGAAGGAGCGGAAGAACGGCAATTCTGTGCACGGGA
>DASVIS010000123.1:0-21338 GCA_036381995.1 Vicinamibacterales bacterium | reverse complement strand
CACCGTAGCGCACCGGGTCGATGTCCACCCCGCCGGTCATCAGCACGCCATCGACCTCGCCCACGATCTGGGCTGGCTGCTCCTTCAGCGGGTCGAGCACCCGCGGTTCGCCACCGGCGCGGCGGACGGATTCCACGTAGTCGGGGAGGCTGCGGCACGGCGCGATGCCGATGATCGGAGACATAACAGTCCTCGAACCTCAAACCGGGTGGCCGACACGGACGGTCGTCCGGCCGCGATGGGCGACCGGCGAGGCGGCACGTGGGTGAAGCACGGGTTCCCGCCCGGTTACATGCGAGGCGGGACCGGGATGCCCATCAGGTTCAGGGCCCCCGTCAACTGATTCCGGAAGTAGCTGACCGCAGCGGCGCGCCATCGCCGGGCGTCGTCGCGTTCTTCGTTCAGGATCTGGAACCGGTGATAGAACGCGTTGAACGTTTGCGCCAGGCCGAAGGCGTATTTCGCCAGAACCGAGAACTCCAGCGTCCGAACGGCCTGCTCCGCCACTTCGTCCAGCCGCGCCGCTTCCAGGACGAGGGCCCAGAGGTCGTGGCCATGGGCCCCGCCGCTCAACTCCTCTGTGGGCGTGTCACGAAGGGGGCTCAGGAACTCCGCTTCCCCGACACCTTCCCGGTCGCGGAGTTTCTGGAAGATGTTATTCGCGCGAACGACAGCATACTGTAAATACGGGCCGCTTTCACCTTCGAAATTCAAGGCTTCGTCGATGTCGAAGGCGATCACCTTGCCGCGCGAGAACCGGATCATGAAATAGCGGACGGCGGCGACGGCGATCTCTTCCGCGATGCGCCGGGTGTCGTCGGCCGAGAGGTCCGGGTTGCGTTTCTCCACCTCTTCGCCGGCCTTCTTCATCAGCAGGTCCAGCAGGTCGTCGGCCTTGACGCCGAGGCCCTTTCGGCCCGAGACCTCGACGAACGGGCGCGCGGCATCCTCGGCCGACAGCGTGTAGCCCAGTTGTCGGGCGGTGTTGTGGGTGAGGGCCACCATCTCGTAGGAGAAATGAACCGATCGTTCGGCCTCATCGCGATGGCCGACGGCTTTCAGTGCCTGCTTCAGCAGCTTCTGGAGGTACGACTGGCGAACGTCGATGACGTTGAACACGGCACCGGCGCCGCCAAACGGAGGATGGGGGGGCTGGCCGGAGATCGGCTCCCGGCACGTGGCCCAGACCGGCTCTCCGTCGGCGCGCCGGCTGAAGACCCGGTAGTTGAAGTCCTTGCCCAGCACGCCGAACTTCCAGAACTGGTACGCGATGTCCTTGCCGACGTAGGTGACGGTGCCGTTCGACCGCACGATCACCTTCTCGCGGCTCTCGTCCTCGTCCACGGCCGGCGCCGCCTCGTCCTCCTCCGCCGCCTCCGGGGCCTCGTCCTCGATGGGCATGACCCAGCAGCCCGCCAGGCGACCCTGCGACTGCAGGAAGACGGCGCCCTTGTCCTCGAGGATCTCGAACGCCCGCGCCCAGAAGTGCAGCCGGAGGATATCGCCTTCCCACGCCAGCAGATCGTATTGGACGTTCATCCGCGCCATCGTCACGAGGTGGCGGCGGACAATGCGGTCGGCGATGAAGGCGGCGATATCGGCGGCCTCGTTTCCGCCTTGTTCGATGTCATGGAGCGTGTCGAGCCGGACCTGCAGGCGCGACTTGTCCTCCTCGTACCAGGCGGCGACCCGCGCGTAGAGGTCCCAGCAGTAGAAGTCGAATCGTGTGCTGTCGGCGATCGCGCGGATGTCGGCCAGATCCTTGCGCTCGAGCTGACGGAACCCCACGACGACGTCCGCCACCTGGACGCCCGTGTCGTCGATGTAGTTCTGCACCTCGACCGGGACGCCGCGGAAGCGCAGCGCGCGCACGAGCGTATCGCCGAGCGCCGAGTTGCGAAGGTGTCCGATATGCGCCGCCTTGTTCGGGTTGATCGCCGTGTGCTCGACGATCGTCTTGACTGCGCCTGGCGCGGGCCTCGCCGCGACGGCCGGCACCCCCGTCGCCAGCCGCTGGCCCAGGAAGGCCTTCCGGTCGAGATACAGATTCAGGTAGCCCCTCGTCGCTTCGACGCGGGCGATCCCCGGGACGTCACCGAGCGCGCCAGCGATCTCCTCGGCGATCGCCCTGGGCGCCTTTCGCAGGCGCCGGGCGAGTTCGAAGGCGATGGGCAGCGCGAGGTCGCCAAGCTCACGGGTGGGCGGGTAGTCGATGACGATCGCGGGCAGGGCATCCGCGCCGATGCCGTACTGGCGGCTGAGAGCTGCCGTGATCCGTTCGCGGACGAGGTCGTGGACTGGAAGTATCATCGCTCGATTGTCGCTGCTGGTTTGCCGGCCCGCGCGCGTGCAATAATCGTTGCTGTCAGCGGTCGGCGTGCTGGTTCGTGCGTGCCGCCAATCGGACGGCCTGATCGAAATCGTCCGGCGTGTTGACGTTGAAGAACAGCCGCCCGTCCGGGTCGAGCGCCGCGATCTCGCCCGGGCCCAGTTCGCGGACCCGAATCGCCCCGAGCAGATCCTGGATCTTCAGGTGACCCGACTCGACCCGTCGACGGACACGCCCCGTGAGACGCCGCGCGTACACGGCACAGAGCGGCTGAAGACCATCGGCCGCGCGCGGCACCACCGCGTCGTACGCGTCGCCAGCCAGGGCCACGAGCCGGGCGAGCAGCCGCCCGCTCAGAAACGGGAGGTCGCACGCAATGATCAGCACGTGCGGGCCCTCGGCCTCGCACAGCGCCGTGTAGATGCCGCCAAGTGCCCCGGCATCCGGCAGACGGTCGGGCACGACGCGCACGCGATAGCCTTCGAAACGAGCGGGTTCGCCGGCGACGACGAAGACCCGGTCGGCCAGCCCATCGAGCACGGCCAGTTGCCGTTCGAAAATGGAGACCCGGCCGACGCTCAACGTGCTCTTGTCGACGCCGCCGAACCGGCGCGCCTGGCCACCCGCGAGAATTGCCGCATCCACTTGCGTTCTTACCTTAGCAGAAAATGACCGAAGCGGGAATTGGCCGGATCCTCGTCGCCAGCCTCCACCAGGGCATTGCCGACCTCTTGCCGATGCGGCTGGAGTTCTATGAGACCTGGCTGAACCCGGAAGGGTTGCGGCAGGGGACGATCGGACTGGCGCCGGTGCTCGCGGTCCTCAGCTTTCTCCGGCAGGAAGGTGAGCCGTACCGGCAGATTACCCGGCGGGCCGGCGAGTGTGCGGCCGAGTGGACGGTGGCCTCCGAGGGGTCTCTGCATCGTTCGATGGTTCGAGCGATGCCGCTCTGGATGCGCTCCCGCGTGGTGCTGCGCATGGCCCGGCGTACCATCCGTAGTACCTATGGCGGCAGTCGCGCGGTTCTGAGACTCGAGAAGGGCCACGGCACCGTCGAGGTGCAAGGGTCGCTCTTCTGCAACAATCGCGACTCGTCCTCCGAGCAGCTGTGCGGATTCTATGCGGCCACCGTGTCGCGCTTCTTCGAGTTGTATTCAGTGCCCGGCACGGTCCGACTGGATCGGTGCCGGGCGATCGGCGATCCGTCGTGCCTGATCGACGTCACGCTCGACGCCCGCCGCGTGTCATCCACCACCAGCCTGACGTCACCCGAAT
This sequence comes from Vicinamibacterales bacterium, assembly GCA_036381995.1. Taxonomy (GTDB): domain Bacteria; phylum Acidobacteriota; class Vicinamibacteria; order Vicinamibacterales; family Fen-181; genus FEN-299. Next base: position 17,734 of record DASVIS010000123.1, on the reverse strand, counting down.
GAACTGTCCTCCCATCCGCCTGACTTTCGGTCTCTGCTGCCTGATGCTCGTCGCCGGGGCCGGCGTGGCCGGGGCACAGCAGGCGCAGGCCCGCGAACGCCTCCTGGTGGTGCCGTTCGAGAACCTCCAGCGCGAGGGCAAGTACTACTGGGTCTCGGAGGCCGCGGCCACATTGCTGACGAGCAATCTGGAAGCGCTCGGCGTCGGGGCGATCTCGCGCGAGCAGCGACTGAAGGCCTTCGAGCAGCTGCAGCTGCCGCCGGTGGCGCCGCTGGCCGAAGCGACGATGATCCGGCTCGGCCAGATGATCGGCGCCGCCCAGGTCGTGATGGGAAGCTTCGCCGTGGAGGACGGACAGCTCACCGTGAAGGCCCGGGCGATTCGGCTCGACACCGGCCGGATGCGCCCGCCAGCCGCCGAGACCGGGCCGTTGTCCGACTTCTTCGCGGTGTTCGACAGGCTGTCTCGGCAGCTCCTCCCGCCCGGGCTGACGGCGCCCGAACGGCTCGACGTGGATCACGGATCGCTCGCTGTGTTCGAGAACTACGTCAAGGGCCTGGTGGCCGAGACGACCGCCGCGCGGATCCGGTTCTTGAACGGCGCCCTCGAGCTGACGCCCGACTTCGCCCCCGCGCGAATCGCTCTCTGGCAGGTCTACACGTCTCAGGGCGATCATGCGCGCGCTGCGACGGCGGCTCTCGGCGTCCCGATGGCATCACGCCTGTACCGGCGGGCGCGATTTCTCATCGCGCTCTCGAAGATCCACCTCAAGCAGTACGACGAGGCGTTCCAGGGGCTGAAGGCGCTGCTCGACGTGTCAGCGACGCCAACGCTGTTCAACAATCTCGGCGTCATCCAGGCCCGTCGCGGCGGGACGCCTCAGACCGGTCGCGCCACGTACTACTTCACCAAAGCCGCGGAAGCCGATCCGCAGGACCCCGACTACGCGTTCAACCTGGGCTATGCCTACTGGCTCGACAAGGATCCGCAGGCGGCGGCCTACTGGCTGAAGGAGGCGGTCCGGCGCAATCCGGCCGACGGGGACGCGCACTTCGTGCTCGGCGCCGTGCTGCACGCGACGAACGCGCCGGTGGAGGGTGAACGGGAAAAGGAGCTGGCCAGGCAGCTCTCGTCGACGTACGCCGACTGGGAGCGACGACCGAACGCCGCGTCCGAGCCGGTTCCCAAGGGTCTCGAGCGGCTTCGCGACGACCTGGACGCGCCTCGACTCACGCTGCTCGATACGGCGCTCGTCCCCACCGAGCAGAAGGACCAGAAGGACCTGGCCGCGTTTCACGCGGACCGGGGCCGCCGGATGTTCGAGCAGAAGCAGGACGTCGAAGCGATCCAGGAGCTGAAGCGGTCGCTGTACCTCCTGCCGTATCAGGCTGATGTTCACCTCCTGCTCGGCCGCATCTACCTGAGAACCGGCCGCCTGGCCGAAGCGACCGAAGCCCTGAAGATCTCCCTCTGGAGCCAGGATTCGTCCGCCGCGCACGCCGCCCTGGGGGAAGCGTACCTCGAGGCCAAAGACGTGGCCCGTGCGCGCGCGGAACTGCAGAAAGCGCTGCAGATCGACCCGAACGGCGCCGAAGCGAAGCAGTTGGCGGCCAGGCTGGACGCGTCGCAGCGGTAATGCCTCCTCCGTAGGGATATAATCTCCCCGGCAGGTGATCAATGTTGCAGCGGGCGTCCGTAGGTGGCGGCCAGCGTCGAAGGGCAGTGGGCCGGTTCCTCGTGCTGTTCTCGACGCTGCTGGTCGCCTTCTCGCAGGGCCCCGCCTGGTCACAGTCATCCCGTCCCCTCGTGTATTCCGCCGTCGTCGATGCGTTGATCCATCCGGTTTCAGCCGAATTCATGGTCGAAGCCATGGAGCGGGCGGATCGCGACGGCGCATCGCTCGTTGTCTTCACGCTGCGGACGCCCGGCGGTCTCCTCGACTCCACCAACACCATCGTCTCCCGCATGCTGTCGGCCAGGACTCCGGTGGCTGTGTTCATCGGGCCGTCCGGCAGCCGCGCGGCCTCCGCCGGTTTTCTGATTACGATCGCGGCTGACATCGCCGCGATGGCGCCGGGCACGCACATCGGCGCGGCGCACCCGGTCGAGGGCGGCGGCGAGAAGGTCGATGAGACGATGGCGAAGAAGATGGCGTCCGATGTCGCGGCGGCGGCCCGGACGTGGGCGACCGGCCGCGGGCGCAACGCGCAACTCGCCGACGAGGCCGTGCGCGAGAGCCGCTCGTTCACCGAGAGCGAGGCGATCGGCGCGACGCCGCCGCTCATCGACCTGGTGGTGGCGGACGTCCCGCAACTGCTCGCCAAAGTCGACGGCCGCACCGTCCGGCGGTTCGACGGCAGGACCGTCGTAATCCATACCAGCGGCGCCCGCGTGGTCTCGCTCGAGATGAACTGGCGGCAGCGGCTGCTCAGCGCGCTGGCGCATCCGAACATCGCCTACCTCCTGCTCAGCCTCGGGATGCTCGGACTGACCATCGAATTGTGGAACCCTGGCGCCGTGCTTCCCGGCGTGGCCGGGGGACTGTGCCTGCTGCTGGCGTTCTTCACGTTCCAGGTGCTCCCGGTGAACTATGCGGGGATTCTGCTCATCCTGTTCGGCGTGGGGCTCCTCATCCTCGAGGTGAAGGTGATCAGTCATGGCGTCCTGAGCGTTGGCGGGATCATCAGCCTCCTGTTCGGTTCGATGATGCTGATGGACACGACCGCGCCCGAGCTGCAGGTCAGTCTCTTGGTGATCCTGCCCGTGGTCGCGGGGCTGTCGGCGATCCTGATTCTGCTGGTGCGGCTCGGGCTGGCCGCCCAGCGGCGACGGCCGACGACCGGGTCGGCCGGGATGATCGGCGAAGCCGGACGGGTGTTGAGTCCGATTGCGCCCGGCACGCCCGGCCGTGTGGCCACGCACGGAGAGATCTGGAACGCCATCGCCGAGGAATCGATCGCCGAAGGTGAAGAGGTGTTCGTCGAAGAGAGCGAGGGCCTGACGTTGCGCGTGGGCCGCAGGCGCCCCAAACCGTGACGCACGCCCGGTGTCTCCCGTCTGCCGTGCTCGGTCTTCTGTGTTCTGGTTTCTTTCATTGAGAGGTGCCGCACATGCCCGCCTATCAGCCGTTCATGCTGTTCCTGCTGATCGTCGTCTTGTACCTCCTGAGCTCGATCAAGATCCTCGCGGAGTACGAGCGCGGCGTGATCTTCCGGCTGGGCAAGCTGCTGCCGCAGCCGAAAGGGCCGGGGGTGATTCTCGTCTTCGTCCCGATCGACCGGATCGTGCGCGTCAGCCTCCGGACGATCGTCATGGACGTGCCGCCGCAGGACGTCATTACCCGCGACAACGTGTCGGTGAAGGTGAACGCGGTCGTGTACTTCCGGGTGATGGATCCCCGGCGCGCGATCGTCGAGGTGGAGAACTACCACTACGCGACGTCTCAGCTGGCGCAAACGACGTTGCGGAGCGTGTTGGGACAGTGCGAGCTGGACGACCTCCTGTCGCAGCGCGACCGCCTCAATCAGCAGCTTCAGCATATCCTCGATCAGCACACGGATCCGTGGGGCATCAAGGTGTCGGCCGTCGAGGTGAAGCACGTCGATCTGCCCGAAAACATGCAGCGCGCGATGGCTCGTCAGGCCGAAGCCGAGCGCGAGAAACGTGCTAAGATCATCCACGCTGCCGGCGAGTTGGAGGCATCCGAGAAGCTGGCGCAGGCCGCTACCGTCATGGCCGTCGAGCCGATGACGATTACGCTTCGTTACCTCCAGACGCTCACCGAAATCGCGTCGGAGAAGAACTCGACTATCATCTTCCCGCTGCCCATTGAGATGCTGAACCTGCTGGGCCGCTATGCCAGCAAGGCAGCGAGCGCGGAGGGAACGCACCAGTAGGAGTCATGGCGCCTCATGGCCGACGACGGTTTTCACGAAATCCAGTTGAGCGGGAAGCAGCTGATCTTCCTGTTCATGACCACGGCGGTCGTCCTCGTGGTGACGTTCCTGTGCGGTGTGCTCGTCGGGCGTGGGGTGCGGACACAGAAGGACCAGGCGGTCGCCGCTGAAGCGCTGACGCAGGCCACGCCGGGAGCGGTCGATCCGACAGCCTCGGCCGCCGCGCTGCAGCCGGCCCCGAAGGCCGCGCCCCAGACTCCGCCGGCAAGCCCGCCGCCGCAGCCGGAGGAAGATCTCAGCTACTATTCGCGTCTCGAGGGCCAGTCGGCGCCTGCGGAGGCCACGAAACCGACGAACGGCCCCAGGGGCCGCGAGGTGAGCGAGAAGCCCGCGGCGAAAGCCGCGAAGGCCGCCGATCCGAAGGCCGCCAACGTGAAGGCGAAGGCCGCGCCGGCTCCCCCCACGGCGGAGCCGGCTGCGGCAGCGAGCAGTGATCCGGCCGGAGCCGGTTTTGCCCTGCGACTCGCGGCCTATCGCGACAAGGCCACGGCGGACGCCCTGGCATCGCGCCTGGCCGGGAAGGGCTACAGCACGTTCGTGGTGCCGATGTCCAGCAAGGGCTCGACGCTATACAGCGTCCGCGTCGGCAGATTCAAGACGCGCAAGGAGGCCGACACGGCCAGGCGACGTCTCGAGAAAGAGGAGAAATTCAAGCCATTGCTTACGCCTGCTCGCTAGCCCTGCTGTCCGGCATCCTGCTGGCGTTGAGCGTGCCGCGGTTCGGCCATCCGGCCATCGCGTGGATTGCCTTGGCGCCCCTTCTGGCCAGTCTCCTTCAGTGCGGCGCGGAGTTGCCATCTCCACGCCCGCGATCGCTTCGCGCGTTCTCTCTCGGTCTCATCGCCGGCCTCGTGTACTTCGTCGGGACCACGTACTGGACCGGCTCGGTGATGCGGCAGTACGGCGACCTGCCGTCGGTGGTCGCCGTGCTGCTGATGCTCGTGCTGGCCGCGTATCTCGCGCTGTACCCTGCGCTGTTCGCGTTGATCGTTCACCGGCTGGTCGTGCGCCTCGGTGTTCGCGGCCTGTTGCTGGCGCCGGCCGTCTGGGTGACGACCGAACTCGGCCGGAGCTACGCCTTCACCGGATTTCCCTGGGTGCTCCTCGGCTACAGCCAGGCGACGGTGCTGCCGATCGCGCAGTTGGCCAGCGTGTGCGGTGTCTACGGCCTGTCGGCGGTCGTCGCGCTCGTCAGCACGGCGTTGGTGCTGATCGTGTTCGATTGCACGGGCACGCGGTGGTGGCTGGCGGGAATCGCGGCCGCCGTGGTGCTCGTCACGGCTGTGTGGGGAAGCGCGAGGATGCGCGATAATGCGCTGACGCGCGAGGGTGTCCCGCTCCGGGTTGGGCTCATCCAGGGAAACGTCTCCCAGGACGAGAAGTGGAACCCCGAGCGGGCGACGGCCATCGTGCAGACGTACATCGACCTGACCCGCGAGGCCTCGGGCAAGGGCGCGCGGTTCATCCTGTGGCCCGAGTCGGCGCTCCCGTTCTTCTTCCAGGAAGACCCGCTCGTCGGCGACCGCGTGCGGCAACTGGCGTTTCAAACGCACAGCTACCTGCTGTTCGGCAGCGATCAGATCGAGCGTTCCGCGCCGCCGCGCTATTTCAACTCGGCGTTCCTCGTCGACCCGGACGGCACCGTGGCGGCCATCTATCGAAAGATGCACCTGGTGCCCTTCGGCGAATACGTGCCGGTCAAGCGGCTCCTGTTCTTTGCCGGTCCGCTGGTGCAGGCCGTTTCGGACTTCTCGGCGGGCGACCGCATCGTGCTGTTGCCGGTGGCGGGACACCCGGCGAGCACGGCGATCTGCTACGAGGTGGTGTATCCCGATCTTGCCCGTCAGGCCACGCTGTCCGGCAGCCAGTTGCTGACGACGATCACCAACGACGCCTGGTTCGGGCGTTCGTCGGCGGCGCGGCAACACTTCGAGATGGCGTCACTCCGTGCCATCGAACAGGGGCGCTACCTGGCCAGGGCCGCCAATACGGGCATCAGCGGCGTCGTCGACCCGTACGGACGGGTGCTCGTGCGCAGCGGGCTGTTCGAGCAGGCCGCGCTGGTCGGCGACGTTCGATTCCTGACCGCGCTCACGGTCTACGCGCGCATCGGGGACGTGTTCGCCTACGCGTGCGCGGTCGCGACGCTCGTGGCGCTCGTGGCCACGATGCGGAGGAAGGTGAGATACTGAGGAGCGAGGATGGGGGAAATACAGGAATTGAGAATTGAGAATTGAAAGACAGGCAACCGAGTCACGGCCGTGGGCGGCGGGCTTGCCCCGCCGAAGCCCGAAGGGCGAAGGCGGGAGGTGATGCGTGGCGATCGCGATCGAGGATCTCGTACGGCGGTACCAGGAGTTGGCGAAGCGGTCATCCGAGCTGCGGAGCTATCTTTGACCGCGCCGCGTCGCGCGCGGAGCTGAGCCGTCTCGAAACCCAGGTCGGGCAGCCCGACTTCTGGAAGGACCAGGCGGAGGCGCAGAAGGTGCTGCAGCGCCGCCGCCGTCTCGTGCAGGAAGTCGAGATGGTGGACGGGCTGAAGAAGCGCGAGGACGACCTGTCGGTCCTCGTCGAATGGGCGCAGCAGGGCGAGGACGTCGGACGGGAACTGGCCGACGGGCTCGACGCGCTGACCCGGGACGTCGATGCGGCCGAGACCAAGAAGCTCCTCGGCGGTGAACACGATCAGAAGAACGCCATCGTCACGATTCACCCGGGCGCGGGCGGCACCGAGTCGCAGGATTGGGCCGAGATGCTGCTCCGGATGTACCTGCGCTGGATCGAGCGCAAGGGGCTGCGCCGCGAGTTGATGGACTACCAGCCCGGCGACGAGGCGGGGCTCAAGAGCGCCACGTTCACGATCAGCGGCGACTACGCGTACGGCATGATGGCCGCCGAGGCCGGTGTCCATCGGCTCGTCCGGATCTCGCCGTTCGACCAGGCTGCCCGCCGGCACACGTCGTTCGCCTCCGTCTACGTGTGGCCCGAGCTGCCCGACGACGTGGACGTGGGGATCGACGAGAAGGACTTGCGGGTGGATACCTACCGATCGAGCGGGTGCGGCGGGCAGCACCTCAACGTCACCGATTCTGCGGTCCGCATCACGCACCTCCCGACGGGGATCGTCGTCACCTGCCAGAACGAGCGCTCGCAGGGACGGAACCGCGACTCCGCGATGAAGGTGCTGCGGGCGCGGCTCTACGACCTGAAGATGAAGGAGCAGCAGGCGAAACTCGACCAGCTCGGCGGCGAGAAGCGCGACATCGCGTTCGGCAGCCAGATTCGGAGCTACGTGCTGCACCCCTACCAGATGGTGAAGGATCACCGGACGAAGGAAGAAGTGGGGGACGTCAACCGCGTCCTCGACGGGGACATCGACCCCTTCATCATGGCCTACCTCAAACAGAAGGCCGCCGGCACGCTGGGCCAGGCCGCGACGGACAGCGACTGACCACTGACCACTAGAGGGCTCGTGCGTCACTGTTGACATTGTCCATTGAGTTACTGGACAATTAGCCCGTGCTGACGAGAAAGTCGAAGTACGGCCTCAAGGCGCTCCTTCTCCTCGCCCGTGATTACCGCCGCGGGCCGATCCTCGCGTCGGAGATCTCCGAGCGGGAGGGAATCCCCGAGAAGTTCCTCCAACTGATCCTGCTCGACCTCAGGCGGCGGGGGATCGTGCGGAGCCGCCGGGGCAAGGGCGGCGGGTATCACCTGGCCCGCGATCCCGCGACGATCGATTTCGGTGAGGTGCTGCGGGTGCTCGACGGTCCGCTCGCGCTCACGCCGTGCGTCTCCCAGACAGCCTACCAGCGCTGCGACGAGTGCGCCGACGAGCAGCGGTGCGGCATCCGCCTGGTCATGAAGGACGTGAGGGACGAGACGGCGCGCATCCTGGAGGGTGCCAGCCTGGCGGGCGTCAATCGGGCAGTGGACCGGGCATCACGGCGCCAGCCGGGCCGCTCGAGCCGGCCCGTCTGAGCGACGGGCGCGGACGGAGGCAGGCGGGAAGGTGGACGGTCGGGACGAATCCGGGCTGGCGATTTCAGGAGCGACATCATGCGTCGAATCGGCCCTGGGTTCTGGGTGGGACTCGCGGTTGTCGCGGCCGTCTCGGTGCCGCGATTTGTACAGGCGCAATCGGCGACGCTGCTCAATGTGTCGTACGACCCGACGCGCGAGTTCTACCAGGAAATCAACGCGGCGTTCAACCGTGCTCGGATGGGCAAGGGCGGTCAGGCGCTGACGATCAACCAGTCGCACGGCGGATCGGGCAAGCAGGCGCGATCGGTCATCGACGGTCTCGAGGCCGACGTCGTGACGCTGGCGCTGGCCTACGACATCGACGCAATCCAGCACAGGGGGCTCATCGCCGGCGGCTGGCAGAGGCGACTCCCCGACAACAGCACGCCGTACACCTCGATCATCGTGTTTCTCGTCCGGAAGGGGAACCCCAGGGGCATCCGCGACTGGAACGACCTGGTGAAGCCCGGGACGGTCGTCATCACGCCGAATCCGAAGACGTCGGGTGGCGCCCGCTGGAACTATCTTGCCGCATGGGGGTTCTCCCGAACGCAGCCAGGCGGCACCGACGCGAAAGCCCGCGAGTTCGTCACGCGTCTCTTCAAGAACGTCCCGGTGCTCGATTCGGGCGCAAGGGCCGCGACGACCACGTTCGTGCAGCGGGGCATCGGCGACGTCCTGATCGCGTGGGAGAACGAGGCGCTTCTGGCAGTGGAGAAGGTCGGCAAGGGACGGGTGTCCATTGTCGTGCCGTCGCTGACGATCCTTGCCGAGCCGCCCGTGGCGGTGGTGGACAAGGTGGTGGACCGCCGGGGGACACGGCGGGCGGCGCAGGCGTACCTGGAGTTCCTCTACTCGCCCGAGGCGCAGGAAATCGCGGCGCGGCACCACTACCGTCCACGGAACCCCGACGTCCTGGCGCGGCACCGCGCGCAGTTCCCGGATGTCCGCGCGCTGACGATCGACCGCGATTTCGGTGGTTGGGCGGCGGCTCAGAAGACGCACTTCGACGAGGGCGGGATCTTCGACCAGATCTTCCAGGGGTGGAAGTAAGGCGATATGCCGTTCCGGCCGCGCCGACACGTGCTGCCCGGTTTCGGGCTCTCGCTCGGTTTCACGATCTCCTATCTGTGCCTGCTCGTGCTGATTCCCCTCAGCGGAGTCGTCCTGAGGACTCACGCCATGACGTGGTCCGCGTTCGTCGCCTCGGTTACCAGCGAGCGGGCGCTGGCCGCCTTTCGATTGAGCCTTGGCGCAGCCGGCATCGCCGCCGTCGTCAATGCGACCTTTGGCCTGCTGGTGGCCTGGGTGCTGGTTCGGTACCACTTCCCGGGACGGCGGCTCATCGACGCGTGCGTGGATCTCCCGTTCGCCCTGCCCACGTCGGTGGCCGGCATCGCCCTGACGGCGGTCTATTCCCCGGCCGGATGGCTCGGGCGACAACTTGCCCCCCTGGGCATCCAGGTGGCGTTCACGCGGCTGGGGGTCGTCGTTGCGCTGACGTTCATCGGCCTGCCATTCGTCGTGCGTGCGGTCCAGCCGGTGCTCGAAGACCTCGACGCCGAGATCGAGGATGCGGCGACGAGCCTCGGCGCGAGCCGGTGGCAGACGTTCCGCCGCGTCCTGCTGCCGTCGATCGCGCCGGCGCTGCTGACCGGCTTCACCCTCGCGTTCGCGCGTGCGCTCGGTGAGTACGGGTCGGTCGTCTTCATCTCGGGCAATCTACCCCTGCGGACGGAGGTCATCACGCTGTTGATCGTGGCGCGGCTCGAGCAGTTCGACTACGCGGGGGCCACCGCGATTGCCTCGATGATGCTCGGCGTCTCGTTCGTCATCCTGCTGACCATCAATCTGCTCCAGGCGTGGAGCCGGCGGCGGGGGGCGCTCGCATGAGGACGGTCGCCGAGCACCGGACGGAATCGCCGGCCGTGCGCCGGGCGCTGACGACGGTGGCGCTGGCGTTTCTGTCGTGCTTCCTGTTCGTGCCGCTGGCGGCCGTGTTCGTGCAGGCCTTCGCCGACGGTCCACGCGAGTACTGGTTGGCGCTCGTCGAGCCGACCGCGCTCGCGGCATTGCGGCTGACCGCCGTCACGGCGTTGGTGGCGGTCCCGGTCAATACGCTGTTCGGCCTCGCGGCGGCGTGGGCGATCGCGCGGTTCGAGTTTCCGGGGCGCGGGCTGCTGATCACGCTCATCGACCTGCCGTTTGCGATCTCGCCAGTGGTCTCCGGGCTGGTCTTCGTCCTGATGTTCGGGGCGCAGGGCCTGTTCGGCCCCTGGCTGATGGCGCACGGTATCAAGATCATCTTCGCGGTGCCCGGGATCCTGCTCGCGACGATGTTCGTGACCGTGCCGTTCGTGGCGCGCGAGCTGATTCCCGTGATGCAGGAGCAGGGATCGGAGGAGGAGCAGGCAGCGCTGGCGCTGGGAGCGAGCGCGTGGCAGATGTTCAGGCGTGTGACGCTGCCGAACATCCACTGGGCGCTCCTCTACGGCGTCGTGCTGCTGAACGCCCGCGCGATTGGCGAGTTCGGCGCGGTGTCGATCGTGTCTGGGCACATCCGCGGCCAGACCAACACCGCGCCGCTGCACGTCGAGATCCTGTACAACGAGTACAACTTCGCGGCCGCGTTTGCCGTGGCCTCGGTGCTCGCGCTGATGGCGCTGGCGACCCTGGCGGCCAAGACCCTCGTCGGTCGGCAGATCACGCAGTAGGGCCGATGTGCGACGCCGGCCCTTTGTGAGCTCTGTGGTTCAAATCCGTGGGTGTGAAGATAGGGCGTGACGTGTGAGTATCGAAGTCGTTGGATTGACCAAGCGGTTCGGTGCGTTCGCGGCCATCACGGACGTGAGCCTCCGCGTCGAGACGGGCGAAATCGTGGCCTTGCTCGGTCCTTCCGGCTCGGGCAAGACGACCCTGCTGCGGGTCGTCGCGGGGCTGGAGATTCCCGATGAGGGCCGCATCCTGTTCGACGAACAGGACTCGACCGATCGGCACATCGCGGACCGCCGGGTCGGCTTCGTCTTCCAGCACTACGCGTTGTTCCGCCACATGTCGGTCTTCGAGAACATCGCGTTCGGCCTGCGCGTGAGACCGCGCGACACGAGGCCTTCGGGCGCCGAGATCGAGCGGCGCGTGCACCGGCTGCTCGCGCTCGTGCAGCTCGAGGCGATGGCAGGCCGCGTCCCCTCGCAGCTGTCCGGCGGTCAGCGTCAGCGCGTCGCCCTGGCGCGCGCGCTGGCGGTCGAGCCGGAAGTGCTGCTGCTCGATGAGCCGTTCGGCGCGCTCGACGCGAAGGTGCGCAAGGAACTCCGGCGCTGGCTCCGCCGCCTGCACGACGACCTGCACGTCACCAGCATCTTCGTCACGCACGATCAGGAAGAAGCGCTCGAGGCGGCCGACCGCGTCGTGGTGATGAACCAGGGCCGCGTCGAGCAGGTGGGCACGCCGCCCGAGGTCTACGCGCACCCTGCGACGCCGTTCGTCTACGATTTCCTCGGCGACGTGAACCTGTTCCACGGCCGCATCGAACGCGGGAAGGCCTACATCGGTTCGCTCGAGTTCGATGCGCCCGGTCCGGCCGATCGTGAGGCGAGAATCGCCACGCTCTACATCCGGCCGCACCAGCTCGAGATCGATCGCGTCGGCAACGGCGAACAGCAGTTTCGAGCGCGCGTGGCGCACGTCAACCCCGCCGGGCCGCTCGTGAAGGTGGACCTGGTGGCCGAGTGGGGCGACCCTGTGCGGGTCGAGATGTCGCAGGACCGCTACAGCGCGCTCGCCCTGGAAGCCGGGACGGAGGTGTTCGTCCGCCCCAAGGACATGAGCATCTTCACTGCCTGAGGGCGCTCAGTGTTCAAGATGGGCTTGACAGTGCCCCGCCCGGGAGTACGATCAAAATAGATTGCTGTCGTTTCTTCTTCGATCCCTTGGCATTTCAATGAGAAGAGAGGTAACCGTGATGTCTACCAGCCAGCGCACAGTGGCTTGGTTTCTGGTTCTGATCTTGATGGTCCCGGCGCTGGCCTTCGCCCGGGATAGAGCGAGGCTTGTCGGCAGGGTCGTCGACCCGGAGGGCAAACCGATTCAGGGAGTCAGCGTGACCGTGACCTCCGCGCAGGTCCCGAATTTCAAAGAGGTCCGAACCACAGATAAGAAGGGCAGTTTCACGATCGACTTCCACGTCATCGAGGTGACGTACCACTATCGATTCGAGAAGGACGGCTTCGAAACGCTCGAGGCCAACCAGGATTGGCACGCGGAGGGCAGCCAGAAGTTCGACTGGACGATGCGCCCGGCAAGCGCGCAGGCAGCTGTCGCCGCGCCGGCGGCTGGCGGCCCGCCCCCAGCCTCGACGTCCGAGCCAGCCACCCTCGCCTACAACGCCGGCATCACGGCCCTCAAGGCCAAGAACAACGCGACGGCCGAGGCGAAGCTCAAGGAGGCTGTGGGGCACGATCCCAAGCTGGTCCAGGCTTGGGTGCTGCTCAGCACCGTCCAGGTGCAGACGGGGCACGACAAGGAAGCTGCGGAGTCCGCGGAGAAGGCCATGGCCCTCGGCTCCCGCGACGAGGCGGCCCTGACGGCGCGGTGGCAGGCCTATAAGAACCTCAAGGATGACGCCAAGGCCGCAGCGGCGCTGAAGGACCTGGAAGGCGCCGGCCGCCGGGCCGAGGAGGCGAAGAAGGTTCACAACGAGGCTGTCGCCCTCGTAAAGGCCGGAGACAATGCGGGCGCCTTTACGAAGTTCCAGGAAGCTCTCGGCCTCGATCCGAACTTGCAGGCGTCGCTGGTCGGCCTCGCCACCGCTGGTCTCAAGATCGGCCGCAATGACGAGGCGGCGACCGCTGCGGAATCCATCTTGAAGCTGGACCCCAAGAACCAGGCGGCGCTGCGGCTTCGGTACAATGCCTGCCTCGCCCTGGGAGACAAGGACAGGCTTGCCGACTCGCTGGTGGGCCTCTCTGTCGTGGAGCCCGCCATCGCGAAGAACGGGCTCCTGAAGCTGGCCTTCGACGCCTACGACGCCAATGACAAGGACCACGCCAAGGCGAGATTTCTCAAGGTCCTCGAGCTCGATTCGAACCAGCCGTTGGCCCACTACTATCTGGCGCTGATCCTGGTGAACGAAGGCAACAACGCCGAAGCGAAGAGCCACCTCGAGAAGGTCGTCGCGCTCGCCCCGACTACCCCGGAGGCCGCAAACGCGCGAGACATGATCAAGCAGCTGGACAAGATCAAGGTCGGGTAGCATTCGCCCGGCGCAGCAAGAAAAAGGGGCGGTCCCTCCGAGGGACCGCCCCTTTTTTGTCGTACCGCGTTCCAGGTTGACTAGAACGTGAACTGGATCCCCGTGTGGATGTAGCGGCCCAGGGAATCATACGTGCCATAGAACCCTGCGCCGTAGTCGTTGGGCGACTGGCCAGGGGCGAGCGGAGGTTCCTTGTCGAACACGTTGTTGGCGCCCGCAATGAACGTGGCCCACTTCGTCACCTTCCATGTCACCCCGAGATCCAGGTAATGCATGGCCGGGATTTCAAGGATGTTGTTGGCCGTGTCGAGGGCCAATTGGCCCGCACGGGCGGAGCCGGTCACCCCCAGGTTGGGGTTGGTGCTGGATTCGTCGATCATGACCTTACCGAGCATGCGCCAGCCGGCTGTCACCGTGACCTTCCACGGCGTCTCCCACGCGAAGCGGGTGAGATGCCGCCACGTCGGCGTCGGCACGCCGCACACGTTGCCGAAGAACCCGACGCAGTCGTAGTCGAACACCCCCGTGTTGATGTACTGCTTCAGCAGGTAGGTGCCGATGAGATTGACGCTGAATGCGCCAAGATCATGCGGAATGGGCCTGGTGTAGCTGCCGGTGACGTCGATACCCTTCGACTGGCTCTGGCCGACGTTGGCGTTAGTCGAGAGGATGTAACCGCCGGGTGTCCTCCACGTCGAGTAGAACTGGTCGCGGTGGATGAGGTTGCACAGCTGACCAGTGGTAGCGCAAGCGTTCTGGATGTCGCTCGATCCCAATGATCCGATCGTGCCGTTGAGCTTGACGTTGTAGTAGTCGAGAGTGGCCGTGAAGCCCGGGATGAACCTCCTCGGGGTCAGTACCGCCCCTGCGGTCCACGTGTTGGCGACCTCAGGGCTGAGGTTCGGGTTGCCGCCTTCAAGGGTGTTGTACTGCTGGGCCGAGTTCGGGGAGATCGTGCCGTACGCCGAGGCCGGCACACCCATCGCCGCGCACTGGGCCTGGGTGGCAGTGGGCGCCTCGCCTTGGGAGAAGACGCCCGCGCAGAGGTCCGTGCTGCCGCCGAGGTTGAGTCCCTGCGCCTGGAACAACTCTTGGATGTTCGGGGACCGGGTCGCACGGTTGTAGCCCAGGCGCATCTTGAAGTCCGAGCTCAGGGCCCAGGAACCCTGGACCTTGTAGGTGGCGTGCGTTCCGGTGCTGCTGTAGTTGGACTCGCGCCAGCCGGCCTCGAGGCTCAGGTCCTTGAAAAACGGCTTGTCCTGAACGAGGGGGACCAGCCCTTCAGCGAAGAACTCCTTCACGCTGTAAGTGCCCTCGACCGGAAGAGTCGGACCGCCCGCTCCTGCGCCCAGAAAGTTCTCATAGGGGTAGTCGGGGTGGACGAAGAGGTATTCCTGCCGGTACTCACCGCCGAGGGCCGCCTTGATGCCCTCGGTCGCCCACGGCAACACGAGGCCGTAGTCCTTCAGGTCACCAGTGAGGGTTCCGTTGAAGACCCGTGTTCTCGTGCCGGTGTCCATGACCTCGTCCAGCGAGAGGTAGGTCAACGCGGCCGCCGTCACCCGATTCGGCGTGAAGATGTTCCACGGAACGCAGCCATTCTCCGTGTCGGTGGTGCAGACAGGATTGGCCGCGGTGCCGGTGACGAGCAGTGCGTTCTGGATTCTGTTCTTGTTGAGGTCGTTGGAGTACGATATCGGCGAGCGCACCGTGGCCTGCATGCCGTACACGTCGTAGTGCCACACGCTGTTGACGTCGCCCTTCAGGCCGCCCGTGTACCGCAGGTCGGTGTGGTTCAGGTGGTTGGTGCGGCCGCCGCCCTCGATGTTGCGCCGAAGGATTTGGACGTTCGCAATGTCGTGCGGGCCGTAACCCTCGTTGGTGCAGAGGGCGCTCACTTCCGAGGCGTTCAACAGCGGGTTGTCGCAATTCAGGAGGAGCGAGTTGCCGAAGTCGCCGGACGGGGCGATCTGGGCGTCGGTGGTGTCGTCCATGAACATGACATCACCGTAGACCTCGAAGTGCTTGTTCAACTCGTAGTTGAGGAATGCGCCGCCCGCCCAGCGCTTGTCAGGGCGCTGCATGAAGTTGGCCGGCGCGTAGTTGTACGTGTACTTGGAGGCCCAGGGAATCATGTTGCCGGTGGCGGGATCCACGGTGTAGCTTGCACCCGAATTCGCATAAAACCGACCGGTCGGAGCCGTAGAAGACCCGCCGCAGGTCGGGCCGGTCGAGGTCATGCCGCCAAGGACGGAGCAGTTCGTGTAGTCGCGCGCATCCTTGGTGATCGCGTCGGTCTGGCGGTAGTCGAGGTAGAACGACGCATGACCCTTGCCGTCGGCAAACTTGGAGCCGAACGCGATGTTGAAGTCGATCGGGCCGCGGTTCCACATGCTGCCCGACGGGTAGCTGAACCCCTTGGCCTGGTTGATCGACTGCGCCAGGGCGTTGCTGTTGTTGTGCTGGTAGCTGCTGTACTCGACACCGCCCTTGAAGCCGGTGAAGTCCTTGTCCAGGACGAAGTTGACCACGCCGGCCACGGCGTCGGCACCGTAGGTGGCCGACGCGCCGCCCGTCAGGACGTCAACCCGCTTCACGAGAGCGGACGGGATGAAGTTCAGGTCGGCGCCCTGCGAGAAGGCGTCACCACTCGGCATCCGGCGCCCGTCGATCAGGACCAGCGTGCGGTTTTGACCGAGGTAGCGCAGGTCAACCGTCGCGGTACCTGACGCGTTGTTCGACATCGACGAGTTCTGCGCCACGAAAACCTGCGGCAAGCTGGTGAGCAGGTCTTCTACGCGGTTGATGCCGCGGTAGGTGAGCTCTTCAACCTCCAAGGTGGCGACGGGGCTCATCCCTTCCAGCGTCGGTCGGGGAATCAGCGACCCGGTGACCTGGACCGACTCGGTCCGGCCGCCGACCTGGAGCTTGATCTCGACGTTGACAGACTGGCCAGCCGCCACGACCACGTTGCTCGTCTGCTTGGCGAACCCTGCCAGTTCAAAGCTGACCTCGTAGGGCCCCGGCGCCACCTTGTCGATGACGTAGCGGCCGTTCGAGTCGGTGACCGCCGAGGTGCCCGCGCCCGCGCCCGCACCCTTGAGAGTAACCGTCACACCGGGCAGTACTCCGCCGGTCGAATCGGTGACCACGCCAGCGACGCGGCCGGTAACGGTCTGGGCGACCGCAGCCAAAGGCAATCCAATCACGAGCAGCCACAACAGGACGAGCCCCCACGCCAGGCGCGGAACCCGTCCAGTTGCCCTAAAACCTTCTCGATCCATAAGTATCCTCCTCAGGAGCAAAGCCATGTCACCAGGCGCTTCCATCCGGGGGGATTTCCGGAGTCCGCGCAGAGCGGTAACACCAGGGTTATTGTATACGCAAGAGATCGGCCATGCGCGCCGACCATGCGCCTGGGGCATGATGTCTTCTATCATATTGACTGATAAGCGTTTGACAGATTCGATCGGCCTGCGAAATCAGGCGGCCGTGACGTCAGATCCAAATAAATGGATTCGGCGGGGCGAAATGATCCAACCGTAAGGATCCGCATCTTTACTGCCTGATGCCGCCCGGCTGGGTCCCGGCGATGAACGCCTCGCTGAGGGCTCCTGGAGAGTCGCCGGGCAACGGCTGCCCTGAAGCCCGATCGATGTTGACGAATACGATGTTGCCGGGCGCTTCGAACGTCGGGGGATTCTGCCGGTCGCCGCGCTTGTCGATGTAGACCTTCATGAGGTCGATCCAGATCGGCAGCGCGGCCATGGCGCCGGTCTCCGATGGCCCGAGCGGTTTCTTGTCGTCGTGGCCGACCCAGACCCCGGCAGTCAGGTTCGGGTCGAATCCGGTGAACCACGCGTCGGTGAAGTCGTTCGTCGTCCCGGTCTTGCCCCCGAGCGGCCACTCGAGGGCCGCTGCAGCCGCGCCGGTGCCACGCTGCACGACGCCCCGCATCAAGCTGGTCATGACGTAGGCCGTATCCGCCCTGATTGCCTCGCGCGGCTGCGGGCGATTCTCTTCCAGCAGGTTGCCCTGCCGATCCACGATCTTGAGAATCTGATACGGCTTCATCAGCACGCCCTGGTTCGGAAACACCGAGTAGGCGGCCGTGACTTCGAGCAGGCTGGCCTCGGCCGAGCCGAGGGCCAGCGACAGATATGGCTCCATGGGCCCCTGGAACCCGAACAGTCGTGCGTACTCCACCACATGCCTCGGCCCGATCTGCTCCATCGTCCGCACGGCGGGGATATTGCGCGACTGTTCGAGCGCGCGGCGCAGCGTGATCGCCCCTTCGTACTTGCCGTCGTAGTCATGCGGCGAGTATGGCGGCTGGCCGGCACCAGCCGAGTACGAAACCGGTGTGTCGAGCAGAACGGTCGTCGGCGTGAAGCCCCTGTCGATGGCCGCGGTGTAAACGACCGGCTTGAACCCGGAACCCATCTGCCGGTAGGCCTGCGTCGCCCGATTGAACTTGCTGCGCGCGAAACTCGTGCCTCCGACC
>DASVIS010000122.1:0-15757 GCA_036381995.1 Vicinamibacterales bacterium | reverse complement strand
AGCGCCAGGTGATATGTGCACTCCACGTTTCCGGGCGCCCGGCGCAGGCACCACTGGCATGCCTGGACCGCCTCGATCGCCAGCGCCTGGCGCCGCGCGGCATCGTGCTCGTGCTCGACGAGCCACGCCAACGCCGTGGCGGCACCGAGCAGGCCTTCCACTCGATGCTCATCTGCCCGAGCGGCACGAAGGTAGAGATCGAGGGCGGCAGCGACGGCGGACGTGTCAGGACGCTCGCCAAACCTGGCAGCCGCATCCGGCAGCAGCGCGTCCACGTCAACCGGGCGAGAGGACGTGAGATCCGCGCGGGCCGGCAGCGTCGGGCTGCCCAGGGATCCCAAGGGCGGGGGTTCGTGCAGCGCATGGACGCAGGCGCCTGCCAGGACAAGCGGGACGAGCCAGGTCAGAGCGCGCATCGCCCTTATCTCACTCCTTTGTGCGGTCGAACAGGTCGCGAACCCTCGCCAGCGCTGCCTGGTCGGCCACGACGAACCGGGCCAGGCGGACGCCGGCCAGTACGTCGACTCCCGCCGGCGTCGCGCCGAGAGACGTCAAGCCGTCGAGGAGACTTCTCACTCTCGCAGCCGGCAGGCGACCGCCGACGACCGAGAGCACGGACACAGGCAGCGGGACCGACCTGGTCACCACCTGCAGCTTCGACGCGAACGGCAGCGTCGGAAGCGCGGCCGCCGATGCGCGGTCGAGCAGGACAGCCACCCGGTTGCCCGAACTCGCGCGACGGAGCGCCGTGAGGACGGCGTTCGAGAACGTCATGCGAATATCGGGCGGCAGCGCTCCCCACGCGCCGAGCGCGGGCCCGCGAACGAAGCGCGGCGCGTAGGCACTGGAGCTGATCAGTTCGAACCCGGCGAGGCTCGACGCCGCCGTCACGGACCCGGCAGGAGCCACCAGCGTCCAGGCCTCGGCTGGTTCGCCGCCCTGCTCGACGGCCTGAAGGTGGGCTGCCAGCTTCAGCGCGTCGTGATGCTGCAGCCAGAACGGCAGCGGCACGAGGGCAACGGCCGCGTCTGGCGCTGCCAGCCGGGCAAGTCCTGCCTTCTCGGTCTCGAAATACACCGCGCGCAGATCGCCGGGTTTCCAGCCGGCAGCGGCCGCGGCGGCCGTGGCCAGCGCATCCATCGCGGGCTGCGCTTCGGCAGTGGAGCCCGGATATCCGGGCGCACAGATCACCAACGTCACCGGACCGATCGGCGCGGCGGCGCCGCGCACACCCAGGGCGACGGCAACGGCCAGTGCCAGGGCGAGGCCGACGGCGCCGGCCGGAGAGCGGCGTTCCTCGGTGGGCACGATCGAACCTCCGAGCGGATATGATGTGCAGATTGACAGACGTCCTCCCGATCTCGCGCGTCGCCGCCATCTTCGCACAAGTCGCGCGTGTCCGCTGGTGGATCATCGCGGTGTACGCGATGCTCGTGCCGGGTGCCGTCCTGCTCGCTCTCCGAATCCCCAAGGACAATACGATAGACCGCATGGTCGTGGCCTCGGACCCGGCCGTGGCCGCCACGCGCGAGTTCCACCGGATCTTCCCGGAGCGCCCGGTCGCGTTGCTGCTCGTCGAATCCCCGCACCCGCTCGCCGCCACGACGGTCGAGGGCATCCGCGATCTCCAGGCCGCCCTCGACCGAGTGCCGAAGGTGACGACCTACTCGGCGCTGACCGTCTGGGACCGGATGCGGCCGGGCGGGCGGACGCAGCCCGGTGCTGCCGACGCGCTGGCCGCGTTCGTGTCGGGGACGCGGTTCTTCCGCGACCAGGGGCTGGTCGGCGACCGCTTCCTGGCCATCGTACTTGCCCTCGACGTCGCGGGCGGGGCCGAACGGGATGTCGCTCTTGGCCGCATCGACTGCGCACTGGCGGACACGCTTCCGGAGGTGGCTGGACGCGCCGCGATCACCAACGTCCGCCGCGTCGGGAAGCCGTGGCTCGAGTCGTGGCTCGAGCGGGAGACCGCAGCGTCGACCATCCGCTACTTCCCGCTGTTTGCCGCGTTCGTCCTGATCCTCACCGTTCGCCTGTATCGATCCTGGCGCGCCCTGGCTGCCATCCTGCTTTCGCTGGCGGTGGCCGTTCTGCTCGGCATGGCGGTTGGTGGCCTCGCCCGGTTCGGCTTCACGATTATCTCGTCGGTCGTGCCGCTGATTCTGATGATCACGGTGACCGCCAGCCTGATCTACCTCCACTCGCGCTTCGTGGACCAGGCGCCGGGCGTCCCCATCGAGCGCCATCGCATCCTGGCGCTCGAGAACAAGTTCCTGGCAGTGAGCGCGTCGATGTTTGCGGCCGGTGTGGGATTCGCGGCGCTCGCGGTGTCGGATATCAGGCCGATCCGCCAGCTCGGCATCTGGACGTCCGTCGGCATTGCCATCGGCTGGGTTGTGTGCTTCACCCTCTATCCGGCGCTGCAGGTGGCGCTGCGGGCGCCGACGCGTCAACAGCGCGCGGTGTCAGGAGCGTGGATCGCGCGCTTGGCGGACGCGCTGCCGGGATGGTCGTTCCGGTGGCGGTGGGTGATCCTCGCGTCGGCCGCGGTACTGGCAACCGGCGGCCTCGCGTCCCTGCTCGGCATCCCAGGCCTGCTCGCCCCGATGCGCATGGCGACCGACGCGTTGGAGTACGTCGATGAGAACGAGCCGATCGCACGCGACACGCGCGCCTTCTCGGACACGGTGCTCGGCCTGACCTCGGTCGATGTGTGGGTGCGGACGCCGCCGGGCGTCGTGCTGCAGGGCGGCACGCTGGGCGCGCTCGAGGCGTTTGCCGCCTCGCTCCGGCGCCAGCCGCACGTCGGGTCCGTCGTCGGGCTCACGGCCGTGCTGCGCCTTCGGGAGTACGCGGCGGGTCGAGGCGATCGGTGGCCGGACGATCCCGGTGCCGTTTCGAGGATGACCGCCGACATCGAGCCGCTGCTGCTGCAGGAGCCGGCCCTGGCGGAGTGGGTCGATCTATCCGACCTGGGCGCCACGTATCTCACGGTCACGACGCGAGCCGGCGACCCGGAACGATTCGAAGGCCTCGAACTCGCCATCCGGAAGGCGTGGGAGGAGGCCGCCCGCTCGAGGCCCATGCTCGCGTCCTGTTCCTACCGCATCGTCGGCACCGGCGTCCTGGAGGAACGGATCAACGCGCAACTCGTGCCGACGCTGACCAAGAGCTTCGCCCTCACCTTCGGGATCATCTTCGTCACCTTCCTCCTGGTGTTCCGGAGCGGGCCTGCCCGGATCATCGCCACCGTGCCTTCACTGTTTGCGATCCTGGTGATGTTCCTGTTCATGCGCCTGACCGGGATCGGCCTGAACGTGGCCACGATCCTGATTGCCACGACGGTGCTGGGCGCAACGGAGAACGACCAGATTCACTTCTTCTATCACTTCCAGGATCGGCGCATTGGAAGCTCCACCGAGGCGTCGCTGGTGCACGCCGTCCGCGTGGCCGGCCACGCCATCGTCTTCGCCACGCTGATCAACGCCGGGGGGTTCCTCGCGCTGACGATCTCCAGCCTGCCGCCGATGCGTCAGTTCGGCATCCTGACCTCGGCCGCCTTTGCGTTCGCCATGCTGGCCGACTTCACGGCCCTCCCGGCCGCGCTGTGGATCGTGTTCCGCGAGTCGCCGGCACGTCACTTGCCAACAACCCGAGGCGACGACAGAATACAGTCGGAGGGTCATCCATGACGCTGTATCGAGGTTCCCGGGTCGCCATCGCGTTCGCCGTCGCGGCGATCCTCGCGCCGGCATCGAGGCCGAACGCCCAGTCCGCTCCCGCCGACGCAGAGCCGGGTGACCGGTGGGAGACGGCGTTCCGGGTGCTGCCCGTGCCCGCGAACATCCGAGCCTATGACGAACGCATGAGCGCGCGGCCGCACCACGTCGGCTCGCCGTATGACAAGAACAACGCCGAGTGGATGCTCGCCCGATTCAAGGAATGGGGCTGGGACGCGAAGATCGAACGCTTCGACGTCCTGTTTCCGACGCCGAAGGAGCGCCTGCTGGAGATGGTGACGCCGACGCGGTTCGTCGCCAGGCTCGAAGAGCCGGCCGTGCCGGTCGATCCGACCTCAGGCCAGAAATCCGAGCAGCTTCCCACCTACAACGCGTACTCGGCGGACGGCGACGTCACGGCGCCACTGGTCTACGTCAACTACGGCCGGCCGGAGGACTACGAACAACTCGAGCGTCTCGGCGTCCCGGTCAAGGGCGCGATCGTCATCGCGCGCTACGGCGCGTCGTGGCGCGGCATCAAGCCAAAGGTGGCGGCCGAACACGGTGCCGTCGGGTGCCTCATCTACTCCGACCCGCGCGACGATGGATACTTCGGCGGCGACGTGTTCCCGGAGGGGCCGATGCGGGCGCGTGACGGCGTGCAGCGCGGCAGCGTGATGGACATGCCGGTCTACCCGGGCGACCCGCTGACGCCAGGGGTTGGCGCCACATCTGAGGCCAAACGGCTGGCGATCAAGGATGTGACGACGATCACGAAGATCCCTGTGCTGCCGATTTCTTACGGCGATGCGCAACCACTGCTGGCCGCGATGAAGGGGGCGCTCGCCCCGGCCGCGTGGCGAGGGGCACTGCCCATCACGTATCGCATCGGGCCCGGGCCGGCCACGGTGCATCTCAAGCTCGCCTTCAACTGGGACATCAAGCCGCTCTACGATGTCATCGCCCGCCTGGCCGGCTCCACGTATCCCGATGAATGGATCATCCGCGGCAACCACCACGACGCGTGGGTCAACGGCGCGGGCGACCCCGTCAGCGGCATGTCGGCTGAGCTCGAGGAAGCGCGCGCCCTTGGCGAGCTGCGCAAGCAGGGCTGGCAGCCGAAGCGAACAATCGTCTATGCCGCCTGGGACGGTGAGGAGCCCGCACTCCTTGGATCCACCGAGTGGGTGGAAACTCACGGCGCGGAACTCGAGGCGCACGCGGTCGTCTACATCAACACCGACAGCAACGGCCGCGGCTACCTGGACATGGCGGGGTCGCACACGCTCGAGCCGTTCATCAATGGCGTGGCGAAATCGGTCGATGACCCGGAAGCAAAGGTCAGCGTCTGGAAGCGGCTGCAGGCCGCCAGAGTCGCCAACGGCACCCCCGAGGAACGTTCCGAAGCCCGCACGCGGGGAGACCTGCGGATCGACGCGCTCGGGTCGGGATCGGACTTCACGCCGTTTCTCCAGCACAGCGGCGTCCCGACGCTGAGCCTCGGGTATGGCGGCGAGGACGACAGCGGCATCTATCACTCGATCTACGACGACTTCTACGTCTACACGCGCTTCGAGGACACCGACTTCGCCTACGGGCGCCTGGCCGCACAGACCGTCGGAACCGCCGTCATCCGCCTGGCCGATGCCGAGATCCTGCCGTTCGACTTCACGCGGCTGGCCGAAACGGCGAAGAATTACGTCGAAGATGTGCAGGCCCTGTTGAAGCGCCGGCAGGACGAGGTCCGAGAGCGCAACCGGCAGATCGAGGACGGCGTGTTCGCGGCCACCAACGATCCGCGCAGGCCGCTTGTGGCTCCGGCCCTCGAGCCCGCACCGCCTGCGCTCAATTTCGCCCCCCTCGAGAACGCGGCCGCCGCGCTGACCGCGGCAGCCGGGCGATACCAGAAGGCGTTGGCAAGCGCCTCCCCGCGGCTCTCCGGTCACGCCGCCGCCATCCGCGCGGTGAACGCGAAACTGATGCAAAGCGAGCGGCAGTTGCTCGATCCGGCTGGACTCCCGCATCGGGAATGGTACCGTCATCTGCTGTACGCTCCGGGCTTCTACACCGGCTACGACGTCAAGACGCTGCCCGGCGTGCGCGAGGGGATCGAACAGCGGCAGTACAAGGAGGCCGAGGTAGAAGTTGCACGCGCGGCGAAGGCGCTGGAGCGCGAGGCCTCTCTGGTGGAAGCCGCGGCCGCAGAGCTCGAGCGCAACGCGCCACAACAGCCTTCGGCCCAGGGCGTTGACGAGCTGCTCTTGCGCCCCGATGCACCGGAGATGAACCGGCGGGCGCCTGAGCGGTTCCGCGTCCGGATGGTCACCAGCAAGGGCACGATCGTGATCGAGGTGGTCCGCGCCTGGGCCCCGCGCGGCACCGACCGCTTCTTCAACCTCGTCGCCCATGGCTACTACGACGACGCGAGGTTCTTCCGCGTGACCGAGGGCAAGTGGGCGCAGTTCGGCATCCACGCCGAGCCGCGCGTGTCCACGCTGTGGCGGACGACGACGATTCCGGACGACCCCGCCGGCGAGTCGAACGTGCGCGGAACGGTTGCGTTCGCCTTCGCCGTGCCGAACGGGCGCACCACTCAGGTGTTCATCAACCTGCGGGACAACTCGTCCACCCACGACAAGGAACCGTTCGTGCCGTTTGGCCGGGTCGTCGAGGGCATGGACGTCGCCGCCGTGTTGAACCCGGAGTACGGAGAGTCGGCCGGCGGCGGCATTCGCGCGGGCAAACAGGATCCGCTCTTCAAGGGCGGCAATGCCTATCTCACCCGCGAGTTCCCGCGCCTGGACTACATCAGGAAGGCCAGCATCGAACGGTAGGGCGCGCGTCGAAACTCGAGCGACCCGACGAGTTCGACCGCCATCAACTCCCGGCCCCTTTGGACACGAAGTAGCCCCGCCGCGCCACCAGTCCATCGACGAAGGCGCTGGCTGCCTGATCGAGCTCTTCGAGCTTGGCCCCCTGGACGCTTGCGATCTTCTGCTGCGCGCCATTGTCGAAACCCGAGAAATTCTCGGCCCCCAGGCCGGCGACGTGCTCGCTGCCCCGCGAGATGGACACGTCTACCCTGACGACATCGACCCCCGCGCGGAACGTGGGCTGCTGTGAGTATGACGATGAGGACGCCAGCGCGAGCGCGATGCCGATGGCGATCCGCGGGCTGAGACGCCTGTGATCCCTGTCGTCCCGGACGAGGGCCGGCGTCAATGGGCACGCTCTCCAGACACCCGCGCCTTCGCCATTGGCGAGGGGTCCACCATCTGGCCCGCCGCCGACACATTCCGCCTTCGAGCGGTGATATCATCGCCGCGCGTTGATCAGGGTTCCGCGGCCTGCCGCGTTGCCGGCCACGCTGGTTCTCCGGCATTCCGGGCTGTGCCTGCCTGGAGCGGTCTTCTTCATCTTCCGGGGTTGACAGCGATACGGGACCGTCATGCTGGTTCTCCACACCGACCGCCTGACCCTCCGTCCGTTGACCGAGCACGACGCGGCGTTCATTTTGCAACTGCTGAACGAACCGTCGTTCATCCGCTTCATCGGCGATCGCGGCATGCGCACGCCGCACGACGCCCGCGCCTATATCAGGAAGGGGCCGGTTGCGAGCTACGAGCGGTTCGGCTTCGGCCTGCTGTTGGTCACGCTGAAGGAAGACGGCACGCCAATCGGCATTTGCGGCCTGCTGAAGCGCGACACGCTCGAGGACGTGGATGTGGGGTTCGCGTTCCTGCCTGCGCACTGGTCGAAGGGCTACGGGTTCGAATCGGCATCCGCCGTGATCGCGGACGGCAGAACGACGCTTGGCCTCACGAGGATTGTCGCCATCACCAATCCAGACAACGTGGCCTCCATCAGGCTGCTCGAGAAGCTCGGACTGACGTTCGAACGCATGATCCGGATCGCTGACGAGGGCAAGGAACTGCGGCTGTACAGCTGGGTCGCCAGCCGTGAGCAGCGGGCCGCCAACGTGCGACAATGGCCGCAGGAGATGATCCCTCCGTGCGATTCTTTGCCGTCCTCTTCGCCGCAGTGATGGTCCTCGGGGCGTCCGGCCCCGCGACGAGCACGGTCTGGTCGCGAGTGAACGCGCCCCACTTCACGGTGTCCGGCGACGCCTCGCCGGAAAACGTCCGCCACGTGGCCTCCCTCCTCGAGATGTTCCGCGAAGTGTTTGCGCGGGTCCTCCCTGGTGCCCGCGACCGCGCGCTCGTCCCCCCGTTCGTCATCGTCTTCGGCAGCGACAAGGCGTTCACGCCTTACAAGCCCGTGTACGGCGGCAAGCCGGCGCCAGTCGGTGGCTACGTCATCCGCGAACCGCTGGCGCCCTGCATGGCCCTGTGGCTCGACCGGTCGGGTGAGTCGTACAGGACGATCTTCCATGAATACGCTCACGTGATCTTCGACGCGCCGCGCGTGCCTCTCTGGCTCAGCGAGGGAGTGGCCGACTACTACAGCACGGCGACGCTCCACCGCGACCGTCGGCGCGTATTGCTGGGCGCGCCGGTGCCGACCCACCTGGCGCAACTGTCGCGGGCGTTCGTGCCGGTGGATCAGCTCGTCTCCGCGTCACGTTCGGCGAAGATCTGGGATACCGAGGCCGGGCGCACCTTCTACGCGGAATCCTGGGCGCTCGTGCACTACCTCGTGCGGGGGACGGCGGCCCGGGGCGCGCAGATCGCACGGTTCCTCGATGAACTGGCGAGCGGGGAAGACGAAGCGGCCGCTTTCGCGCGGACGATCGGACCGCCGAGGGCGATCGACGCCGAACTGCGGCGCTACCTCAGGAACGGGATGGCATCGCCGGAAGAGATCGCGCTTCCGGCCCAGGTGGATATCGAGCCGCTGCGGGCGCGCCCGATGACGGAGGCCGAGGTCGAGGCCACGCTGGGACGCCTGCTCTTTCAGTTGCATCGGGACGAGGAGGCGCTCGTCCGTCTCGATGCCGCCATCAGCCTGGACCCTGATTTGGCGGAGGCGCACGCGACGCTGGGGCTCCTCCGGGTGCGGCAGGGCCGCCCGACAGATGGGCTCGGGCAGCTCCGTCATGCGAACGCGCGGGATCCCGGGAACATCCTGGTGGCCTACAGCTACGCGGTCGTGGCGCTGCAGGCGCACGACGCGCAGCTGCCGGCGCCGCTCGAAGAGGCATGGATCGCGCTCGATCGCGTCGCCCGCCGCGACGGCCCCGCAGAACCGCTCGCCGTGCTCGGAACGATCGCGGGACGGCTCGGCCGGCTGGATGAGGCCGAACGGCTGCTGCGCCGGGCCTCGTCTTTCGGGCCGGCGCGGACATCGACCGAGATCGAACTGGCCGATGTCTTCACCAGGCTCGGCAGGTTCGACGAAGCCCGGGACATCCTGTCGAGACTGGCGGCGGCAACCGAGGGGCCAGACGCTGACACGGTGGCCCGGCACCGCGGCTGGCTCGTCATGGCCGAAGCACGCGCACGGCTGCGAGCCGAGTTGGCGGCGGCGGCCGGCCTGACCGGCGCCAGTCGTGACCGGGCCATCGAGCGAACCGGAAGGTTTCCGAAGCCAACGGGATTTCGGGCGCCGCGCGCGGGCGAGCAACGGCTCGCCGGCCTGCTCGATGCGCTCGACTGTACCCACGGCGGAATCGTCGCCCGATTGACCACGGCCTTCGGGGTGATCCGTTTCGACGCCGGCAGCCTGGACGAGGTGGATGTCGCCACCTCTCGGGAGGACGCGGGCCGCACCCTCTCCTGCGGCGTGATGGAGCGACGCGAGGCGGTGTACGTCACGTGGAGAGGCGACCACCACATCGTGGCGATCGAGTTCCTGCCGGAGGACCTGGCGCCCGGGCGCTGACAGGAAGTCCGACTGGCGATATTGGTCAAGGCGTCTTCCGCTTCAGCCATCGCCTCAGGAACATCGTCGTCACCACGCACACCGTCACTGGCCAGTACAGGACCGCGAGAACCATGGTTGCCAGTGACACGCCGAAATTCCCGGTGGCGATGAGCTGAAGTGCGAACGACGGCAGCGGGTTGTCATTCACGAGGTACGTCCACGTGGAGGTCGGGCCGCGCAGGCCCGCCCGTTCGAGGTCGATCTTTCCGTTCTCCGCCCGCAGATGGACGAAGGTATCCGCGATCTCGTCGCGCAGCCCTTCCATCATCGTCGCGTAGGCGTCGATGATCTGGCGCTGGAACTCGGTGATCGGCAGACGCCCGCCGTAACGCTGCAGGTGGATCCCCTCGCGAATGTCGTCGATGAGCGCGAGATGATCGCTCCACCGGCGGTCGAGGAGGAGCAGCGCGAGGCGTTTCTCGGATCGACGCAGGTCATCGGGGCCAACCGCGCTTGCCAGAGCCGCGTAGTGTTCGGGAGCCGCCTCGGCGCAGATCGAAGACGCGTCGTCGTCCCGAAGCAGGCTCTCGCGCTGCTGGAACATCATCTGCCGCTGCTCCTCGACCATGGAGGAGTAGCGCCACAGCGTCCGACGAATCTCGAAGTTCTGCCCCTCGATGATCCGCTGGGCGCGGGCGACCGCATGCCTGACGGCCGGGTCCTCGACCGGGCCATCCTGGCGCGACGGCCGACGGCCGGCGGGAATCAGATCGAGCACGCCGTATCGCTGGACCAGGTCGTCTTCGAGGCTGACGAAGAACCGGGAGCTGCCCGGGTCGCCCTGGCGCCCGGCGCGTCCCCGCAGTTGGTCGTCCACACGCCGGCTCTCGTGGCAATTCGTTCCGATCACATACAGGCCGCCAAGCGCCATGACCTGTGCGTGCGCATTCGGGTCGCCGCCGCCGAGCACGATATCGGTGCCGCGGCCGGCCATGTTCGTTGAGATCGTCACCGCGCCAAGCATCCCGGCCCGCGAGACGATCACGGCCTCTCTTGCGTCGTGGCGCGCGTTCAGGACGCGGCACTTCACGCGATCGCGGCGCAGCGCGGCCGCCAGTTCCTCGGACTCGACCACGCTCGAGGTCCCGACCAGGACCGGGCGTCGGGACCGATGCACACGGCCGATGTCCTCGACCAGTGCTGTCAGTTTCGCGGCGCGGTGCGTGAAGACCTCATCAGGCTCGTCCACGCGGATGCACGGCCGATTCGGCGGGAACACCACCGTCGTCAACCCGTAGAACTCGTGCAGCTCCACGGCCGACGACTCGGCGGTCGCCGTCATCCCGGCGATCTTTGGCCAGAGCCGCACGAAGTGCTGGATGGGAATCGACCCGAGGACCCTGCCCTCTTGCCGCACCTCCAGACCTTCCTTGGCTTCGATCGCCGGCTGGATACCGTGCGGCCATCGCCGGTTGTCGGCCACGCGTCCGGTGAACTCGTCCACGAGCTCAATCCGTCCGCGGCGGACGATGTAGTCGCGATCTCGGTGGAGAAGCCTCTGGGCGTGGAGCGAAACGTGGATCGCCGAGAGCAGCGTCTGCTGCGCCGGCAGGTGGAGCGGTGGGCATCCGAGCAGCTGCTCCGCGTGCCCGAGACCGGCATCGGTTATCGAGACGTTGCGCGCGTGCTCGTCGATCAAGAAGTCGATCCCCAAGCGCATCTGCCGGACAGCGTGAGCCACCACCTCGTGTGATACCGGCGGTGACGGCGCCTCGTCCGCGATCACCAGCGGCACGCGGGCCTCATCGATCAGGATGAAGTCCGCCTCGTCCACGATGACGTACTGAAACGGCCGCTGCACGACATCCACGGCCTCGGTCATCGTCTGATCTCGCAGGAAATCAAAGCCCGCCTCCTTCGCGGTCACGTAGGTGACGTCAGCC
The DNA here is from genome assembly GCA_036381995.1 of Vicinamibacterales bacterium. Taxonomy (GTDB): domain Bacteria; phylum Acidobacteriota; class Vicinamibacteria; order Vicinamibacterales; family Fen-181; genus FEN-299. The sequence continues at coordinate 4,272 of DASVIS010000122.1, read as the reverse complement.
GCATAGGCCGCGTGACGTTCTTCGCGGCTCATCCCCTCCGAGATCGACGCCACCGAAAGCCCGAGGCGCCGATACACGGGGCCCATCCACTGGGCGTCTCGGCGGGCGAGGTAGTCGTTGGCGGTGAAGATGTGAACGCCGCGACCGGCCAGCGCGTTGACCGCTGCCGGCAGGACCGCGACGAGCGTCTTCCCTTCGCCGGTCGCCATCTGCGCCACCTTGCCCCGGTGCAGGGCGATGGCCGCCATCGTCTGCACGTCGAACGGACGGAGCCGGAGCACGCGGGCGCAGGTCTCTCGGGCGACGGCATAGAACTCTGGCAACACCGCGTCCAGGGCTGCGCCGTCGTCGAGACGGCGGCGGATCAAGTCGACCCGCGCCAACATCTCGTGGTCGGTCACGTTGGAGAGATCGATGGCGTCGATGCGCGCCAGGTCTCGGCGATACGCTCGCAGGTCGTGCTCGATTGGCATCCCCCGCAGGCGGAGGAGGCCTCGATGAACGGCATCGGCCCAGGGTCGGAGGCTCATGTCTGCGCCCGCGAGTCGGCAATCCCTCCAGATGACACCACGCCTGATGGCGTCGTACAGCTCCGGTGATCGACTGCGGCTTCTGGTTTCGCGGCGAGGGAGCGTGAAGGACTCGAGCAGGGCAGGGCCGAAGCCCCGCCCTACCCTGGTACGGCCCTGCCCTGGCGGGTTACGCGACCGTGATCGACGTATCCCGGTAAACGTCCTGAATCAGGTTCACCAGCTTGACGCCGTCGGCCATCGGGCGCTGGAACGCCTTGCGGCCCAGGATGAGGCCCATGCCGCCGGCGCGCTTGTTGATGACGGCGGTCGTCGCCGCGTCGCCGAAGTCGTTCTTACCCGACGCGCCGCCGGAGTTGATCAGCCCGGCGCGCCCCATGTAACAATTCACCACCTGGTAGCGGGTCAGGTCGATCGGGTGGTCAGTCGTCAACTGCGTGTAGATGCGCTCGTCGAACTTGCCGTAGCTCACCCCGCCCGTGTTGAGCGCCTTGTATCCGCCGTTGTTCTCGGGCAGCTTCTGCTTGATGATGTCGGCCTGGATCGTCACACCCAGGTGGTTGGCCTGGCCCGTGAGGTCGGCGCTGACGTGGTAGTCCTTGTCCTTCTTGAACTGCGCGTTCCGCAGGTAGCACCACAACACCGTCGCCAGGCCCATCTCGTGAGCCAGCGTGAACGCCTGCGCAACCTCGACGATCTGCCTGGCGCTCTCCTCGGAGCCGAAGTAGATCGTGGCGCCCACCGCGGCGGCGCCCATGTCTACCGCCCGCTGCACCTTGCCGAACATGATCTGGTCGAACTTGTTCGGGTAGGTCAGCAACTCGTTGTGATTGATCTTCACGATGAACGGGATCTTGTGCGCGTACGCGCGGGCTACGCTGCCGAGCACTCCGAACGTGGAGGCGACGGCGTTGCACCCGCCCTCGATCGCCAGCTTCACGATATTCTCGGAATCGAAGTAGATCGGGTTCTTCGCGAAGCTCGCGCCGCCCGAGTGCTCGATGCCCTGGTCCACCGGCAGGATCGACAGGTACCCCGTCCCCGCCAGCCGGCCGGTCGAGAACAAGCGCTGCATGTTGACCAGCACCCGGTTGTTCCGGTCGGAGCGCGACACGATTCGGTCCACGAAGTCCGGTCCTGGAAGGTTGAGCAGGTCCTTCGACACCGTCTTGCACTGATGCTCGAGAAGGTACGTGGCCTTGTCACCCAGCAGGTCGATGATTTCCTTGTTCATGCTTGCGATCCTCGCTAGAAAGGACAGGCCGCCGATCGGCCCGCCGATCGTCTGTCGAGTGTGACACGCCCCGGGGCGTCACCTCAAGTCCCCGGCGCCCGACTTGGCCTCGGCGCCCGGCTGTCCTGGCTGCCCTCCGCTCTTCTTCGCCCCCTCGCGTCTGATCTCGGCTTCCCGCTCCAAGAACGACTGACCGTCGGTGATCCATCGCTCCGCCGCCTCGCCTTTGAGGTAGTGGCCGAACCACGCGAGGATCCGGCGCTGATAGTCCATCTGGTTCTTCTTCTGCCGAAGGCCGTGGTCCTCGCCAATGTAGGCGAGCATCACGACGTTCTTCCGCGAGCGGCGGGCCACGTTGTACAGCTCGATCCCCTGGTGCCACGCGACCGTGCCATCCGAGTCACCGACTTCGAGCAGGAGCGGAACGGTCATGTTGTGGGCGTTGAACACCGCCGAGCTGTCGATGTAGGCCTGCAGATCCTCGTAGAGTGGCACGACCATCCGTTCCTGCCCCGTCTCGATGTGATCGGTCTCCGCGATCCCCGAGCTCCAGTGATGGTCGCCGTAGTAACTCACGAGATCGGTCATGGGCGCGCCTGCCACGGCCGCCGCGAAGACGCCATTCGTCCGCGTCGCGAGAATGCTGGTGTTGTATCCGCCCATCGAATGGCCCACCACGCCGATCCTCTTCGGGTCGACGATCCCCATCTGGATCACCTTGTTCACACCGGCGGTGACGCACTCGATGACGGACGGCCCGGGCTTCCTCGGGGCGAAGACGATGTCGGGCTGCAGCACGAAGTAGCCGTGGCTGGTGAAGACGCTGATGTTGTAGTACTCGCGGTCAGACGGCGCCACGTAGCGGTGGACGTTCTGCGACAGCAACTCGTAGTTGTAGACGATCATCGGGTACTTGCGGCCCGGCACGTACCCGGCCGGGTAGTGCAACGAGGCCTGCAATCGACGCCCGGTGCTCGTCTTGTAGTCGAGCAGCTCGCTCCGCCCCCAGGCGTAATCGGCCTGGAACGCGTTGGTCCTCGTCACCTGCCTGGCATCCGCCAGGTCTGCCCCGCCGACGAACATGTCCGGCGAGTCGTCGTAGTCCTGCGCGGTGTAGCCGTAGACGTCCGCGCTTTTCGCCTTCGCCAGCGCCCCCACGCCCTTCTCGAGCCAGACGAGGCGCGTCACTGTTCCGGACGGATCCCGACGCGCGTAGCCGGATTTCTTCGTCCACTCGCCGAACAGGCTCAGGTAGACCGGCTTCGTCAGGTCGATCCACTCCTCGTCAGGGTCGAGCCGCACGATGCGATGCCTCACCTGTTCGGCACCGCCAGTCGTCAACCGTTCGGCCTTCGATCCATCGGTCGCCACCTGCCAGACGTCGTACTTGTCGTTGAGCAGCACCGCCGCGTCGTCCTTCGTCCAGCCCGCGACGCCGAAGGGCGGCTTCTGAGGGCTCGTCTGGTCCGACTCCCTGTCGATGAAGGAGGTCGGAACTGTCTTTGTGATATCGGTGATGGCGCGTGTCGCGAGGTTGATCGTCCAGTAGTGATCGCCGTCGATGAACAGCAGGTACTTGCCCGCCGGCCCTGTCTGGACGAAGCGATCGTTGATGTTCGCCCTGAGCGGCGTGCGCTCGCCTGTCGTCACGTCGACGAGGAAGAGGTCCGCAGCCGGACGGCCGATCGTCCGGTTCATCGCATACTTGGACCACTCCGCCACGTAACCGAGCGACGTCCTCCTGATCGGCGTCACCTGCTCGGCGGTGAGGTCCTTCGCGAGCGGCACGAGCTTGCCGCTCTCGAGGTGCCAGGCCGCCAGCAGGCTCCGGCGACGGTCGGAGGTCGCATCGATCTTCTGCTTCGGCATCACGATGATGTCTTTGGCGTGCCAGATCTCCACCGTGGATGCGTCGCCGGTTCCGGTCCCGGCACCGCCCCTGCCGCCTCGCCCCGCCGGCTCGATCTTGTCGTCCCATTTGGCGATCCCGATGAACAGCACGCGACCATCGTCCGACCATGCGGGCCGCCGTGCCGAGACCGTCCGCATGCCTGACGGAAAGGCCTTGTCCGCCGCCGGATCGTACGTGCGCTGACGCTCTGTCTTTCCGAGGTCGGTCCAGGCCAGCACCGTGTAGATCGCGCCGTCCTTCTTGTCGTCGGCCTGCGCCCGGAGCACCGCGAGATCTGTGGCATCCCTGCGCCATGCGAGGCCGGTGTAGATGGACGCCGACGAGTCGAGCACGCGGAGCACGCCGGTAGCCGGGTCGAACAGCTGCACACCGTTTCCGGTCTTGCCTGCCGCGCTGATGGCGAACGCCAGCAGGTGTCCGCGCTCGGCGTCCTGCCAGGCGAACTGCGAGACATTGCCGAACATCATCTCGCGGCCACTGGCGAGATCGCGGACGATGAGCGCCGTGCCGGGACGCTCCTCGGCGGCCGCCGACGAGTCGCCGCCGCCACGTGCGCCGCCGCGACCCCCGCCGCCCGCCGGCGCGCTGCCGCCGCC
>DASVIS010000121.1:0-4442 GCA_036381995.1 Vicinamibacterales bacterium | reverse complement strand
TCGTTCGAGTCGAGCAGGTAGAGCCGGGCGCGCCCGACCTGGGCCTGCCACGCGCGCACCCAGACCTTGAGACCGGGCAGGGCAATGGTCAGCCGCACCCATTCCCCGTTGGGTTGTCGCAACGGCCGGATTGGCAGCTGCGCCGGGTCGTTGAACGGATAGAGCGCGTGCTGCGCCCCGTGAGCATCGATCACCTGGCGGAAGTAGCCCTGCTGGTAGAGCAGGCCCACGGCGACCACGGGCACGCCCAGATCGCTCGCGGCCTTCAGCTGATCGCCAGCCACGTTGCCGAGGCCGCCCGAATACACGGGCAACGCTTCACTCAGCATGTACTCCATGCTGAAGTAGGCCACCAGCGTGAGCGGCGAGTGCGGGTGGGCGCGGTGGAACCAGGCGGCGGCCTCGTCCTCGACACACGTCTCCTGCAGGATCTCGTCGACCTCCTGGCGAAAGGCCGGGTCGCCCCAGGCCGCCTGCAACCTTTCCGGTGAAACCGCCTGCAGCACGACCCACGGGTTCCGCGTCAATTCCCACAGCTCGCGATCGAGGCGGCCCCACAGCTCGTCGGCCGAGTGATTCCACGTCCAGCGTAGGTCGAGCGCCAGGGCCGCCAGCGCGTCGCTGCTCTCGGTTTCCGAGGGACGGTTCGTGTATGTCCTGTTGCTCATGCCGCCCGCCCCCCGAACGCCTGCGCAATGATGCGCTGCGCCTCATGCTGGATCCGTTCGAGGTGGTCGCGCCCGATGAAACTCTCCGCGTAGAGCTTGTAGATCGCCTCGGTACCCGAAGGTCTGGCGGCGAACCACCCGCCTTCGGCGATCACCTTCACGCCGCCGATCGGTTGGCCGTCACCGGGGGCGCGCGTCAGGATGGCCCGGATCGGCTGACCCGCTAGATCGGTGGTCCCGATGTCGTCGGGCGAGAGATCCTGCAGCACGCGCTTCTGATCGGGGGTTGCGGGCGCATCGATTCGCTCGTACGCGGGATCGCCGAACTCGGCCGTCAGCGACGCGTAGATCTCACCCGGGTCGCGCCCCAGCCGCGCCGTCATCTCGGCGGCGAGCAGCGCGGCGATGATGCCGTCCTTGTCGGTGGTCCAGACCGTGCCGTCGCGGCGCAGGAAGGACGCGCCCGCGCTCTCTTCGCCCGCGAATCCCAGCGACCCGTCGAGCAGGCCATCGACGAACCACTTGAAGCCCACCGGCACCTCGTGCACCCGCCGGCCCAGCCTCCCCGCGACGCGATCGATCATGCTGCTGCTGACCGCCGTCTTGCCGACGGCCGCGTCGCTCCGCCACCCGGCTCGGTTCGTGAAGAGGTACTGGATGCAGGCCGACAGGTAGTGATTCGGCGGCAGCAGTCCCGTGCTCCTGGTCACGACGCCGTGGCGATCGTGGTCGGTGTCGCAGGCGAAGGCCACGTCGAACCGATCCTTGAGCCCGATCAGCCGCTGCATGGCGTACGGCGACGACGGGTCCATGCGGATTCGGCCGTCCCAGTCCAGCGGCATGAACGCAAACCTGGGATCGACGACGTCGCTGACCACCTCGAGGTCGAGGCGATACCGGTCGGCGATCGCCCCCCAGTAGTGCACCCCCGCGCCGCCCATCGGATCGACGCCAAGCTCGAGGCCGGAGGCACGGATGGCATCGACATCGATGACGTTCTGCAGATCGTCGACGTAGGCACCAACGAAGTCGTGACGGTGCGTGGTGGAGGCGCCGAGCGCGGCTTCGAACGGCATCCGCCTCACACCCTGCAGCCGCTGTCCGAGCAGTTCGTTGGCTCGCGCCTGGATCGCGTTGGTGATGACGGCCTCTGCCGGGCCTCCATGCGGCGGGTTGTACTTCAAGCCACCGTCCTCGGGAGGATTGTGCGACGGTGTGACGACGATGCCATCGGCAAGGCCGGCCAGACGTATTCGGTTGTAAGTCAGGATCGCGTGAGACACCGCCGGAGTGGGGGTGTAGTCCGTGCCCTCGGCGATCATCACGTCGACGCCGTTGGCCGCCAGCACCTCCGTCGCGCTGCGGAAGGCGGGCACGGACAGGGCGTGGGTGTCGATGCCCAGGAACAGCGGCCCGTCGATCTGCCGCGCCGCGCGGTGCTCACAGATCGCCTGGGTGATCGCAAGGATGTGCCACTCGTTGAAGGACTTCAGGAGAGACGATCCGCGGTGGCCCGACGTGCCGAAGACGACGCGTTGCCCTGGGTCGCCGGGGTCCGGCCGCTCGGCGTAGTACGCCGCGACCAGGCGGGAGACATCCACCAGCATGGAGGAGTCCGCCGGCTGGCCGGCGAGGGGGCTGGCGGTCACGTTTCCTCCTAGAGAAAGGTCTTCAGAGCCTTCCGGGCCGTCCGATCCGGGCGGACATCGGTCTCGATGACGACCTGGATCGCGCGCTTGCCGTCCTTCAGCTCGACGATCGTGCCCGTTGGCAAGTTCGGCTTGACCTTGATGAATCCGCAGCTGAGGCCCTTGATCCTCAGGTCGGCGGGCTTGTTGGGCGACGCCACGCTATAGATCTTCCCGTCGTGGCGACCGATGGCCATATCCGTCGCGCACGTGAGCACCAACCCGAGGTCGTGGCCCTGCATGTCGCGCACAACCGCCTCGTGCGCGTCGATCTTGCGCAGGTCGTTGCCGACGAAAGTCAGCGTGTAGGGCGCGTCGGAGGCCTTCTCGAGCGCGTCGGATCCCAGGAACGTCTTGGTGAATCCGGTTCTCGTCTCATTGAAGGGCAGCGCGAAAAGCCAGGGGTGATGGATGTACGTCCAGTGGCCGATGTCCTGATGTGAGAGCGGCAGGACGGCGCCCGTACGGAGCGAGTCTCTCGCCGCCAGGCCGCAGGCGATCAGGCCGAACTCCCGGCCGGCGTCGATGAGCATCTCCCAGATCCTGACGGTGTGCTCGCCCTCGACGAAGATCTCGAACCCTACTTCGCCGGTATAGCCCGACCGTGACAGCAGCAGCGGCGTGCCGTCCAGGAATTGCGCATTTCCGGCGAAGGCCGATGTCTTGTCGAAGTGGCCCTTGAAGGAAAAGTAGGTCAGCTTGTCGAAGACCGCGTCCGGCGACTTCAGGACCTTCTGCATGATCTTGATGGACGCCGGTCCCTGGATGTCGACCTTCCCGAGCTGGTCGGTCAGGTCGATCAACCGGACGTTCAGGCCCTTCTTGTTCGCGTCCAGGTGAGCGGCGACGACCCCGCCCATGCCGGCGTTGACGACGACCACGTACTCCTCGTCGGCGACCTTGTAGACGAGGCTGTCGTCAATCGCGTTGCCCTGCTCGTCGAGGAATGCCCCGTAAACGCACTTGCCCGGCGTGATGGGCGCGTTGTCCTTGCCCACGCAGGCTTGCAGGTTCCGGGTGAAGCACCGCTGGAGCAGGTCGAACGAGCCCGGGCCGAGCACCCGGACCACGGCCATGTGGCTGGTGTCGAAGAGCCCGGCGTGAGTGACGACGGCCATGTGCTCGTCCTTCGCGCTCGAGTACCAGACCGGCATGAGATAGTCGCCGAACTCGACGATGTTGGCGCCGTGCCGCGCGTGCCAGTCGAACAACGGGGTCTTCTTCTTCGTGCTCATCTGAAGGTCCTTTGCTCAGTAGTAAGGAGACAGGAGTGCTCGGGAGCCCCTATGAACACAGACTACCACCATCGCGGAGCTTGTGCGACGTCGACGCAGCGCGCCTGATCTTCAATCGGGCACGGTGTTCACTCGTCACGGTCAGCGTGCGCAGTCGCCGGCCGGTCGAAAGCCATGGGAACGCGCGTCCTCTCGAGTTGCGAAGATGGCCGTGCACTGCCTGCAGTCGTAGTTGCGGCATCCGGGCCTGTGAAACACCATTGACTTGACGTTTCCGTGGAACGGCCCGGCCGATTGGGATGCCAATGCCTTCGGCGAGCGAGGGGCAGGTGATGGAGCGTGCTGCCTGCGCTGGACCCACGGCGGCACCGGCTCTTTCTGGCTCCAGAGCCCTGTGCGTGCCGCCCGCGCGGCCCGCTCGGCCGCCGTATACGCCCGGTCGTTCGAGTACTGCGTGTAGTGCCAGGCGAGCCCGGCGGACAGCAGTTCGAGACCGAGGTCAGCACCGTCAGCGCGAATCCTGGCGACGAGCCGACCGTAGCGGTCCCTGTCTCGCGGGAGAACCTCGACTGTCCTGCCAAAGACGCGTGTCGACGTAAACGTCCTGGCCACGCGGCCAAACGGCTGCCCGCGTTCCGGGCAGTCTATGCCATCGAGCCGAACCTTCAGTGGCCGGTTCGAGACGAGCACGGTCACGGTGTCGCCGTCGGTGATGCCGATGACCCTGGCGGAAAACGGCTTCGACACGCCGGATTGCGGGGCCGAGAGCAGTCCGTTGTTGACGACGACGGCGACGATCGGCGTGGCGGTGAGGAGAGCGAGGCGCCTGGATCGGTACGTGGCCGAGAACA
>DASVIS010000120.1:0-6067 GCA_036381995.1 Vicinamibacterales bacterium | reverse complement strand
CGAGATCCCGGACGAGGTGCGCGACATCTATCGCCTCTACCGGCCGACCCCGATGTTCCGCGCCCGCGCCTTCGAGGAGGCGCTCGACCGTCGCTCCGCGCCATCGCAGTGGAACCAACGTCGTGTCCGAGCCTGACGCGCGGCAGGCGCGAGTACGATTTCGGCGACACGGCCGGCATGACGCCTCTGATGATGATGCACACGCTCGGGCACACGTTCATGCCCGCGCCGGTGCACGCGGGCGGCCTCCGCTACCACGGCTCGTCACCTATCGTCAGCCACCTGCTGGCCGCCGGCGTCATCGAAGCCGAAGCGTACGACCAGCACGAGGTGTTCGAGAGCGCGGTGAAGTTCGCGCGTTCCGAGGGGACCATTCCGGCACCCGAGTCGGCGCACGCGATCCACAGCGCGGTACGCCACGCGCTTGCGGCGCGCGAGGCGGGCGAGCGCCGGACCATCGTGTTCAACCTCTCCGGGCACGGGCTGTTCGACCTGGCGGCGTATGAGGCATTCCTTGGCGGGCGGCTGTAGCACGCTGCAGGACCACGCCGGCCTGAACGAAGAGCGTCGAACGGAGCACGATGAGATGTTCAGACCGACCGACGATCTCCGCATCCGCGACGTCCGGCCGCTGATTCCGCCGGCGATCCTGCTCGAGGAGCTCCCGATCGGTGAGCGGGCATCGAACGTGGTGGCCGAGGCCCGCTCGGCCATCACGAACGTCGTGCACGGTGACGACCCCCGGTTGGTCGTCGTCGTCGGGCCCTGCTCGATCCATGACACGACGGCCGCGCTCGACTACGCCAGGCGCCTGGAGGCCATCTCGAGGCCGCTCGGCGACAGCCTCGTCGTGGTGATGCGCGCCTATTTCGAGAAGCCGCGGACGGTCGTCGGCTGGAAGGGGCTGATCAACGATCCCGATCTCGACGGCAGCTACCATATCAACAAGGGATTGCGCCTGGCGCGGCGGTTGCTGCTCGACGTGAATGAGCTCGGCATGCCGACGGGCTCGGAGTTTCTGGACACCCAGATCCCGCAGCACGTCGCTGACCTGACGTCGTGGTGCGCCATCGGCGCCCGGACGGCCGAGAGCCAGATTCACCGCGAGCTGGCCTCGGGATTGTCGATGCCGGTGGGCTTCAAGAACGGCACGGACGGGGACACTCGAGTGGCGATCGACGGCGTCGTGACGGCCCGGCACCAGCATTGGTTTCCCGGTGTGACGAAGCAGGGGGTTTCGGCGATTCTCCAGACCGCCGGCAACGACGCCTGCCACGTGATCCTGCGCGGCGGAGCGCAGACCGGACCGAACTACGACGCCACTCACGTGTCCTCGGTGTGTGTGCAGCTGACCGAGCGGGGACTGCCGGGAACGGTCATGGTGGACTGCTCGCACGCGAACAGCCAGCGCGACCATCGCCGGCAGGGAGCGGTTGCGGCGGATGTGTGCCGGCAGGTGGCGTCGGGATCGCGCGAGATCTGCGGCGTGATGATCGAGAGCCAGTTGGTCGAGGGGCGGCAGGACTACGAGCCCGGGCGTGAACTCGTCTACGGCCAGAGCATCACCGATGCCTGCATTTCGTTCGACGAGACCGCCCGAATTCTGGAACGACTTGGTGACGCGCAGCGCGTCCGCGCGCGACAGGGGCGGTGAACGGCTCCGGGCCCCAGTGTCTCCGGCCTGCCATCGATGGAATAATCGGCCCGTCCCCGCAGTCTAATCAGGCAGGGGGCATGGAGTCGTGAGTGGATCCTGACCGCGACCTGGTCAACGAAGCCCGGGAGGGCAACCAGGAGGCGTTTGCCGATCTGGTTCGACGTTACCAGGTCAGGGTCTTCAATCTGGCTCGCGTGTCCACCGGGAATGACGCGGACGCCGACGACGTATCCCAGGAAGTGTTCGTGAAGGTATTTCGCGGGCTGCGGGGATTTCGCGGCGACTCCACCTTTCGAACCTGGCTGTACCGGGTGGCGATCAACCTGATTCGCTCCCACGCGGCGCGCCGGCCGATGTTCGGCCGGTTCCGGCGGGATGAGGCGGACGAGGGACATGGTTCAGATCGACTCGACACGCTGTCCGACCCTCACGATCTGGAGACCTCGATCGCCGAGCGGGACGCGATCGATCGTGCCCTCGGCCGGCTGCCGGCGGGCCTCAGGACGGCCGTGACGCTGCGGGACATCGAGGGGCTCGAATACAAGGAAATCGCCGACGTTCTGGATGTGCCGATCGGCACCGTGATGTCGCGCATCGCGCGGGGCCGCGAGAAGCTGAGACCTTTGCTGGCGAGCGCCATGGGATGGAAGTGACAAGGGACCGGCGGGTATGGTTGGAGCAGACCGATGCTGACCTGTGACCGAGAAGAAGCCCTCGTCGTTCGAGAAGCGGACGGCCTGGTGACGCCGGAGGAGCAGCGGGTGCTGGCGTCTCATGTCGCGGTCTGCGAAAGGTGTCACGCGCTGCGCGACGCCAATCTGGCGGTGAAACGCGCGCTGGCGCTGAGGGTGGACGCGCCGGTGCCGAACGGCTTTGCGGCGCGAGTGTCGGCGCGTATCGGGCCGGCCCGTCCGGTCGGCCGGCTCGATGAAGTGGACTGGCGCCGGTGGACCGAGTGGATGCTGCCGATCGCGGCTGCGCTGCTCCTGGTCGTCGGGACTGCCGGGTCCAACGGCGGCACGTCAACTGCAACGACCCCGACACCATCGGGCGAGTCATCGGCCGCCGCGTTGGAATCGTGGCCGTTGACCAGCGATACCGAAGCCACGCTTGCGGCGTCTGCGCTGGCACAGGGCCTGACGAGCGACGAACTGCTGGCGGCCATGCTCGGGACTCGGGAGGTGGACGCGGAAGGAAAGGTCGATGGACGATAAGCGAACGATCATCTGGTTCAGTGCTTTTGTGATCGTGGTGATGCTGATCGGGGTGGCGAGCGGCATTCTCCTCGACAGGTTCCTGCTGCGGCCGCCGCCCGACCGGCTCGCTCGGACCTTCGGTCCAGGTCCGGGGATGGTACAGCGCATGGGGCCCGGCGGAAGGCGGCCGGGAGCGACGGGGTCTGCCGAAGGTCCCCGGGGAATGCTGCGCCCCGGAAGCCTGAACGAGCGGCTCGCACGGGAACTCGAGTTGACGGCCGCACAGAAGGAGCAGGTAGGGGCGATCCTCGGTCGTCGGCGCGCCAGGCTGGAGGAGATCCGCGGCGAGATGCTGGGGCGAATGCAGAAGGAGCAGGCGGATCTCCGCGCGGAGATCCGAGGCGTGCTCACCGAGAAGCAGCAGAAGCGATTCGACGAGGTCATGGTCAACACGCCAGGGCTCGGCGGGATCGGACCGGGACAGCGCGGCATGCGGCGAGGGGGGCAGGGCTGAAGCCCCGCTCTACAGGCGAAACACAGCGCAACAACCGACACGCAAGGGAGAAGACGATGCGACGATTCTACGGACACACGATTCTGGCGGTTGGGATGGTGGTTGGATTGGTAGCGGTCGCCGCGGCGCAGCCTCCGGCGGGCGGGGCTGGCATGCGTGGTCGAGGTATGGGCCCGGGCATGCGGCAGGGGATGGGCCCGGGTGGCGGCCCGATGGCCGCGTTGAAGCTGACGGCCGTGCAGCGCGATGCGATTCAGAAACTGCAAGAGCAGCACCGGGCGGCCAACGAGGGCAAGGCGGATCAGATGCGCGGCTTACGCGAGGGACTGCGCGCGGCGATCTTCGCCGGGGATGAACAGGCGGCCATGGCCAAGGCGCACGAGATCGCCGCGTTCGAGGCGGACCTGCTGCCGTCGCGCGTGGCACTTCAGATCGAGATCGTCAAGCAGCTCACTCCCGATCAGAAGAAGATCGCGATGGAGTTGGGGCTGTTCGGACCGGAGGGAATGGGACCGGCGACCATGGGCCCCGGCGGCATCCGCGGGCGCAGGGGCGGACAGCCGCCGATCAAGAAGTAGGCGGCTTCCCTATCGTCTCTTGAGCGAGATCGAGATTCCCTCTCCCGACGGCGTGACGATTGCCGTGACGAGACTCGGGTTCTTCTCGATCTCGTCCAGGAAATCGGGCATGTCCTTCCCCTTGTTGACGACATTGTGCCCGAGGAAGACCCCGCCGGCGTCAAGGCGCGGAAGCAGCATGTCGAGGAACCGCTTGTAGTCCTTCTTCCACGCGTCGAGGAACACGAAGTCGAACGTGCCCGCCAGCTTCGGAATTTCCTTGAACGCATCGCCATGCACGACCTGGACGATGTCGGCGAGGCCGGCTCGGCGCACGTTCTGAGCGGCCTCGCGGGCTCGGACCGGGTCGTATTCGATCGTGACCAGCCGTCCGCCGATTTCGCGCAAGCCCAGACCGATCCAGATGGCGCTGTAGCCGCTCGCCGACCCGATCTCGAGTGCGCGCTTCGCGCGGCTCGTCGCCGCCATCACGCGGAGGAACCTTCCGTCCTCCTCGGAGACGGCCAGTTGTCCGGTGTCCACCTGTTTGATCTGGCGGAGCAGTGTGTGTAGCTCTGGGCTGATCTGGGCGGACGACGCTGGGGTCTGCGCGAAAGCCGACGGCAGGGGCCGCAGCCAGGGCGTCAGCGCCAGCACGAGGGCGAGAGCGACCAGCCAGGAAACAGGCGCGTAAGATTCTCGTGTCATGCGATCCACTCCGCGGCCTGCGCGGCGGTCGTCCGCGCGTCCGCCACGCAATCGGGCACGCCGACACCGCGGAAGCCCGACCCGGTCACGAACAGCCCTGGCCTCAGGGCCAGGCGCCGATTGATGGCAGCGATGAGTTCGAGATGCCCGACGTCGTGCTGCGCGTTGGCGCGATCCCAGCGATGAAGTCTCGCGAACAGTGGTTCGCCGTGGATGCCGTGGAGCCGGGCGAGTTCCGCCTGCGACGCCGCGATCAGATCCGCGTCGGACCGGGCCATCGCCCCGGGATCGCGAGCGCCGCCGATGAAGGCCCGCAGCAGGACGCGCCCCTCCGGCGCCCGTGACCGCCACTTCGACGAGACCCACGAGCCGGCCATGATCGTCATCTTCTCGACGCGCGGGACGACGAAACCCGAGCCGCGGAGCGGGTGGGCGACGTCTTCGCGACGGTAGCCAAAGGTGACCGTCGCGCTCGATGCATACGGGATCTTCGCGCAGAGTGACGCGAGTTCGGGGTCCACGGGACCAATCAGCGCGGCCGTCGCGAAGGCGGGCACGCACACGACCACGGCGGGCGCCGACACGGTTTCGCCGGACTCGAGCGTGACCAGGTACCGGCCGTCGTGGGAGATCGACGCGACGCCGGCGTTCAACGAGAGCGCGCGCGGAGGCAGGGCGCGCACAAGTGCGTCGACGATTTCCTGGAGGCCGCCTGGCAGCGACATGAACGCGCCGTGGCTCGACTTCGGCTGTCTGACCTGCCGAAACGCGCGCAGCACGCTGCCGTGCTTCCGTTCGGCCTCGAGGAATCTGGGAAAGAGCGCTTGCATCGAGAGCCGGTCCACGTCGCCCGCGTGGATCCCCGCGAGCAGCGGTTCCGCCAGGTAGGTGACGGCCTCGGCTCCGAACCGACGCCCGATGAACGACGCGATCGATTCGTCCGACCCGTCGGACCTCGGCCTGATGAACAGCTCCGCCGCCATTCGCGCCTTGCCCGCGATTGAGAAGAGCCGCGTCGCGGCCAGGGCGCTGACGTTGCGCGGGATGCCCAGCATCGAGCTTTCGGGGAGCGGATGCAGCGTGCCTCCCCGGAGGATGAACGCGGCCCGCGGCTCCGTGGTGGGGAACAGCCGGTCGCCGATGCCCAGGTCCTTGCACATCGTGATGGCTGCAGGTTTCTGGATCAGCAGCGCGTCCGGTCCAGCATCGAACGTGAACCCGTCGACCTGTTCCGTCAGGATGACGCCGCCGGGACGGCCAGTGCGCTCGAGCAAACGGAACGCGACACCACGCCGGTGCAGTTCATAGGCGGTGGCCAGACCGGCGATCCCGCCGCCAACGATGATGACGTCCAACGGCTCCAATCAACTCCTCCCTCAAACCGCGGCGAGCCGGGCTGAAGCGCTCTCCACCACCAGTTCCGCCAGCAGCGCGA
>DASVIS010000119.1:0-8675 GCA_036381995.1 Vicinamibacterales bacterium | reverse complement strand
CACGACGAGGCGGGCAGCCTCTGCCCGCATGCCGGACGCGGCATCCTCGAGCTCGTCTTGCGCCGCCTCCAGCTCTCGTTCGGCCGCGGCGATCATCGGTCGCTGCTTACGGTCCTTCCGCCAGGGCCACTCGACACCCAGCGTGACCGACACGACGCGGTCCACCCCGCCCTGCCAGAAGAGCGATCCGCCTGCCGTCAGGTTGGGTCGAAGCTCCTCCCGAGCCATCTCCACACGGCGGGTCGCCGCAACAACATCGGCCTGTCGCACCGAGACCTCCGGCGCGAGCTTGGCGGCGACGTCCGGGAGCCCGCTCCATGCCCCGGTCAGCGGCGGCGGCTCAGGCAACTGCCTCACCTCTCCCAGCGGTGTCTCGGGCGCCTGGTTCAGTAGTCGATTGATCGCCACGACGATGGCCGAGCGCTCCGCGTCGAGGTCCGTCGCGCGCTCGGACAGCCGGATGCCTTCGAGCTGTGCGCGAAGCACGGTCGCCTGGTCAGATCCGCCTGACGCGTATCGCGCCGTCGCGGTTTCGGTCAACAGCCGAGCCATTTCCTCCGAGTCACCGAGAATCGACCGCTCCCGGTCGATTGCGTAGAGGCGGCTGTACTCGGTCCGGACGGCCATCGTGAGGTCACAGGCGGCCGCGTCCGTCTCGGCGTGTCGCACGCCGATCTCGGCCGTTGCCGTCGCCCGCCGCGCCGCTTTGCGCCCCTTGGTCAGCAGTGGCTGTCGAATCGTGGCCCCGAGCATCGACATCGGATCCGACCCAATCGTCCACCTGGGAAAGCCGCCGTCTCTGAACTCGAATTCGATCATCGGGTCCGGCAGAACATCTGCCGCCTGGACAGCGGCCTGCGCGGCAGCCAGACGCGCACGCCTGGCGGCGACCGAAGGCGCGTTGGCGAGCGCACGCGCCACGAGTTCCTCGACCGGTGGAGCCTCCGGCACGGTGGCTGCCACTCCTGGCCCGCGGGCATCCTCTGCCGCGGCCGCCGGAAGAAGACCAGCCAGGAGCGTCACACATGTGCCAAGGGTCGCCACGAAGCGCCGGGCTGGCGCGAACGGATGGAACAACACAAGTCCTCCTGCAGGACAGCCGGGATCGACGAGCCGATGGGCGGCCGCGGCACGAGAGCGACCGCGTGCACACCACGGACGACAGACACGTCTGGTGTCAGATGGGTTATGAAAAGTGGGAGATCAGCAGCGGAATCCTGCGCCCGACAGGCGAGGAGGACTTGGGCCCGGACCAGGCGGGCTGGTAGCCGCGACCGGCAGCGCCGCCGCAGCGTGCGCCGCGCCGGCTGGCACTTCTGCCGTCAGAACGCCAGCGTCGGGGCCTTCGGGCGTGCCGGCGGGCGTGGACACGACAGAAGCAGGTTCGTTCGGCTCAGGCGCCATCTGGCAGCAGCAGTAGCCGATGGCCATGCCGCCCGCCTCCGCCTGGTGCCGGATGCAGCACTCATGCGCTCCGCCCGCGCCACCCGAGCAAGGCGGCACCGCCACGGCAGCCACACCGCTGAGATGCACCACGAACGCGAGCGCAACGAGAACGCGCACGACAATGATGATCGCTGAAATGAGTCCAGAAACGCAAGCCGCCCGCTACCCCGCCCCGGGCACTCCGGGCTGGTCCCTTGCCTTCTCGACCCAGGCGGGCAGCTCTTCCAGGTCGTTCAGCCGACACACCGCACGCGAAAAGTCCTGCCCGGCAGTCGACGCGCACGGCACGGCCACGCACGGGATTCCAGCCGCCACGGCCGCAGAGAGACCATTGAACGAATCCTCGACGATGAGACACGCTTCGCATGGCAGTCCGAGACGACGCGCCGCCGCGAGAAAGATATCGGGCGCCGGTTTCCCATGTTCGACGTCGTGGCCCGACACGGTGAACTCGAACACGTCCGAAAGGCCGAGCCCGGTCAGGGTCGCAGCGATGATTGCGGGCGCGGACGAGGACGCGAGCGCGAGACGAAGCCCTGAGGTCCGCAGCGCGCGCAGCGCGTCGGGCACTCCGGCCATGGGTTGGAGCGGCCGGGTCAGCAGCCCGACGACCCGCTCGGTCCAGGAGGCGGCCAGTTCCGCCTCGCTCGTGCCCAGGCCGTACCGCACCCGCAGCGCACGAAACACCTCGCGGTCGGTGCACCCGTAGAAGTTCTCTTCATCGTCTGGCGAATAGACGACTCCATGGTCCGCGAGCAGGGCGCGGGTCGCCTCGAAGTGAATCGGCTCAGAGTCGATCAGGACGCCGTCCATGTCGAAGATCACGGCGACCAGAGGAAACGATGTTGACACCCGTGACTCCCAGTTCTGTCTTCTATCTTCCGGCTTCCAAATTCGGTCGTCTACCCGGCACCCACCCAGCTTCGAATCGGGTGCCGACCATCAGCTCGAGCGCGGTCCCGTAGCTGCGAACGCCCTGGTCCACCCGGTTCGCCCGCAAGTAGCGATCGTACACCCACCAGACGGGCCGCTGGAGCCACGGCCAGCCGCGCGCGACGCGCCTCTGGATCGCCAGGATGTCACGACGGGGCCCCGCCGAGATGGCCTGCGCCACCTCTCTCCTGTCGGAGTCTGGAAGTGCGCTGAGCAGGTAGATCAGGAGCGAGAGATCTCCGCTGTACTCCGCGGCCGGCGGTCCCTGGAGACAGACCAGCCATCCGATGAAGTTCGCCTCCGCCTCTGTGGCATAGCCGGCCAGGTGCGCCCACTCGTGAGCCGCGACGAACGGCCGTTCAACCGGCAGCTGCGATCGGTCGACGACGACCTCCAGGGCGAACGGGTCGACCATCCCCGACACGCCCGCGCGCTCGAAGTAGAAGGTGAGCACCGACGCCTTGGGGACGCCAGGAACGGCCGGCTGCATATCGGTCAGTTCGCGTTGCACGCGCTCGTAGCTCGGGCCGAGCATCGCCGGCAACGACTCCCACGCTGGCCAGCCGGCTGCGTGCGCGTCGGGATGCAACGCGTTGACCCGCCCGACAACCAGTCGTGCGAGGTCCTTTACCGAGTGGGGAGTCACCCGCGCGCGATCGAAATCGAGGCGTGCCCACAGCGGCTCCCGGCGGTAGTTCAGCCCCCACATCGCCAGGAACAACAGATAGACGACCGACGCGGTGCTCGCCAGGACGACGAGCCCATGGCCCAGCCCCTGCCAGGTCATCAGGCGCCCCTGTGAGCGGAACCACCGTCTCACGGACATTGCCGCAAGGACGACCGCGCCGGCGATCAGGAGGTCCGTGACCGCCACGGGAACCGCGTTCGACCATGGCGTGAGACGCCGCTGGATAGCCAGATAGACTCGGCGAGAATAGGCAAACTCGATCCAGGTTGCGGGGAGCGGCGCGAGCGCGGCGGCAAGCGCCAGGATGATCGTGCCGATACGGAGGATGCGCACCATGGCCACGGACCGGCCCGTAAGGCCGGCCGATTACGTTCGCTTCAGCAGCCGGGAGAACGCCGCGCCCATCGCTGTTTCGGCGGCCGGCGGCTGGGGCGCGGGTGGCGGCGGCGAAGGCTTGGTACGGTGCGACGCCTGACCGGGGGCGCTCTCGCGCGGCGGGCGCGGGGCCTGGGCTCGCTGAGCAGCCACCGGCGGTCTCTTCTCGAATCGCATCGTCAGCGCGACCCGCTTGCGCTCGAGGTCCACCTCGATCACTTTCACGTGCACGATGTCGCCGGCCTTCACGACCTCGTGCGGATCCTTGACGAACCGGTCCGCGAGCCGCGAGACGTGCACGAGCCCGTCCTGGTGCACGCCGATGTCGACGAACGCGCCGAAGGGCGCGACGTTGGTGACGACCCCCTCGAGAATCATGCCCGGCTTGAGGTCCACGAGGTCGTCGAGGCCCTCCTTGAACGTCGCCAGCCGGAACGGCGGGCGCGGATCCTGGCCGGGCGCGCGGAGCTCCGACAGGATGTCGGCGATCGTGGGTGATCCGATGAGATCATCCGCGAAGGCCTCGGGCGAAATCGTTTGCAACGCTTCGTCGTTTCCGATCAGTTCCACCACCGGACGCCCGATCGACTCCGCCATGCGATCGATCAACGGGTACGATTCGGGGTGAATCCGGGTGGTGTCCAGCACCTGATCCCCGCCGTAGACGCGAACGAATCCAGCAGCCTGCTCGAACACGCGGTCGCTCACGCCAGGCACCCGCTTCAAGTCGTCGCGGGTCCGGAAGAGACCGACGGTGGTCCGCATCGCCACGATGTTGTCGGCGAGCCGATGATTCAAGCCAGCCACCCGGCCCAGCATCGCCGAACTGGCAGTGTTCAGGTCGGCACCCACTTCGCAGACGCAGTCTTCGATCGCGGCGACGAGCATCCGAGACAGGTGGGCCTGGTTGACGTCGTGCTGGTACTGTCCCACGCCAATCGTCCGCGGCTCGATCTTGACCAGTTCCGCCAGCGGGTCCTGCAGCCGACGCGCCACGCTGGCGGCCGCGCGCAGAGGGACGTCCAGTGTCGAGAGTTCGCGCGCCGCGAGGCGGGACGATGCAAAGGCCGACGCGCCGGCCTCCGATACGATCACCTTGCTGAAATTCAGGTCGGGGCGACGCTTGGCGACGTCGGACAGCAGCCGATCGGTCTCGCGCGACCCCGTTCCGTTGCCGATGCCGATCAGTTCCACCTTGTGGCGGGCAATGAGATCCGCGAGCGCCTCCACCGACGGTTCCCAATCGTTCTTCGGCTGGTGCGGGAACATCGTCGCCGACTCCAATACCGTCCCGGACGAATCGACGACACTCACCTTGATGCCGGTGCGAAGCCCGGGATCGACGCCCATCACGATCCGCCGGCCAGCCGGCGCCGCCATGAGCAGATCGCGGAGGCTTCGCGCGTAGCTCTGAATCGCGTCCCGCTCCGCCTGCTCGCGCAGCAACCCCTCGATCTCCACCTGCACGTACGGGAACACCTTCATCTTCCAGGCGCGGCGCACGGTGTCGAGCAGCCACGCGTCTCCGGGCCGCCCTTCGTTCCTGATGCCGAAGTGCTCGGCGATCATCTGCTCGGGCACGCTCGGCGTCTCTCGCACCTGTTCACCCGGGCCGGGGGCGACCGCAGGTTCGGCTGCCTCGGCGCCCAGCCCTTCGTCCGGCGCTGTGACCGGCGATGAAAGCACCGCTCCCGCGCCCGCCGGCGCGGGAAACACCAGGGCGAGGCGCAGCACGCCTTCCTTCCGGCCGCGAAACAGCGCGAGCACGCGGTGCGAGGGCAGCGAACGCGCAGGCTCGCTGAAGGCGAAGTACTCGGCGAACTTCGCACCCTTCTCCTGACGCCCTTCGACGACCCTGGCCTGCAGCACCGCGTGGGCCATGACGTGCTGACGCAGCGACTCGAGGAGGCGCGGCTCGTCCGAGAGACGTTCCAGCAGGATCCAGCGGGCGCCATCGAGCGCTGCCAAACGGTCGGCCACACCCTTCTCGGCGTTGATGAATCGATCCCCTTCGTCGTCGGGCGACAGACTCGGACTGGACAGCAGCAGGTCGGCGAGCGGTTCGAGCCCGGCCTCACGAGCCTGGTTGGCGCGGCTGCGGCGCTTCTGTTTGAACGGCAGGTGCAAGTCCTCGAGGCGCGCGCGCGTTTCGGCGGTTGCCACCAGCGCCTGCAGCTCCGGCGTGAGACGGCCCTGATCCCCGATGCCCTTGAGGATGAACGCGCGGCGCTCGTCCAGTTCCCGTACTTGCTGCAGCCGGTCTTCCACGGCGCGGAGATGCGGGAGATCCAGCCCGCCCGTCGCCTCCTTCCGATACCGCGCGAGGAAGGGCACGGTGGCTCCCTCGCTCAGCAGGCGCAGGACGGCTTCGATCTGATCTTCCCGAACGCCAAGCTCCCCGGCAATCCGACGGACGGTCGTCTCCATAGCACTGCAGCCCCCGACACGCGACCTCATATCCTAACAAACTTCGCGGATCCCGATTCGCGAATTTCAGCCGAGACGATTTCGTACGAGCAGGAAATACGCCACCAACAGCACCGCCATCACGTAAGCGAGCCAGTGCACTTCGCGCCGGCGCCCGCCCATCAGTTTCACGACCGGATAGGCCACGAAACCCAGCGCCAGCCCGTCCGCGATCGACGATGACAGCGGGATCCCGGCGATGGTCAGGAAGACCGGCACCGCCTCGGACGGATCGTCCCATTCGATGCGGCGCGCGCTCTGCATCATCATGGCGCCCACGAGGATCAGCGCCGGGGCGGTGATGGGCGGATAGCTCGCAAGCATCTTCACGAGCGGCCCGAACAGGAGCGCCAGCAGGAACAGGAGACCGGTGACAACCGCGGTCAAGCCGGTCCGGCCCCCGGCCGCCACGCCGGCGGCACTTTCGATGTAGCAGGTGATCGTACTGGTGCCGAGGCACGCCCCCGCCGTGATGCCCGTCGCGTCCACCAGCAACGCGCGATTCGCCCGGGGCAGCTTGTTGTCCTCCATCAGGCCAGCCTGTTCCGCGACGCCCACCAGCGTCCCGACGGTATCGAACAGTCCCATGAACAGGAAGACGATCACAAACGGCAAGAGCGCCGGATCCAGCGCGCGGCGGATGTCCATGGCAAAGGCCGCGCGACCGTGCAGCACGGGAAACCCAACGATGCCAGCGTACTGAATCTTGCCGAGTGCAAGCGCGAGAAGGGCCGATATCAGAATGCCCCACAGCAACGATCCACGCACCCGACGCGCCAGGAGGACGCTGGCAGCGAGGAGGCCCACTCCGAAGACCGCAATGTCGGACGACCTGAGTTGATTGGTGAGTCCCACCAGCGTACCGGGTTTGCCGACGATCAACCCGGCGTGCTGAAGCCCGATGGAGGCGATGAACAACCCGATCCCGACGGCGATGCCGTTGCGCATGCTCGGGCTGATTGCGTCGATCACCGCCTCGCGCACACCCAGCCAGGTCAGCAGGATGAACGCGATGCCCGAGAGAAAGACCATCCCGAGCGCCGTCTGCCAGGGGTCAGGCACGCGTAGCGCCTCCAGCGCCATGACGACGGTCACGAAGAAGAAGTTCTCGCCCATCCCCGGGGCCAGCGCGATCGGGTAGTCAGCGAGCAGGCCCATCAGCACGGTGGCCAGCGCCGACCCAACGCACGTCGCGACGAGGACCGCCCCCAGGTCCAGCCCCGTGGGCTGGCCGGCCAGATCGGTGGATAGCACCGCGGGCTGCACGAAGATGATGTAGGCCATCGTCAGAAACGTGGTGAGGCCCGCCATCACTTCCGTTCGGACGTCGGTCCCGCGCGCGGTCAGCTGGAAATAGCGAGTGAGCACGAGCCCCCCTTCCCCGCCGGCGAGCCACCCAATCATCCGGTGCGGCCCGGCCGGAGTTTTCCCTTTGCGCGTGTGTCCCGGTCTGTTAGGCTAGCGGAGAGTGCACAATCCTCCTGCCGGTCTTCTGAGCGCCACGAGCCGATCGAACCTGCCCGTTCATTCGCTCCCTCGCAGACGTGACAACCTGAGCAGCCAGAATTGAGCCTCATCACGACGGTCCGTTTCAACAGCACGGCTGGCACCGCATCGCGGGGGCCGACCACTCGCGTCAGCGAGACAAGGAGCGAGACACATGGGTCGGAAGTTGTACGTCGGAAACTTGCCGTACGAAATCGGTGAGGCGGAGCTGCAGGAGCTGTTCAGCCAGGCGGGCTCGGTCGAATCGGTGCGCGTCATGCGCGACATGGCCACGGGGCGCGCGCGCGGCTTTGCGTTCGTCGAGATGACGACCGACGAAGAAGCGCAGAAAGCAGCGACGCAGTTCAACGGGCATTCCCTCGGCGGTCGCGCGTTGACGGTGAACGAGGCCAGGCCCAAGCCCGAACGGTCGGGAGGGTTCGGTGACGGTGGTGGCGGCGGCCGCGGCGGCCGGCGCGAACCCCGCTGGTAGCGGCCAGCCCGCGCGCCGGACGACAGGTCGTCGACAATCCCTGGACGCGGGCTGTGCGTCCTCGGCCCGCCTCATCTCGGATACACACAGAGGTACGTTGTGAAGACTCGAATTGCCATAGTCCTGATCGCGGTCGCCCTTGTAGCCGCCTGCAAGAAGGCCCCGGCCGGAGCACCGAAGCAGGCGGGAGCGACACCGGCGACGGGCGCGACCGCCGGCCAGACGCCTGCGGCCGTGAAGCCGGTGCCCGCCCAGTTGCCCGACGTCATCGCGCGCATCAACGGAACCCCGATCGATCGCGGCGAGTTCGAACGCGCCGTGAAGAGCCTCGAAGCTCAGGCCGGAGGGCCCGTGCCTCCCGATCGTCGCGACGGAATCTACCGTCAGATGGTCGATCAGCTCGTGGCTCTCAAGCTCCTCTCCCAGGAGTCGGTCGCGAAGAAGGTGAATGTACCCGACGCCGACGTCGATGGCAAGGTCGCGCAGGTGAGGGGACAGTTCCCGAACGAGCAGGCCTTCACCGCCGCCTTGGCCGAGCGACAGATCACGCCGGACAAGCTGAAGGCCGAGATCAAGCAGCAGTTGCAGGCGATGAAGCTCGTCGAGACCGAGATCGGGCCGACCGTGACCGTCACCGACGCCGATGTCTCGGACTTCTTTACGAAGAACCCCGACAAGTTCCAGGAGCCCGAGGCCGTCCACGCAGCCCACATCCTGATTCGGAACCCGGAGAACGCCGACGACGCGGCCAAGAAGAAGGCGCGTACCGAAGCGCAGAGCGTGCTCGCA
>DASVIS010000118.1:0-9843 GCA_036381995.1 Vicinamibacterales bacterium | reverse complement strand
GAGACGATAGCGCCGTACCTGAGTTTCCCAGGCCCTGGGCCAGCAGGTTCGTCGCGACCGATCCGAAGCCGGGGAGGTGCCGGTGGCCGGAACACGCTCGGCAGGAAACCGAAACGGCCGCACCACAGGGTGCGGCCGTCGTCAGGTACCTGTCCAGCGGGTGCCGGTCTTACTTGTGTGGGTGCGATCCTCCAAGGACCCTGTGCTCGTGATCGACGGGTGTGTTGAGCACGAGGAAGCCGTCGAGGTTGGGGAACCAGAACTCCGACAGGCAGAACTTGCCGTCCACCTTGTCGAAGACCAGTTCCGGATCCTGGTCGTTGTCATGCCGCCCGAGGCGGGTGATCACCCTCATCATCACCGGCTTACCCTTGCCGGCGGTCGGGCGCATGATCAGCATCTGCGTGCCCGTCGTCTCGAGTTCGAAGTCGCCGGGATCCATGGCGACTCCTCCCGCGACGAATGCGAAGTCGATGCTCACCTTCGCGCGGTTCTGGGCCTGCGCCGGGATGGCCACGGCGACGAGCGCGACGGTGAGCGCGCCGAGCACGAGACCGACGCGTGTGGCCGAACTGACGGGCTGGCGGTGGGTCGGATGGAGCATACTGGTCCTTTTCATTGGGGCCGTTTCAGCCCCGGCTTGTGTGTGACCTGGTCGTGTTTCCTATTTGTATCCTCAGCCATGCAAGAAGAAGGCCGCCTCTACTGGAACGGCCAGTATGGGCACTGGCGGCGGCGTCCGCTGGCAGAAACGAAGAGCTGGCCGGGGCTTCGGTGACGAGAACGAACCCGATCGGCCCGCGGGATCTCATCCGAGCCCACACGGTACGGGACATCGCCCGCATCGTTGACTGTCAGGCGGCGAACTTGGGGGCGGGAAAGTGTAGTGAAACGAGACGGTGCGTGCTTGCCCGCCAAGGGCAGGGGCGGTATAGTCGCAGCCTCTCTGTCGTTCAAACTCGCCGGAGTCCTGGTATGCACATCAGGAACGCGGTTCGTTGTCTCTGTCTGGCGGCCGTTGCGTTCGGGATTGCGGTGAGTCCTGGCCTGGGTACCCCGGCCCGGGAATCGGCGATCACGAGCCCGGCGACGGCGCTCGGCTTCACCCTCGGCGACGACTACCAGATCGCCAACTACACGCGGCTTGCCGCCTACTGGAAGCGCCTCGACCAGGAGTCGGACCGCATCTCGGTGGTCGAGTACGGCAAGACGTCGGAAGGCCGGCCGATGCTGATGGCCATCGTCACCTCGCCGGCGAACCATCGCAACCTGTCGCGCTACAAGGACATCTCGCGGCAGTTGTCGCTGGCCGAGAGCTTGACCGACGAGCAGGCCCACGCTCTGGCTGCCGAGGGCAAGGCCGTCGTGTGGATCGATGCCGGCCTCCACGCCACAGAGATCGCGAACACGCACGCGCTCACCGAGCTGCTCTACCAGATGGCGAGCCGCAACGACACCGAGACGCTTCGCATCCTCGACGACGTGATCCTGCTGGCGG
This sequence comes from Vicinamibacterales bacterium, assembly GCA_036381995.1. Lineage (GTDB taxonomy): Bacteria > Acidobacteriota > Vicinamibacteria > Vicinamibacterales > Fen-181 > FEN-299. The sequence goes on along the minus strand of DASVIS010000118.1, from coordinate 8,345 downwards.
CGTTCTCGAACCCCGACGGCCTGGAGTTGGTGGCCGACTGGTACATGCGCGAGAAGGACCCGGCCAGGCGGTCGATGTCCGGGCTCCCGGTCCTGTACCAGAAGTACGTCGGCCACGACAACAACAGGGAATCGCTGCTGATGAACATGCCCGAGTCCGAGTCGATCGGTCGGGTGCTGTACCGCGAGTGGTTCCCCCAGATCATGTACAACCAGCACCAGAGTGGCCCGGCAGGTGCGGTGCTCTTCGTCGGGCAGATGCGCGATCCATCCAACCCGTTCCTGGATCCGCTGATGGCGCCGAGCATGGAACTGGTGAGCGCCGCCATCCACACGCGTTTCGCTGCCGAGGGCAAGCCCGGCGCCACGAACCGCTCGTTTGCCGGCTACCAGAACTGGTGGAACGGCGGCGTGCGATCCACGGCCTGCTTCCACAACCAGATTGGCATTCTCTCGGAAATCTCCGGCGGCCCAACGCCTGTCGAGATCGGGTTCGTGCCGAAGAACCTGGTGGCGAGCAACGACAACCCGCTGCCAGTGTCACCGCAGACCTGGCATTTCCGGCAGACGATCGAATACCTGCTGACGGCCGACCGCGCCGTTCTCGACATCGCGTCCGAGCATCGCCAGAACTTCCTCTTCAACATCTACCGGATGGGGCGGAACGCCATCGACAAGGGCAACCGCGACACCTGGACGATGACCGCGAAGAAGATCGCATCGGCGCAGCGAGCCATGGCGCGCGACAACGTCTCCGCGGGGCGGGGCGGCGCGCCGCTCGAGTACTACGAGGCGCTGCGCGACCGTGCGTCGCGTGACCCGCGCGGCTACATCATCCCGTCGAACCAGCCCGACTTCCTCACGGCCGTGAAGTTCGCGAACGCGCTCATCAAGAACGGAGTCATCGTGCATCGGGCCACCGGGCCGTTCCAGGTCGCCGGCAAGAGCTATCCGGCCGGCTCGCTGGTGGTGAAGACGGCGCAGGCGTTTCGCCCGCACGTGCTCGACAATTTCGAGCCGCAGGACTATCCCGACGACTTCGCCTACCCGGGCGGCCCTCCGGTGCGTCCGTACGACGTGACCGGCTATACCCTCGCCTTCCAGATGGGCGTGCAGTTCGATCGCATCCTCGATCCGTTCGGCGGCCCGTTCGAGAAGATCGACGGGATGGCTCGGCCGGCGGCGGGCAGGGTCACCGGCGCGCCGGTGCCGGCCGGGTATCTCCTGAGCCACCAGGCCAACGACGCGTTCATCGCCACCAACCGGCTCCTTTCGGAGGGCGAGCGCGTGAACTGGCTGAAGGCGCCGCTCCAGGCCGGCGGGATCACCTTTCCAGCCGGCACCATCTACGTTCCCGCGCGGGCTTCGACGCCCGCCGCGGTCGGCCGGTTGGCCACCGGTCTCGGGTTGGACTTCGTCGGCGTTACCACCGCGCCTTCGGGTGCCGCGATGCGTCTCGAGCCTCGGCGCATCGGTGTCGTCGACGTCTACGGCGGATCGATGCCGTCGGGGTGGATGCAGTGGCTGCTGACGCAGTACGGCTTCTCGTTCCAGGTGGTCTATCCCGCCACGCTCGATGCCGGCAACCTGGCGGCCGCATTCGACGTGCTCGTGTTCGAAGATGGCATCATCGGCGAGGCGGGCCGTGGGGAAGGGAGGCAGTCGAGGATCGATCCGGCCAGCGTTCCCGCCGGGTACCGCGATCGGCTCGGCGCGGTCACCGATGCGCAGACACTGCCGCAGTTGCGCCGGTTCCTCGAATCGGGCGGCAGCATCGTCGCCATCGGTACGTCCACCTCGCTCGGCTCACGACTTGGTCTGCCGATCGCCAGTGCGCTGGTGGAGGAGGGCTCGACCAGGGCGCTCCCGCCCGAGAAGTTCTACGCGCCGGGTTGCATCCTCCAGGCGCGCCTGGACACCTCCGAGCCGCTCGCCTACGGCATGCCCGAGCGGCCGGACCTCTTCTACACGAACAACCCGCTCTTTCGCGTGCAGCCTGGTGGAGGTGTGCGGCCAGTCGTGTGGTTCGACGCCGACAATCCCGTGCGAAGTGGGTGGGCCTGGGGCGTGCAGTACCTGAAGCAGGCTGTCGCAGTGGCCCAGGCCGATGTGGGCAAGGGCCGATTGTTCCTCTTCGGCCCGCCGCTGGCGTTTCGCGCCCATCCGCACGGCACGTTCAAGCTGCTGTTCAACGCGCTGTATGCCGGCAGCGCCGAGGCGACACACGCAGGCAGCGCGTTCTGATCGTCCGTCTTCCGTTCGGCGTTCGACGTTCTCCGTTTACGAGGGCTTCAGGTACTCCTCCCACCACTTCAGCTCGTTGATCATCCGGTGCACGTTGTTCCAGTGGCCGGCGATCCCGTGCGGCTGGCCCGCGTACTGGATCATCTTTGCGGGGACGCCGCGCCGCCTGAGCGCGAAGTACATCTGCTCGCCCTCCTCGTAGGGCACGCGCTGATCGACCTCTCCGTGGATGAACAGTGTCGGCGTCTTCACGCGGCCCGCATAGCTGAGCGGCGACTGCCTGATCATGCGATCGCGAGCCGCCGGGTCCCACGGCGCGCCGTAGAACTCGGTCTCCTTGGTGCGGTAGATGTCAGCGGTGCCGTAGTCGCTGACCCAGTTGGTGATCCCGGCGCCGGTGATGGCCGCCGCGAACCGGTCCGGGTACTGCGTGATCAGCCAGTTGGTCATGAACCCGCCGTACGAATGGCCCGTGTGGCCCACGCGCTTCGGATCGATCGGGTACCGCTTCAGCACGTAGTCGATTCCCGAGACAATGTCTTCACCATCCTTCCTGCCCCATTCGCCCCAGGTGGCCCACTTGAATGCCTCACCGTAACCGGTAGAGCTGCGGAAGTTGGTGTCGAAGACGAAGTACCCGTTGGCGGCGAAGAACTGGTGCTTGAAGTCGAACCCGTAGCCGGTGGCCGCGTGCGGGCCTCCGTGGCTGCTGACGATCAGCGGGTACGGGCCCTTCTTCGGGTCGTACGCGTACGGAAACATGAGCCATCCCTCGATCTGGGTCCCGTCGGTGCTGGTCCAGCGCAGGCGTTCGGCCTTGCTGAATGCGATCTCCGAGGCGATCGCCTTGTGGACGTCCGTGAGGCAGCGCTCGTTGGACCCGTCGATGTCCGCCACGTACACCTCCGGTGGCGCGTCGTGCACGCCCACGGTGTAGGCGATCCGGGTCATGGCCTTGTCGAACGTCACGCTTCCGATCCGCCGAGGTCCCGACGTGACCTGCTCGACACGGCCTGCCGGAACCGACGCGCGGAACAGGTGGCTCTCGCCGCCGATCCCGGCGGTGAAGTAGATGAACCGGCCGTCGGGCGACCACCTGGTCGGCCCCGGCTCGAGATCCCAGTTCGCCGTCAGGTTCGTGGGTTCTCCGCCAGCAACCGGCCGGATGTACAGGTCGCTCGGGCCGCCATGATCGAGTTTCTGCTGGATGATCAGGTCCGTCCCCGGGTCGCGCACGTACGAGAGGTACTTTCCGTCGGGAGAGAAGGCCGCATCGGCGTACACATACCCGTCGTCCGTGAGGCGGGTCACACTGCCATCGAGGGTGACCATCCAGAGGTCGGGGCTCTCGTACTTGAGTTCGTCGCGCCAGTCGGCGTCGGCGACGAACACGAGGCGGGCTCCATCCGGGTGCCAGGCCAATCCGGCGGGTCTGAGGTCGAGATCGACGAGGATCTTCCGCTCGCCGCCTGCCGCTGGCGCGACCGCGATCTGCGCCGCTGGACGGGCGCGCGGGTTTGGCGCCGGGAACGGCTGGCCGTCGCGCTGGAAGTCCTTCCAGTCGAACGTCACGCCTTTGAAACGCTCCTCGTGCCGGCGCTCGAAGTCGCTGGCGTACACCGGGTCGCGGCGCGCCTGGGCCTTGTCCACCGTGGTGGCGACCCACCGGCCGTCCGGGCTCGGCACGGCCGCCGCCTGCGGGCCGTCGCCGGCCGCGCTGCGACCGCCGCCACGGCCTCCCCGTCCACCGCTGCCCGGCGGCGAGGCGACCTTGGTCGGCGGTGCGCCAGCCTTCACCGGATCGAGCGTCCACGCCTGTCGATCCACGACGTACTCCACCTTGCTCGCGTCCGACCAGCGCGCGCCAGCGAGATCGCGCCCGTAGTGGAGCAGCCGCCTTGGCTTCGCCGTGGCGTCCGACGGCACCACCCAGGTCTCGCTTCGCGTGCTGTTGTCGTCCTCGATGCGAGTCGACACCGTGAAGGTGACCCACTTCCCGTCGGGCGAGATGGCCGGGCCGCCGACCGTCTGGATACGGTAGTAATCCTCGATGGCCAGCGCCCGTCCGGGCGGTTGCTGCGCCTGCAGCAGGGGTGTGAGAGGCAGAGTGATCCAGACGAGCACAGCGACAGTCAGGCGCACCACTCGCGGCATGTATCCCTCCAGTCAGAATTTCGGAACGAGCGTCATGGTCAGGGTGAAGCGGCGCGCAATGCCGTTGTAGAGCGCCCCCAGCGCGCCCGAATCGATATTGGCCTGGATGTCGCGCGGCGCAAAGGTGTGCAACAGGTGATAGCCGCGAACGCCGAGTCGCACGTCGCGGCCGAGGAACTTCGCCGACCGGATCAGGCCCACATCGAGCGTGTAGAAGAACGGCAGGCGCCCGCCCGTGTTGCGAACCCCGACGAATTCCTGGTCCTGGTTCACGACCGAGTACGGGAACCCGTTCCGCAGCTCGATCAGCGTGGACACCGTCCACTTCTTCCGCCAGGGGATGACGCCCTTGATCATCAGGCGGTTCGGCACGTCCACGGGGTTGAGCGAATACTGGTTCGGCCGGATGATCGGCTGCCGGTAGTTGCCGAAGTAGGTGTCGAACGCGTTCAGGTCGCCTTCCGAGTGCGACCGCACATAGCTGGCGCTGACCTGCCGCTCCTCCGATTTCCCCACGCGCACGGTCACTTCCGTTTCGCGATATCGTGACTCGCCGACGCTCGCCAGCCGCAGTTCGGCAGCGGCGCCCGCCTCCACCGGATTGACGACGAACTCGTGCGACCCGTAGCGCCGCAGGTGATTGAGCTTGAGGAATACGTTCGGGGCAAGGCGGTGGTCGTACTCCACGTTCCACACGAAGGCGCGCGGCGTATCGAGCGTCGCGGCCCGCGGCACGAATGTCATCGGCGAGGATGCCGGCGTCCGCCCGTCGGACGCGAAGCGCGTGACCGTCGCATGCTCGAACGACTCGAACGCCGCCACGTTGAGGGGCGTCCGCTCGTAGAACACGCCGACACCGCCCCGCAGGACTCCCACGTCCGGCGGCAGGATTCCGATCACGTAGCCGAACCGCGGGGACACGCTCGTCCGCTTCAGCACACCATCCCGGTCGACGCGCACCCCGGGTTCGAGCAGCAACCGCTCGTTCACCCGCCATCGATCGAACCCGAACAGCGCCACGTCCGTGCCGGCCGCAACTTGCGACCACGATCCGTCGAACGTGTACTGCTGGCTCACGGTGCCGTCGGCGCGTCGCACGGTGACCGGGCGGCTCTCGCTCGTGCCCGTGTAGGACGCCTGGAGGACGTCGATGCCAGCCTTGAGCAGGTGGTCGCCGCGGCCGGTCCGGCGCATCGTCGTGAGCGTCTCGCTCCACTCGTAGGCGTGCGTGCGGCGCTCCTGGCGATTGAAGTACCCGCCAGTGTTGCCGTTGACGGTCACCTCCATTCCTGCGTCGCCGCGCGGATCGACGGTCGTGTGGTAGGAACTCGCGCTGAAGAACGACTCCAGCACCGTTGTCGGCGTCAGCGTCGCCGTTTCGGCGACGGCGGCGTTGTAGCCGATCATCCGGTAGTCTGGCGTCACCTCCTGCGGGTTGAACGTGTTCAGGTTGGCGTAGCGTAACTGCCGCGGGAAGAACGCGAGAGTCGCCTGCAGTTCGTGGCCGGGGGCCAGTCTCGCGTCGATTCGCGTGAAGGTGTCGAAGCTGTCGGCCTTGGTCAGGTTGACCGGGTCGGGCAGGCTCGGGATCCTGGTGTAGTTCATCCGGTACTCGAGACTCTGCGCGATGAACACGCGGTCCTTGACCAGCGGTCCGCCAAACCAGATGCGCGGGCCGAAGTTGCGCATGCCGACGCTGTGCCCATCACAGATCGTGAGGCACGGCAGCGGAACGAAGCTGTTCGCGACCACGCGCCACTGGTCGGTCCCGGCGCGCGTTTCGATCTGCACGAGGCTGGAGGAGAACCGGCCGTCCTCTGCCGCGTACGGGTTCGGCGCCACGTCCACCGATTCGACCGCGTCTGACGGGAGTTCGATGCCGAAGTTGCCTGTCGACGGATCGATGCCGCTGCCGCCGCCGACTTTCAGCGCACCCTGGGTTGGCCGTGCCCCCTTGATGCTGATCCGGCCGTCCGCCTGGCGGACGACACCGGGCAGGACGGGCAGCAGCGCGCGGTAGCTGTCGAACGCGACGGGAAGGACGTCGATCAGCCGGCCGCCGATCGTGTCCTTCGACGTCGCGGTCTCCGCCTTCGCGGCGCCAGCCTCGCCGACGACCTTCACGTCCTGGGCGATTGGCGCCAGCGCCAGGTCGAGATTCACGGTCACGTCACGGCCAGACCGCACCTCGACCGCGGTGGCAACGCGCTCGGTGAATCCGGCGAGTCGTCCGACAACCTGGTATCGCCCGGCAGGCAGTTCGGCGATTTCGTACCTGCCCTTGCCGTCGGACACGGCCGTCCGGGCAGGACGATCCGTCGCGTCGACCGCGGTCACTTCGACACCCGGCAACAGCACGCTCCCAGCCTGCGAAGTCGTGATTCCGCGCACGGTCCCCGGGTCGGCGGCACGCAGCGGGACGAAGGACGCGACCCAGAGGAACGCGACGAGACAGGCCGGCGGCGGGCTGAAGTGACGTATCACGCGGTCCATGGGCGGCCAGCCTTGGCGGCTGCGCTGCACGTGAACCGTATCACGAAACTGTCGCTTCCAATCCTCACGATTCCGGATGAACCCGGGATCGCTGGTGGGACCGTTCGCATGCGCTGCTGCGCGGGCCCGCCAGCTCGACACCTTCTGTGATCCAGTCGCAGTTCTTTCAGATCGGGGTCGGACCGGCTCGGGCATAATGGACGAGCGTGCTCGATCAGGCATCGCCTGGGTACTGCCCTCGGGCACGGAGCGTCGCGTAGGATGCACCTGGCCTCTCTCGGCACACTGCGGGACTGCCTGCCCGGCACGCGCGTCTCACGACTTGTCGCCGCCGCGGTCCTGGTTCGCATCCTGTCGCTGCTGCCTCCATTCAGCGTGGCGGCCGTGGGTCTGCTGGTCGTCGGGTTCTGGACGTGCCGGCGCCATGTTCTGGTTATGAGACGGCGAAAGGGCTCCGACCCCTCATCACCCATTGAGAGGAGACGGTAATGGATCTCGCAACCCGCCGGCGGTTTCTCGCCGAAGAACTCCAGGCGTGCTGCAACCTGCGTTCCCCGGCGCTTGTCGAGGCGCTGGCCACGGTTCCACGCGAGCAGTTCCTCAGGCCCGGGCCATGGGCGATCCAGGGCGAAGGCGACATCGCAACGGGCCCGCGACAGACGCCGGATGCCGATCCAAAGCACGTCTGCCACAACGTGTCGGTCGCCATCGATCCTGCGCGGCGGCTCTTCAACGGTTCGCCGAACGTGGTGGCCACGGCGATTGACGCCCTCGCACTGCAGCCCGGAGGCCGCGTGCTGCACATCGGGTGCGGCCTCGGCTACTACACCGCGCTCATCGCCCGCATGGTCGGGCCAACAGGACACGTGTGCGCCGTCGAGGTGGACGAGACGCTGGCGCGCGAGGCGACGCGAAACCTGTCCATGGAGCCGAACGTCGAGGTGCGGCACGGCAACGGGACCGAGCCGATCGGCGGCCAGTTGGACGCGATTCTCGTCAATGCCGGCCTGACGCTGCCGCCCGACGCGTGGCTCGACGCAATCGTCGTCGGCGGGCGAATCGTGATGCCGGTGACGGCGACGATGCCGCAGATGGGGACGATTGGCAAGGGTCTGATGGTGGCGGCGACCAAAGTCAGTGACGGCTCGTTCGACGCGCGAACGGTGTCCATGGTCGCCATCTATTCGGCGGTGGGAATCAGGGACGAGGGACTGAACGAGGCGATCGGGAAGGCGCTGATGCGCGGTCCGTTCGTGCCTCTCGAGCGCCTGCGCCGCGATCCGCACGAACAGTCGCCGTCGTGCTGGGTTCACGGGCCGACGATGTGCCTCTCGTGCTAGACGTCTTGAACGGCCAAAGGCGCTCAAAATGAGTCAAGTCTTCGACGTCCGTCCGGCCGTTCAAGACGTCTACGCCCCGCGCGTCGCGGGGCCAGCCAACAGCGTTTCTGGTTCT
>DASVIS010000117.1:0-6496 GCA_036381995.1 Vicinamibacterales bacterium | reverse complement strand
TGGCCTCATTTCTCTCTTTCCGCATCACGCCGGCCACAACCGTGGCTTCTGCATCGGCCCTCCTGATCACGTGCTCTATCGTCGGTTGAGGATGCGGTGTGCCCGTGGCACATCTGCAACCGCGAGGAGATTCGACCATGTTCGACGCGACGGGTCCGGTTGCGGGCGGATCGATGCCGGAGGTTCCGGTATCGCGCATTGGCGTCTTCGTCTGCCACTGCGGCGGCAACATCTCCGACATCGTGGACGTCAAGCGCGTGGCGGAGGAAGCTTCGCGCATGCCGAACGTCGTCTTCACGACGACCCACATGTTCAACTGCTCGGATCCAGGGCAGGCGCTGATCGAGCAGAAGATCCGTGAATATGGCCTGACCCGGGTCGTCGTCGCCGCGTGCTCGCCCACCCTCCACCAGATCACGTTCCGGCGCACGGTGGAGCGCGCGGGCCTCAACCAGTACCTGTTCGAACACGTCAACATCCGCGAGCACGTGTCGTGGGTCATCGAGGATCACGAGGCGGCGACGGCGAAGGCGTCCCGCCTCGTGCGCGCTGCCGTCAACCGCGCCCGCTACCTCGTGCCGCTCGACAAGCGCCGCATCCCGATCCACCCGGCGGCGCTGGTCATCGGCGGCGGCGTCGCCGGCCTGACGGCGGCCCGCGACCTGGCCGATCGCGGGATGAAGGTGACGCTCATCGAAAATCGGCCGTTCCTCGGCGGCCGCATGGCTCAGCTGTGGAATGTGTTCCCGACCGGGGAGGAGGCGCGCCCACTGTTGTGCGGCCTGATGCGGGACGTGGTGAAGCACCCGCTCGTCACGATCCTGACCGGCGCGCACGTGATCGATTCCGAGGGCGTGGTCGGCGACTTCAAGACGAAGATCACGATCGACCCTCGCGGCGTGGACGAGCGGCTGACGTACCCGGGGAACGCCATCGCGGCCTGCCCGGAGGAGACCATCAGCGAATTCGACTTCGCGCTCAGCCGCCGCAAGGCGATCTACATGCCGTACCCGGGGTGTTTCCCTCCAATCCCGGCCATCGACTGGCACACCTGCACGAGGTGCGGCAAGTGCGTGGCGGCAGTTGGCGGCAAGGGCATCAACCTCAACGCCAAGCCGCGCGAGCTCACGCTGCACTCCGGCGTGATCGTCCTGGCCACCGGCTACGACCCGTACGAGCCGTTGTTGGGCGAGTACGGCTACGGCATCTTCCCCAAGGTCATCACGCTCCAGCAACTTCACCGGATGCTGGATCCCGAGGGGCCGACCGCCGGCGCGCTTCCGTTCGACAGCCACAAGCCGGTGCGGATTGGCTTCCTGCACTGTGTGGGAGCGCGGCAGATCGAAGGCGTGAACGCCCCGCAGCCGGACGGCAAGGTCAAGGACTACTGCGCCCGCACCTGCTGCACGGCCGCGATGCATGCGGCCGTCGCGCTCAAGGAGCGGTTTCCGAACGCCCACATCACCTCGTTCTACCAGGACATGCGGACCTACGGCCGCGGCCATGAGGAGTACTACGAGAAGGCTTCGGAGCAAGGCGTGCTGTTCGTGCGCTACAGCCCGATGCACCCGCCGCGCATAGACAAGGACCGTGCCGGCCAGTGGCCGGTGGTCGTTCGCACGAATGATCTGCTCACCGATGGCCTGCCCATCGAGGTGCCGCTCGATCTGCTGGTCCTCGCCACGGGGGTCGTGCCGCACGACATCTCCGAGTTGGTGACGATGTACTCGTGCGCGGTCGGATACGACAGCTTCCTGCTCGAGGTCCATCCCAAGTTGAGGCCGGTCGAGCTGGCCGTGTCGGGCGTGTTCCTGGCCGGCTGCTGCCAGGGACCGATGGACATCACCGAGGCATGCGCAGCCGCCTCCGCGGCCGCCTCGAAGGCGGCGGCGATGATCTCGCAGGGCCAGGTCGAGATGGATCCGTTCATCGCCAGCGTGAACGAGGACGTGTGCACCGGGTGCGGGACCTGCCTCACCGTGTGCCCCTACGACGCGATCGTGCGTGACGAGGCGCGCGGATTGGCGATGGTCAGCGAGGCGCTGTGTACCGGCTGCGGCACCTGCGCGGCGGCCTGCCCGAGCGCGGCCATCCAGCAGGCCGGCTTCAACGACCAGCAGGTGCGCGCCGAACTCGACGTGCTGCTCGGAATGGAACACGCTGCCGGCATCGACTGGCCTGAATCGAGAGGTGAGAATTGAGCATCGAATCACCCGCCATCTCGACCGCGGAGGTCTCTTCGCCGCAGCCGTGGGAGCCGCGCATCATCGCGTTCCTCTGCTACTGGTGCTCGTACACCGGAGCCGACAACGCCGGCACCGCGCGCCTCAAGTACCCGGCCAACGTGGACATCATCCGCGTGATGTGCTCGGGCCGCATCGACCCCGACCTGATCATGACCGCCTTCGCCCTCGGCGCCGACGGCGTGATGGTGTGCGGCTGCCACATCGGCGACTGCCACTACATCGCCGGCAACCACAAGACCATGGCGCGGATGCCGCTGGTGGCACGGGTGCTCCAGGACTTCGGCATCGAGCCCGAACGGTTCGTTCACGAGTGGGTCAGCGCCGCCGAGGGGGAGAAGTTCGCGCGCCTGGTACGCCAGGTCACCGACCAGGTCCGGCAGGTGGGGCCGCTCAACTGGCCCGAGCGCATGCGACAGCGCGGCGTGGGGCACGGCCAGGATCTCCAGAGGTGGGGAGGAGAGGCATGACGGCGAGCGTCGACACGAGCGATCGCCAGCCCGGAAAACTCAGGATTGGGATGTACTGGGCGTCGAGCTGCGGCGGCTGCGACATCTCGCTGCTCGAGATTGGCGAGCACCTTCTCGAGCTGATCGAGGTCGCCGACGTCGTCTTGTGGCCGTGCGTGGCCGACTTCAAGTACCGAACGGTCGCCGACTACCCCGACGGCTACATCGACGTGTGCCTGTTCAACGGCGCCATCCGGAGCTCGGAGCAGGAGGAGATCGCGCGTCTTCTCCGGGTCAAGAGCCGGACGCTCGCCGCGTACGGCGCGTGCGCGATGGATGGCGGCATCCCGGCGCTGGCCAACCTCAAGTCACCCGGCGCGATCTACGACGCCGTGTACCACAGCAACCCGACGCTGCAGAACCCGAACAAGACGGAACCACAGGAGCACTGGGCCGCGCCGCAGGGCGACCTCACGCTGCCGCGCTTCTATCCGCAGGTGCTCCGCCTGGCGGACATTGTCGACGTGGACTACCGGATTCCGGGGTGCCCGCCCGTGGGCACGCAGGTGTGGAAAGTCCTCCAGGCGGTCGTGGCCGGCGAGGTGCCGGCTCACAACGACGCGGCCCGCGCAGGCTGCGACAACCGGTCGGTGTGCGACGAGTGCCATCGAGAGAAGCGCAAGACCCGGATCAAGGAGTTCAAGCGGCCGCATCTCGCCGTGCCCGAGCCGAACTGGTGTCTCCTCGAGCAGGGCTTCGTCTGCCTCGGGGCCGCCACCCGCAGCGGCTGCGGCGCCCTGTGCACGAAGGCGGAGCTTGCGTGCCGCGGCTGCTACGGTTCGGCGGGCCTGGCCGACGATCAGGGCACGGCGATGCTGAGCGCGATCGGGTCGGTGATCGATGCCACGACGGACGATCGGGCCCACGAGATCGTGGAGCAGATTGCCGATCCCACCGGCACGTTCTATCGCTTCAGCCTGGCGTCCAGTGCACTGAAGGCCCATCGATGAGGCGGACGAGGAGAGAAGAATGACGACCGCGGCCACCACCACCGCCAGCCCGTACCGGCGGATCAGCATCGACCCGATCACGCGCCTCGAAGGGCACGGCAAGATCGACATCTTCCTCGACGCCGATGGCGAGGTGGCCGACTGCTACTTCCAGGTCCCGGAGCTGCGCGGCTTCGAGAAGTTCTGCGAAGGCCGCCCGGTCGAGGAGATGCCGCGCATCATGCCGCGCATCTGCGGCGTCTGCCCCGAGGCGCACATGATGGCGTCGGCGAAGGCCTGCGATGCGGTCTACAAGGTCTCGCTCCCGCTCACGGCCCGCCTGATCCGGGAGCTCCAGTACAACATCTTCTACGTCACCGACCACGCAACGCACTTCTACGCGCTCGGCGCCCCCGACTTCGTGATGGGGCCTGCCAGCAACCCGGCCGAACGGAATCTGATTGGCGTCATCCGCAAGCTCGGGGTCGAGGTCGGTCAGAAGGTCATCCAGGCGCGAAAGTGGGGCCACGAAGCGGCTGCCATCTTCGGCGGACGGCCGGTGAATCCCGAGAACGCCATCCCGGGTGGCGTGTCGAAGCCCATCACCGCGCAGGAGCGCGAGCGCCTCGAGGAGATCGTCCGCTACATGGTGGAGTTCGCCAAGTTCACGGTGGGCGTGCTCCGGGAGCACGTGCTGGCGAACTCGCAGTACGTGGACCTCATCCTCCACGGGCCCTATCACCACCGGACCTACTCGATGGGCCTCGTAGACGAGAAGAACCGCACCAACTTCTACGACGGCAAGATCCGCGTCGTCGACCCGGACGGCCACGAGCTATGCAAGTACGCGCCCCGCGATTACGCCAAGCATGTCGCGGAACGGGTGGAACCCTGGAGCTACCTGAAATTTCCGTACCTGACCGAGGTCGGGTGGAAGGGATTCGTGGACGGCAAGCATTCGGGCGTCTACCGGGCGACGCCCCAGTCACGCCTGAACGTGGCCGACGCGATGAGCACACCGCTCGCCCAGGAGGCCTACGAGGAGTACTTCGAGACCCTTACCGGCGACCGCAGCGGCCACACGATGGTCCACCAGACGCTCGCCATGCACTGGGCGCGTGTCATCGAGATGGTGAACGCCGCGGAACGGGCACTCGAACTCGTGCGCCACCCCGAGCTCACCCATCCCGAGAACTACCGGGTGATTCCCCACGACACCCCCACCGAGGGCGTCGGCATCGTCGAGGCGCCCCGCGGAACGCTGGTCCATCACTACGTGACCGACGAGAACGGGATCGTCCGAAAGGCCAATCTGATCGTCGGAACCACCAACAACCACGCGGCCATCTGCATGTCGATCAAGCAGGCGGCCCAGGGGCTGATTCGGAAGGGCACCGACGTCACCGAAGGGGTCCTGAACATGATCGAGATGGCGTTCCGCGCCTACGACCCCTGCTTCGGCTGCGCTACTCACAGCCTGCCGGGCAAGATGCCGATGGTCGTGCGCGTGCGGGACTGCGACGGAACGGTGATCGCGGAGACGGTGAGAGCACAGGGCTGAAGCCCCGTGCCGACCGGGACCAAGGGTCGTTTCAGAACCTGATCGTAGGGCGCGCCTTCGGGCGTGCCTCGCCGTAGTCCGAAGGAGTGGCGACGATGGCTGACATCCGGGACCGGTACGACGCGCTGGTGGTCGGCGGAGGGATCGCCGGTATGCAGGCCGCCCTCGATCTGGGCGAGCAGGGGTTCGAGGTCCTGCTCGTGGAGCGGACGCCGTCGATCGGCGGCGTCATGGTCGGCCTCAACAAGGTGTTCCCCACGCTCGACTGCTCGAGTTGCATCTGCACGCCGCGAATGGCTGAATCGGCGCACCATCCGCGCATCCGCCTGCAGACGTACACCGAGGTCCGCCGGGTGGAGGCGGTCGGAACCGGCTTCGCCGTGGAACTCGAGTGCAAGCCGCGCTACCTCCACGAGGAGACGTGCATCGGCTGCGACGAGTGCGAGCTGGCGTGCCCGGTGGAAGTGCCTCACGAGTTCGACTACGGATTGGGCGCCCGCCGCGCCATCTACATCCCTCACGGCAACGCCATCCCCCAGAAGGCGGTACTCGATGTCGAGCACTGCATCTTCTGCGGCAAGTGTGAGAAAGTCTGCCCCACCAACTGCCTCGACTTCACCGACGAACCGCGGATCGTGCACGTGGACGTGGGGGCGGTCATCGTGGCGACCGGCCTCGACCTCCTTCCGATGGGGAAGAAGCCCGAGTACGGCGGGGACAGGCTGCCGAATGTCATGAGCCCGCTCGCGATGGAGCGCATCCAGTCGAGCAACGGGCCCTATGGTCGCGTGCTCCGGCCGGCCGACGGCAAGATCCCGCGGTCGATCGCCTACATCCAGTGCGCCGGCAGCCGCGACCGCTCGATTGGCGTGCCCTACTGCTCCCGCGTCTGCTGCATGTACGCGCTCAAGCAGGCCTTGCTGCTGCGGCATTACATCCACGACATCGAGGTCGCCCTCTACTACATGGACATCCGCGCATTCGGGAAGGGCTACGAGCAGTTCTACCGCCGCGCCGTGGCCGAGGGCGTCAAGGTGATCAAGGGCAAGGTGGCCCGCATCACCGAGGCGGACAACTTCGACCTGCTGCTGCGAGTGGAGCTGCTGGACGAAGGGGGCCGCGTGGACGAGCACCGCTACGACCTGGTGGTGCTCACGCAGGGCCTGATTCCCGCATGGCACGCCGAGGGCGTCATCGACATCGAGGAGGCGGCTGACGGGTTCGTCCACACGCCTGAAGTGAAGCTGAACCCAT
>DASVIS010000116.1:0-9991 GCA_036381995.1 Vicinamibacterales bacterium | reverse complement strand
TTCAGGTACGAGATGTGCCCGCCGATGTCGTGCAGCAGCGCCGCGTACTCCAGCCACTCGCGCGCCCGGTCGCCGAGTTGATGGATGCCCCGGGTCTGATCGAAAAGCGACAGCGCCAGGCGCGCCACGTGTTCCGAATGTTCGGGGTACCAGCGGCACCGCTCCCCGAGTTCGACAACGCTGCGACGGCGGATGTCCGGGTAGCGCTCGATACTGGCGATTCGCTTGCGGTTGCGGTCGATGAAATCCAGGACCAGCCCCTCGCGCAGCGCGAGGTCGGACAGCGTGATCTCCTTCGCGCCGAGGAGCCTGGCCACTGTGTCGAGCAGAACGGCCCCGGCCACCACGAGGTCCGCGCGGCGCGAATCGAGGCCCGGCAGGCGGAGCCGGCGCTGCATGTCGAGCGCGACCACCTGCTTGCGCGTCCGGTGCAGCGTCTTCGCCGGAATGCGGGTGTGATGGATCGTGTCGCTGCCGAAGAGCCGGCCGCCGGCCATCGCCACCTCGCCGAGACTGAGGCTGGTGCCGGACGTTGCGATCACCCGGCTGAATCCGGCGGCTCTCAATTGTTCCGCGAACTCGCCGAACTGGGACCGGATGTGTTTGACGAGGCGGCGTTCGTCACCCTTCGAGAGCGGGTCGCTCGAGACATACTTGTCGGTGAGCCGGATGGCGCCGAGCGGGAAGCTGCGGGCGAGATGTGTGTCAGTGGCGGTGCCGAGCGTCACCTCCATCGACCCGCCGCCAATGTCGACGACGACCGTGGTGCCGCTGCTCGCGTCCACCCCGTAGACAGCCGCCTTGTGAATCAGCCGGGCCTCTTCCACTCCGGTGATGACGCGCGGCCGGATTCCGGTGCGGTCGGCGACCGCGGCCAGGAACTCCCCGGCGTTGCGCGCCTCGCGAACCGCGCTGGTCGCGGCCGCGACGATATCGTCCACCTGCCTGGAGTCGGCGAGTTGCTTGAACCTGGCCAGCGTCTCGAGGGCCGCCGCCACGGCTGCGGGCGCAAGGGCGCGGCCACCGAGGCCGCCCGCACCCAACCGCACCATCTCCTTCTCTCGGTCGACAATCTCGAACGAGAGATCGGCCTTCACCTGGACCACGATCATGTGGATCGAGTTGGTGCCGATGTCGATGGCAGCGAGGCGCATAAAAAGCGAAACCTTCCGGCCCTGATCTGGCGGTCCGAACCCCGCTATGTTACCGTGAACCCGGGTGTGCCTGCGCGCCTGATGCGCCGGGCGGCTCCAACGACCATCATGCGCTCCCTGGCGGTCCAGCGTGCCTTTACGCGCCGCGTCCGCGCCCTCGAACGTGACCGATCCTCGGTACTCGACGACGATGTCGAGGCGCTGCATCGCGCCCGGGTGGCCTCTCGCCGTCTGCGCGAGATCCTGCCGGTGCTGGGCCTCGAGCGCGGGCCGGGCAGGGGGCCGGCCGCCGCGAAGATCGGGAGCCGCCTCCGCCGCTTGACCCGTGCGCTGGGGCGTGTCAGGGAACTCGACGTCGTGCTCGGCATTCTCGACGACCTCCGACGTGCCCACCCCGATCTTTCGGACGCGCTGATGGCCGCCAGGGTCCGAGTCGAGGAGGACCGCCGGTCGCGCCGGGACGAGATGATCAGGCATCTGGACGAAATCCAGGCGAACAGGCTCGCGGAGGAGTTGTCATCGCTCGGCGAACATGTGGGGCATGAGCCGGCATCGTCACGTGCCGTCCTCCTGCGGCGGCGCCTGGAGCGCCGGGCCGACCGTCTGGAAGCCGCGATCGAGGCCGCCGGCGCGCTGTACGCCTTCGATCGGCTGCACCTGGTTCGAATCGCCGCCAAGCGGCTTCGCTACATCCTCGAGCTGGTCCATGAGATCGGCCGTGTGCCGGCGCTCCGGCTGGTGAACAGGCTCAAGCGATTCCAGGATCTGCTCGGACGTCTGCACGATCTGGAAGTCGTCGCCGGTTACGTCCGACGTCAGAGTGTGGGCGGACCGGGGACTCTCGCAAACGGAGTCGATCGCGTGCAGCGTCTGCTCGATCGCGAAACGAGGGAATTGCACGCCGTCTACCTCGCGCGCGTCGCCGGGCTCGTCGATGTCATCGCTCGTTGCCGCACCGAGCTCGATCGGAAACTGGCGGAGAGTACGCCACCGC
This sequence comes from Vicinamibacterales bacterium, assembly GCA_036381995.1. Classification (GTDB taxonomy): domain Bacteria; phylum Acidobacteriota; class Vicinamibacteria; order Vicinamibacterales; family Fen-181; genus FEN-299. The sequence goes on along the minus strand of DASVIS010000116.1, from coordinate 7,843 downwards.
GGCGACTGGTGGCGGGGAGTCGTCATGGCGGATAGCTGCAGCCTCTATCTGATTCGACACGCGATCGCCGCCGAGCGGGGCGACGAGTATCCGGCCGACTCGAAGCGGCCCCTGACAGCCCACGGCATCTCCCGTTTTCGAAAGGTGGCGAAGGGGCTGGCCGAGCTGGACGTGGAGATCGACCTCGTGCTCTCGAGCCCGTTCGCACGGGCGCGCCAGACGGCGGACATTCTTTCGCAGCAGTTGCGCGGCCACCCGCCGGTCGTCGAAACGCCCGCCCTGACACCCGGCGCCGCGTATCAGGATCTGCTGGCCGAACTGGGTCGGCACGCGCGGGTCGCCGGGATCGCGCTGGTCGGCCACCAGCCGGACATCGGCAAGACTGCCGCGCGGCTGGTCGGCTGCCCTGACAGCTTCGATTTCCGGAAAGGAGGAGTCTGCCGGATCGACGTCGTCGAGTTGCCGCCCTCCTCGCCGGGGCGCTTGCGCTGGTTCGTCCCGCCGAAGATGCTGGCGGGACTTCATCGCTGACGATCTGTCAGTCGTGGGTCGGCTCGCGTCGGTTAGGTGCCCGGTTGGCGATATACTGCTGGACGGCGCCAGGATGTGCCCTGGGTTGGAACAGCGCCGTCACGCGGCAGTGGAAGGAACCCGAATGGACAACGGCAGCCCGGAGCGGCCTCGCGTCTATCTCCCCGATACCAACGTTCTCATCAACGACCCCGATTCTCTCAACAAGCTCGCCCGCGGCAACACCGTCGTGGTTCCGTACCCGGTCGTTCTCGAACTGGACCACCTCAAGGACAGCTTGAACGGCGTCGGCATGGCCGCGCGGCGTGTGGCCCGCATGCTCGACACGTTCCAGGAAGGGAAGCCTCCGTCGGTGCTGAGGCACGGCATCGCGATGCCCGACGGCGGACGCCTCGTCTTCGACGACAACCTCGCGCCCGCCGAGGACGCGTGGGACGGTTTCGACCCGCGCAACAACGACGACCGGATCATCTGCATCGCCCGCAAGTGGACGCGTCAGCGGGCCGAGGCCTGCGTGAGCCTGGTCACGCGAGACGTGGCCATGCGGGTCAAGGCGCGGCCGCTCGGCGTGAACGCCGAAGACTACCGCGACGACAAGAAGATCTCGTCGGTTGACGAGTTGTATCCGGGCGCGGCGACGATCACGATCCCCGACGACTACCACGGGCTGCTGACCGATCTCCACCGCGAAGCTCGGCTCGAGGCGGGCCGGGTGCTCGACGTGTCCACTAGCGTTTCGCTGCTGGCCAACCAGTGCTGCACCATCATGACCGAGTCGAGCGGCAAGCTGGCGCACGCGATCTATAAATCGGGACCACCCGCGTATTTCCGCCTCGTGAGGAAGCCTGACAGCGACCGCGGCATCGTGCCGATGAACGCCGAGCAGCAATTCGCCCTCGCGCTGCTGTCCGACCCGGACATCCTCTTGGTGACGCTGGTCGGGAAGGCCGGCTCGGGCAAGACGCTGATGGCGCTGCTAGCCGGGTACCTGCAACTGCGCGAGGGTTACGGCCACCTGCTGATCTACCGGCCGAACATCGAGATCGGCCAGTCGCTCGGCTATCTCCCGGGCTCGCTGGAAGAGAAGTTCGCGCCGTGGACACGGCCGGTCTTCGACAATCTGGAACTCGTGCTCCGTGGACAGTCACGCACCGGGATGGCTGCAGGCTTCGACGAACGCGCCAAGGCCGGCAGCCGGGAGGCCAAGAAGGAAGAGGCTGCGCGGCACCACCTGGATCTGCAGGACCTGTTGGCGCGCGAGGTGGTACAGATCGCCCCGATCTCCCACCTTCGCGGGCGCAGCATCCACGACGCCTTCATCATCGCGGACGAAGCGCAGAACATGAACCACCACGAGGTGAAGACGCTGCTCACGCGTTCGGGGCAGGGCACGAAGATCGTTTTCACCGGTGACCCCGACCAGGTGGACCTGCCGGACTCCAGCTCGATCGCCAACGGCCTGATCCACCTGGTGGAGCGGTTCAAGGGGCAGGAGGAATTCGGCCACATCACGATGACGACGACGGTCCGATCGCGTCTCGCCGCGCTGGCCGCGAATCTGCTCTAATCCCGCTATTCACTCGAGGTGACGCTCCGGACGGGTCCTGTCGCCAGGATCCCCCGCTCGGCGCCACCCGCAATTTGCGGCATCCCTGTGAGGCCCACACTTCACCGTCAACTCGAGTGAGTTCCGGGATTGGAAAGGCTCGCGGGCAAGGCCTACACGAGCAGGAGGGCGATCGCGCTGAGGCCGACGACGACCCAGGTCGTCGGCACGAGACCGGCCATCGGCACCAGCACGAGGCTGGCGAGCAGTGAGCCCAGCGCGCCTCCCGCAAGATCCGCCCCGTAGAGCCTGCCGATCGCCGCGCCGCCTTCCCCATGCGAGAGCGCCGCGACGCACGCGAAGATGCCGGCGACCAGCGCGCCCACCGAGAAGAGCAGCAGGCCAGTGACGGCGAGACCCATCGGGGCGCCGCTGACGACGAGCATGGCTATCGCCGCACCGATTGCGCTCGAAGTCACGAAGAGCGCAACGAGCGCGCGGCGCGCCACGGAGAGCCCGCGGTCGAGTGCGATGACTCTTCCCCCGAGCCAGGCGCCAAGCGCAAGCCCCGCCATGAACGCCATCAGGAGGATGCCGAGCCGTTCGTAGAGCGCCCCGCTCCTGGCCTGGTAGGCCAGGAGCAGCACGCTCTCGAGGAGCATTCCCGAGAACCCCGCCGCCCCCGCGAGCAGCGCCGTGCGCGCGGCTGGCCATCTGCGCGCCAACGCGAAGAGGACGATGACGCACGCCGCGACGGCCCCGCGATCGCCTCGGCCGACCACCCATGTCGCGAAAATCGCCGGGTCGACCCGCAGCAGTCCCGGGTAGAACCTGGCGAGCCAGTTCACCGCTGCGAACTGGTAGCACACCGGCCTGGCATCCGAGTTCGGCACGGCGCCAATCGTGCGCAGCCGGGCCATTTCGGCCCGCCGGTCATTCTCGTAAAGATAGTGCAGGTAGGCGGGTGTGACCAACCGCGTCGCAAGACCGCGGGCATGCCAGCGATCGATCAGGACGTCGGCACTCCCGGGCAGCGGCGCGGCGGACGCAAGGACCAGTGCGCTGCTGCCCTGGAGGACTTCCACGAATGGGAACACGGACCGGGCGGCCGCCACGACACTGGCGGTTCGGAGCGCCAGCAGGGGCGTCACGAGGTTCTCGGGCAGCACGAGCCTGAATCCCAGGACGCCCCCGTCTGCCATCCGCTGACGGCATTCCGCGAAGAACTCAGCCGTGTAGAAACGATTCGACTGCCCGGAGGTCGGCTGCGGCATGGCGACGACGATCAGGTCGTACTCGGCGCCGCGCCGCAGGAAGTCGCGCGGGTCGTCGAAGACCGCCGTCGACCGGAGCTGCAGCCGGCGGTCCGCAACATCGAAGTACGTGCGATCCAGTTCCACGACGTCGAACCGCTCGGGTCCATGGCGTCGGAGCTCGTGTTCGAGGCCCTCGACGCTGCCACCGAGGAGCAGGATCCGCCGCGGAGCAGGGTGCTGAAGGGCTGCGACATGCGCCAGCTCTTCGTGCTGCGCCGTCTCGCTCTCGTATACCAGCACATCGTCGAGGAACAGTGCAGTTTGGGAGCCGGACACGGTCGCTGTGACCCGCGCGTACGGCGAGTCGCGGGTTTCGATCACCGCCGGATGTGACCATCCGGTCATCAGGAGGTCGACGCGTGGGGCAAGACGGGCGGCGACCGCGGTCGCGACGAGAAGGAGAATGGCCGGGAGGACGAGTGGGCCCTGTTGCGCCGTCGAACCCGGCGCCATTGCTCTCACGGCGAGGAGCAGCGTCGGGACCACGCCCGCCGTCAGTACAGCCAGCGTGAATGTCTGCATTCCCAAGGCAAACGCCATGGTGGCCGCCAATGCGCCGACGACGGCGCCGACGCTCTCGACGGCGTAGGATCGGGCGAGCGGACGCCCCCTCGCGGCGGCCAACTGCGCCGCCCAGCGGAAGGCGAGTCCGAGCACGATCGACTGCGGCAGCACCGATGCCGCGAGCACGAGCAGTTGCTGTCCGAACGGCAGGAATGCGCCGGGGATTCCGCCGAGCATGAGCCGGCTGGCCCGGATCAGGGCGACCTGCCCGGGGAGCGCCGCGGCGGCGATCGCCAGCAGCCAGGCCAGGCGGGCGCCTGTGACGGCGATGCGGCGGGGGACGAAGGCCGCGCCCGCGGCACTGCCGGCCATCCACCCGGCGAGGGCGATGCCGTAGACGAGCTCCACGCCGTAGAACGCGACGTTCAATTCGCGGAGCAGGACGATCTGGCAGAGGATGGCGAGCAGGCCGACGAGGAAGAGGAGCATGGCGATCTCAGATCACCTGAAGTCCCCTTCCTTGAAGACGTCGGCCTGAAACGTTGAGAGCCTCGCGCCCGCGCGCCAGCATCCGGTCGCGAGTCCGCCCTTCAGGCACAGGTTGTCGAGCATCTCGTCGCGCGTCCAATGTTCCTCGGTGGCGACCTGAGGCAGGAACACCGCCGACCGGCGGTCCTTCTGCAGCAGGACACCGTCGCGCCCGACGACAATGGCGCTCGGGCCCGGCACTTCCTTGAAAGGCGTGAGCACTGAAATCTCGATCTCGATGTCTTTCAGCTCGTTCGACCGGACCTTGTCGAACCTCTCGTCCTCGAATGCGGCAGCCAGCGCCATCCGGCCTACGAGGACGCGAAGCGGCCGGTCCGGCGCCATCTGCCCGATACAGCCCCGAAGAGCTCCCCGCTTCCGGAGCGTCACGAACACGCCCTGCGGTCGGTCCATCGCGGCCGAGAAGCCCCGCGCGAGCGGAACGGAGCCGCTGTCCAGGTAACGTCTGACCGATTCGCGCGCGAGCACGAGCATCTGCTTCTTGTCGGCGACAGTCGGCGGCAGGGCCTGGGCCGCCGGCGATTGGGGCAACAGCACGCTGGAATCGGAGCCGGGGTCACCCGCCGAAAACACGACCGCGCCGTAGCCCACGACGCGATCCGGGTCGCCGATCGACAGGTCGCCCGAGTTGGCATAACTGACCACCCGACCTCTTGCCGCACCGAGCGCCCGAGCCGCCGTCATCGCGGCCCGCACCGGCCCTTCGCCGCAGGCGCAGGTTGCGAGGTTGGGAACGCCTCGTGTGGCATACGCGGCCGCGGATCGGACTCGATCGGGATCGAGGCTGGCGATGGCCTCGAGCGTCCGGCGATCGGCGACATTCGCGTCGCGCCACGACGGCCAATGCGACAGGTCGGAGCTGGCCACGATCAGCGCCTGTCGACCGGAGAGCAGGCGGCCGAGCGTTCGACCGAACCGCGTCACCATGCCGGCATCCTCGCTCCCGACCACCACGGCGACGATCGCGGCGTTCGGAAACAGCCGCTGCGCGAACGGGACCTGCACCTCGATCGAATGCTCCTTGAGATGCACGGCCACGTCGGCCACGCAGTCTGGATCCTCCTTGACGAGCGCCGCCGACAACGCCTGGTCAACCCGCGCGACGCCGAGCGGCGTCCGGAACCCGCTCCCGGGGTAGACACCGATTCGCTCGAACCCGGCCGTGGTGTGATTGGTGCCGAGGATGACGATGGTGTCGTACTGCTGGCCGGCGGTTTGATGCCATGCATCCGCAGCGACCTGCGCTGAATAGACGTAGCCCGCGTGAGGCGCGACGATCGCAATGGGGCGCTCATGCCCTGCCGGCATCGCGTCCCTCAGGACGCTGTCGAGTGTCGCGTTGAGCGATCGCGCGTCAGCCGGATAGAACTGGCCGGCCATCGCGGGTTCGCGGATACCCTGGCTGCCCTGGCCGGCGGCGCCTATGCCGCCGCGACACCCGAGCGCCAGCACGATACAGACGACGCCAATGACGGCCCGTTCGACTCGCGCGGCTCGCTCGGGGCGGGCCCTGTGTATGTTCATGACCAGACTCCCGCGATTGCCTGCTTGCAGAATGCGCACGCGCCGTTGTTCAGATGCGTCTCGGTGACAAAGAAGTTGTCTCGCCGGATGACGACCTTCCCACAGCCTGGACAGTACGTGTGGTTGCCTGCATGCCCCGGGACATTGCCGACATACGCGTAGCGAATGCCCCTGGCCATGGCGATCTCGCGCGCCCGTTCGAGCGTCGACACCGGCGTCGGAGGAAGATTCAGCAGCTGGTAGTCCGGGTGGAACCGGGTGAAGTGGACGGGCACGTCCGGCCCCAGCTCGCCGCCGACCCAGGCCGCCAATCCCTGCAGCGACTTTTCGGAATCGTTGAGCGTGGGCACGACCAGGTTGACGATCTCGAGGTGCCGGCCGCTCCTGGCGATCTGCCTGATGCTCCTCAGCACCGGCTGGAGCTCGGCGCCGCAGACGGTTCGATAGAACTCTTCGCTGTAGCCCTTGAGGTCGATCTTCACCGCCGACACGGCCCGGCAGATGTCGGCCAGCGGCGCCTCCTTCGCGAACCCGCAGCTCACCATGACCGACCGCACGCCCCGCGCCTGCGCGGCGTTGGCGACGTCGAGGAGGTACTCGATGAAGACGGTCGGCTCGTTGTAGGTGAACGCGATCACGGGGGTCCGGCGTGATGCGGCTGCGCCAGCCATCTCGGTCGCGGGCGTGAAGGGAGACTCGAGATCGCCGGGCGTGGACTGCGACAGCTCCCAGTTCTGGCAGAACTTGCACCGGAGCGGACACCCCGACGTGCCGAACGAGAGCGCGGCACTGCCCGGGAGAAAGTGGAAGAAAGGCTTCTTTTCGATCGGATCGATGTGAATCGCCGCCGGCCGGCCGTAGACCAGGCTTCGAAGTTCGCCCTTGACGTTCATCCGGGCGCGGCACTTGCCGCTCTGGCCGGCGCGAATATCACAGCCCTGCGCGCACAGCAGGCACCGAACCGTCGTCGGATCGTGCGTGTGGGCCCTGGTGGGATCGGACGGGTTCGCGTGGCACGCGGCACAGTTCGAGCCCGCCAGCGCTGATGTCGTCCAGTAGCGCGCCTTCGGTGCGGACCGCACGAGGTCCTCGCGCCCGCCGGTGAGCCAGTCGACCCAGGCCGGGGATGGAGCCATCGCAAGGCCGGCGGTCGCCGAGGCCGATCGAGCGGTCGCTGAGAGGAAATCGCGCCGGGATATCATGGCGCACATCCTATACCTGCTCGGCTCCTCGAGCGCAGCCTGCAGTGTGGCCCCGAGGTGGGCCAGTCCGTGACTGGCAAGGCGAAAGACGACTCATGTTAGCATGAGGCCTCGTCGAACGATGGCCCCCCGGGAGGCAGCCGTGGCAGTCACAATCGATATCGGGTATCTGGGAGATCTTCATTGCGAGGCGGTGCACGGGCTTTCGGGAAACCGCCTTGTGACCGACGCACCGGTCGACAACGGGGGCAAGGGAGAGGCCTTTTCGCCAACCGACCTCGCGGCAACCGCGCTGGGCACCTGCCTGATGACGATCATCGGGCTTGTCGCGCAGCGGCGCGGCTGGGACCTGACCGGGACCCGGGTTCGAGTGGTCAAGGAAATGACCGCCGTTCCCCTGCGACGGATCGGCGCGCTCACCGTCACGATCAGTGTTCCACCGGGCCGCGTCGAATCCGAATCCGATCGCGCGCTGCTCGAGCGGGCCGCCGACACCTGCCCGGTGAGGCAGAGCCTGCACCCGGATGTGAAGGTGAGCATGGTGTTCGACTACGGGGAGCAGGGAACCGCGGGCGAGGGGCGGGAAGAGAAATTGAGGAATTGAGAACTAGAAACTCGAGATTGAAGATTGAGCAGCAACAGCAAGACGCAGAAATGCGGGGAGGACACGC
>DASVIS010000115.1:0-12854 GCA_036381995.1 Vicinamibacterales bacterium | reverse complement strand
ACGATAGGAAACAGCATCGGGTGGGCGCAGTACAGAAGTTGACCGTCCTCGATGGTGTGCAGCGTCAGCAGGACTGGAAGTTGCGGGGTCCGTCGGCCATACCAACAAGCACGATGGCGAGTTTCTGGCTCGACGTCAGCGGAATCGATCACAAGAGCCATGATAACATCAGAAGATTCGGAGGCAAGAGCATGACTTCGTCGAGCGGAACCCCTTCGGGCGAGCGGATGGTCCAGTGCGTGAAGTTCGGACGCGAACTGCCGGGACTCGATGAGCCGCCGTGGCCAGGCGAACTTGGCCAGCGGATCTACGAGCATGTCTCGGCGCGCGCCTGGAAGCTGTGGGAAGACCGAATGAGGATGATCCTGAACGAATACCGCCTGATGCCATGGCAGAAAGAGGCGCAGGACATGGTGGCTCGCGAGATGGAGCAGTTCTTCTTCGGCGAAGGGGCAGCGCGCCCGCCCGGATACGCACCCCAGCAGGAACAGCCACACTAAGAACGCCAGCTATGCCTTCCCGAACACCCGTTCCAGCTCCTTCGGCGTGGGTGCCGGCGTCAGCAGGCTGACGACGATCAACAGGCCGATCGAGATGACGGCCGACGGATAGATGCTGGGAATCCCCCACGGATCGGCGCCGAACACCGCGCTCCCGGCTCCCTGCGCCCCTTCCATGACGCCGGGCGCCATCCACGGCAGCACGAATTCGAAAAACACCGTGGCGACAGCGCCGCCCACGATCGAGGCGATTCCGCCTTGCCAGGTCGCCCGCCTCCACGTCAGCGCGGCGAACAACGCCGGCGTGACCGCCACGCCGTACATCGTGTACGCGAAATAGGCGTACTGCAGGATCGAGATCTGCGACTTCAGATACGTGGGCACGAAGATGATCAGAAAAGCGCAGAAGCCCATCACCACGATGAACACCTTCTGCAGCGCCACCATCCTGTTGGGGTCGGCGTTCGGGTTGATCATCCCCTGATAGATGTCGCGCATCACGTTCGAGCTCGACGACAGGAGATAGTTCATCCCGGTGGACAGCACCACCGCGCACGCCGCCCCCAGCAGCAGCACACCCACCGGTCCGGGCACCATGTAACGGGCGGCGTTCAGCACGAGCGCGCGGCCGTCCCAGCCGAGCTGGTGCTCGGTGTTGTAGACCGACGCGTAGACGGCGATCGCAATGACGATCGTCTCCACGACGATGGTGCCCACGATCCAGATGGCGACCGCCTTCTTGGCTTCAGCCGGCGACTTCGCTGCGTAGAACTTCTGGTACATCGACTGCACGCCCATCAGCAGCAGCAGCGTCGAGAGGAAGTACGCAAATCCCTTCAACGCCGGGTATTTCCCGAAGTCCTGCGCGAACACCTGGAACTTGGTCGGCCCGAGGATCTCGTGCGCGTGCGCCCAGCCGCCCGCGGTGGACACGACGAACGGCACCGCCAGCAGGCACGCGGAGACGATGATGATCCCGTTGGGCAGGTCGGTGTGCGCTACCGCGACCATGCCGCCCACGGTGACGAACAGGATCACGAAGCACGCCGTAATCGTCTGGCCCACCTCGAGCGAGATGTAGCCGTCGGTGACGACGTTCAGGATGTAGCCGCCGGCCCGGAACTGATACGCGACGATCGTCGTGAACGCGATGATGAGCGCGATGGCGCCGAACAGCCGGGCAAAGCGGCCGTACCGCGCCTCGAGAATGTCGCCGACGGTATACTGCCCGAACGTCCGGATCCTGGCCGCCACGAAGTAGATGATCGCAATACCCAGGAAGGCGCCGGCCGGCTGCCACACGGCGCTCCAGCCGGCGTAGGACGCATACTCGGCGCCCGCGATGAACGTTCCGGACCCGATCCAGGTGCAGACGAGCGTGAACACCATCTTGGTGAGCGAGAGGCTCCGCCCCGCCACCATGAAGTCGTCCTGGGTCCTGACCTGCCGCGACCGGTAGATGTTGTAGACCGTCATCACGAGCAAGTACGCCAGGATGACGTAGAGATAGTAGAAGCCCACGCTGTCCTCCCAGTGCCTGGCAGGATGCCGAAGAGCGCATCCTGAACGGACCTCTTTCAGCGGCGTGCTGGTTCGCAGATCGCCAGATCGCCGGATCGCCAGATGCTCAAATGAGAATCAGCTTGTCCTGCATGCTGCCCGCGACATCGACCTTCCCGGACGGCGTGATGAAGACGTCGATCTCCGATCGCGCCGCCATCTCGCCCGCCAGATAGATGCCCGGCTCGATCGAAAAGCAGATGCCCGGCACCAGCTCGCGCTCGTCCTTCGTCTCGAGGTTGTCGATGTTCACGCCGTTGCCGTGAACCTCCTCGCCAATCGAGTGACCGGTCCGGTGGATGAAGTACTGCCCGTAGCCCGCCTTCTCCACGACGTGGCGGCACGCATCGTCCACTTCCCAGCCGTAGAGCTTCTTGCCCTCGGCGTAGCGGCTGCGGACGAAGGCCAGCGCCGCGTTGCGGGCGTTGCGGACGGTATTGAAGATCTCGACGTACCTGGCCGGCGGGTTCTGGCCGACGAAGCCGCACCAGGTGATGTCGTAGAAGACGGCGCCCGGCTTGTCGAGCTTCGCCCAGAGGTCGATGAGCACCATGTCGCCGGTCTTGATTGGCCGCGCATTGGCCGGCGTCGGCTCGAAGTGCGGGTCGGCCGGTTGCTCGTTGGTGCCTACAATCGGGTACTCGCCTTTGCAGGTCAGCCCTTCCTCTCCGTAGCGGCGGACGATGAACTGCTGCACGTCATACTGCGTCAGGGACTTTCCGGCGCGGAGCGAATCGCCAATGAGCGCGAACGCTTCGTCCTTGATGCGCTGGACGCGCTCGCCGGCGGCCAGGTGCGACTGGTACCCGGCCTCGTCCAGCACGGCCTGGAACGTCTGCACCAGGCCGGCAGACGACACGACCTCGAACCCGAGCGAGCGGATGAGGTCGATGGTGCCGCCGTCCACGATCGAAACGTACGGGATGTTCGCCATGGGCGAGTACTGCATCGCGACCTTCGTTGCCGACCCGAGCATCGCTTTGAGGCTGGCATGCAGTTCTCGCCACGACAGGTAGAGACGCTTCTCGCCGGGCAACGAGTCGAGCTTGGTGGACTCGACCTTGTGCGCGAGCCGGATCGGTTTGCCGCTGGTTGGGATCCAGTAGAACCACCGCCGGCTGGTGAACTTGCCGTAGTCCATCCCGAGCACGTGATAGGCAATCGCGTCACGGTTGTGGAAATCGTAGAGCAGCCACCCGTCAACGCCCGCGGCCTTCAACTCACTCTGAATCCGTGCGATATCCGGCATCGAAGCCTCCTTCAGTGTGGTCGGATGGAACGTCCACGCTCTGGCCGTCGCAGGATAGCACAGCCTGGGGCTACCGCTGCAGGCCGACGTGCCGTAGAATCGCCGAATGCTGTGGAACGACTCGACCGCCCGGTCAGCCCGGCGCCGCCTGCGGGCCGGCGGCATCTGCCTGGCGGTCCTCCTCACGGTGACAGGGTGCCGGCCGCGCACGGACACCGGCTTTTCCCTGGAGCGGGCCGCCAAGCACGTCCGAATGCTGGCCACCGCGTTCGGCTCGAGGCCGACGGGCAGCCAGGCGAACCGTCAGGCACGCGACTACGTCGTCGGTCAACTGCAGCAGGCCGGGTTCGCCGTTCGATTGCAGGAAGCCATGGCCGACACCGAGTCGGGCCTGACAACCCCGGTCGTCAACATCATCGCCACGCGGCCGGGACGGCAACGCGAGACGATCGCCCTCGTCAGCCACTACGACTCGCCGCCCGAATCGCGCGGCGCGGCGGACGACGGGCTCGGGGTGGCGGTGTGCCTCGAGGCGGGACGTGTCCTCGCGGCAAGGACGGCTCCGCGCTACACCCTGCTGATCGCGGTGACCGACGGGGAAGAACTCGGCCTGATGGGTGCGCGAGCGCTGAAGTCGGCGCCGGAATTTGCCCCGGTACGCACGTTCCTCAATTTCGAGGCCGTCGGCACGACAGGCCCGGCGCGGCTCTTTCAGTCGGGTCCGGGCAATTCGTGGCTGGCCGCCGCCTGGGCGGCGTCGGTGCCGTTCCCCGCCGGCTCGTCGCTCTTCACCGAGATCTATCGCCGGCTCCCGAACGACACGGATTTCTCGGTCCTGAAGCAGTCTGGCGTGCCCGGGCTCGACTTCGCACCGACCGGCAACACCTTCGCGTACCACACCCGTCTCGACACACCGTCACACCTCGCATCGGCCACCATCCAGCAACTCGGTGACAATACGGTTCGGCTGGTCGATGCCCTCGAGGCGGTGGACATCCTCCAGCGAACATCGGACGACGGGACGTTCTTCGATGTCGCCGGACGCACGGCGGCCGCCTATTCGACCGGCCGCACCCGGATCGTCGCGGTGATCGCGTTCGTGCTGGGGCTGCTCGCGGCGTACAAGGCGTTTCTCACCGCGCGCGAACAGATCGGCACGACCCGCTTCATCGTCACCGGCATCTGGTCGTTGGTGAGCGTTGGCGCGCTGTTCGGCGCGCTGGTCCTGGGGTGCTACCTGCTCCGTCACGGCACCGGGTTCCAGCAGCCCTGGTACGGGCAGGCCAACGTGTTCCTCGTGTTTCTGACGACCGTCGGTCTCGGCGCGCTATGGCTGGTCGTCCTGCTCGGCCGCAGCCTGCCGGTCATGGTCAGTCCTTCGAGCCTGCCATCGTGCGTCTGGACGCTCACCCTGCCGGCCTGGGCCGCGCTGCTGGCGTTCGTCCAGCGGATCGCCCCGGGCAGCGGCTACCTATTCGCGTTCCCGCTGCTGACGGCTGCGATACTCGTCCTGGCGCTCCCGATGGGCAAGGCACCGGTGGGCCGCGCCGTCTCTGCGGCGGTTGCCTGCGTCGCCGGAGTCCTCTGGGCACCGTTGGTGTGGCCGCTGTTCGAGTTCCTCGTTGGCCTGTTCGGATCACTCCCGACGGTTGCGCCCGTCTGGCTGTTTCCAGTGGTCGGGGTCGCGGCCGTCTCCACGATGGGCCCGTGCCTGGCCGGCATGCTCCTCGGACGACAATCCCGGTTCCTCCCCGCGAGCGCCGTGACCTCGGTGGTCCTGCTTGCGGTCGTCGCCTCGTCGTGGGTGATGTCGGTCGAGCCGACGTACACCGCCGACCGACCGGAGCGTCGGACGCTTCGCTACCTTCAGGACATGCTCCAGCAGAAGGCGCTGTGGGAGGCCGGCACCCATGAGCCGGACCCTGCGCCGGCAGGCACGCAGGCGACCGCGCCGCACGACTGGCAGTCGGCCGATCAGGCGCCTGCGCTGTCCGTGCGTTTGCGGCCGGTACGAGGCGCGTTCCGCTACCGCGCGCGCGCCGCCGGCCTCGTGGCCCCGCCGCTGGACGTCCGCAGCGTCGCACAGCCGGTAGAAGGCGCGACGGATGTGTGGCTCGAAACGACGGCCGTGCCTCATCTCGAAGGTACGGGCGTGTCGTTCCTGCTGCCGTGGGGTGTGACGCCGGCCGAGGCCAATCTCCGCGGCGCGGTTCGCGACGGGCGCTGGCGTGCGACGGTGATGCCGGCGCCGGCCTCCGGTGTCACCCTGCGCGTTCGGCTCTCGCAAGACAGCCTGTCGCGCCTGTCGGACGGGCGCGTGACGGCGGTCGTCCACGGCGTCCCCGGCGGCGTCGGCTGGCAACGTCTACCGCCCTGGCTTCCGCAGGACACGGTCGTATGGGCCGCGGAGTCCTATTTCATCCTGCCTTGGCCGATGCCAGGCAGCCCGTGGTGAAGATCGCGGGTGGCGCCAGGCGGGGATCCCGGTGGCAGGATCCCGCCGGGGCCGTCAGTTCTGGCGAGTTCCGAGTCCTGGAGAAATGCGATGCTGACGCGTTTCGATTTCAACTGCGACATGGGAGAGAGCTTCGGCGCGTGGAAGATAGGGTTCGACGAGGAGGTCATCCGCTTTGTCACGTCGGCCAACATTGCGTGCGGCTTTCACGCGGGCGATCCCGCAACGATGCGGCGGACCGTGCGGCTGGCGGAGGCGCACGGCGTGGGGATCGGAGCGCACCCTGGCTTTCCCGATCTGCAGGGCTTCGGGCGGCGCAACCTGGCAGCGACCCCGGACGAGGTGCGGGACGACCTCGTGTATCAGATCGGCGCGTTGACCGGGTTCACCCGCGCGAAGAAGCTCCAGCACGTCAAGCCTCACGGCGCCCTCTACAACATGGCTGTGCCCGGAGGTGATCTCGCTCGCGCCATTGGGGAGGCGGTCATCGAATCCGATCCGTCGCTGGTGCTGGTCGTGCTGGCCGGCTCGAAATGGGCCGACCAGGCGGAGAAGATGGGGCTCCGCGTCGCTCGGGAGGCGTTCGCCGATCGCGCTCTGATGCCCGACGGCACGCTGGTGCCGCGGTCGAAGCCGGGCGCCGTGATCCACGACACTCAGCAGGTCATCGAGCGAAGCGTCCGCCTGGCCACCGAACGGACCGCGGTCGCGATCTCCGGCGAGCTCGTTCACGTCGAAGCGGACACGCTGTGCCTGCACGGCGACACTCCCGACGCGGTCGCGCTGGCGTCGGCCCTGAAAGCCGCGCTCGAAGCGGCGGGCGTCGTGCTCTCCCCTCTCGGAACGTGGGGCCAGAACTGATGTCCCAGGCGCCGCGCTATCTCGTGGCAGGCGATGCCGGGCTGGTCGTCGAGTTCGGCGACGCGATCGATCCGGCGATCAACCGGCGCGTGCGCGAGCTGTTCCTCGCCATCGAGCGCGCCAGCCTCGAAGGGGTGCGCGATCTGGTTCCCACGTACCGCTCGCTGCTCGTGTCGTACGACCCGCTGCGGACGACGTTCGACGCGTTGCGGGAACGCCTCTCGGATCTCGAGGCGCACGTCGTCGACACACCGTTGCCGCCTCCGCGCGTCGTCGAGATTCCAACGGCCTACGGAGGCGAGTTCGGGCCCGACCTGCCGTTCGTGGCCGGGCACAATCACCTGACCGAAGACGAAGTGCTGGCGATCCACGCCGGTACCGATTACCTCGTCTACATGATGGGATTCAGCCCAGGGTTCACCTATCTCGGCGGCATGTCGGAGCGGATCACGACGCCGCGCCTCAAGACGCCGCGCACGGCAATCCCCGCGGGCTCGGTCGGAATTGCGCAGCAGCAGACTGGCATCTACCCGGTCGAGAGCCCGGGCGGCTGGCAGTTGATCGGCCGCACGCCGGTGTCGCTGTTCGACCCTTCGCGGAATCCGCCGGTGATCGTGGAGGCCGGCGACTACATCCGGTTCGCACCCGTGACACGCGACGAGTACTCGGCAATCCAGGACGGGATTCGGCGGGGCACCTGGGTACTGCCGGTGCGGAGCATGACAACGTGAAGGCTATTGAGGTGCTCGACGGCGGGATGCTGACGACCGTCCAGGATCTCGGACGGTTCGGGTTTCAGCGCTACGGCGTGCCGACGTCCGGCGCGATGGACCTCTTCTCGCTGCGTGCGGCCAACCGGCTCGTCGGGAACCCGGACGACGCGGCCGGCCTGGAGATGACGCTGGTCGGTCCACGCCTGACCTTTCGTGTCCCCGCCACGATCGCGTTGACCGGCGCAGATCTCGGGGCGCGCCTGGGAGACCGCCCGGTACCGAGGTGGGAATCCGTGATCGTGGAACCGGGGACGGTCCTCTGGTTCAGCGGACCGCGGGACGGAGTCCGCGCGTATCTGGCGGTCGCCGGAGCCATCGACGTCCCAGTGGTCCTCGGCAGCCGCTCGACCTACACGAGGTCGAAGCTGGGCGGCCTCGACGGCCGTCCGCTGAGGGCCGGGGACATCCTCTACGTATGCGGCGACCGTCCCGTGCTGCCTGGCGAAGCCTTGCACCTGCCGGCCGCGCATCGTCCCGTTTACGGCCACGCGCATGTTCTCCGAGTCGTTCTCGGGCCACAGGACGATTGGTTCACCGCGAAGGGCATCGAAACCTTCCTGTCCTCGACCTACACCGTGGCGCCTCAGTCGGACCGAATGGGCTACCGACTGACGGGCCCCGTCATCGGGCACCTTCGCGGGCCGGACATCGTGTCCGACGGCACTCCGTTCGGCGCCGTGCAGGTGGCGGGCGACGGGGCGCCCATCGTCCTGCTTGCCGACCGCGGCACGGCCGGCGGGTACACGAAGATCGCCACCGTCATCGGCCCCGACATCCCGCGTCTCGCACAGGCGGTGCCGGGCGACACGGTGGGCTTCGAGCGGGTCACGCTCGACGCGGCCTACCGGGCTGGCCGCGAGCAGGAGGCGCTGCTGGCAGCGATCGCTCCGGCACGCTGGGGCTCCGATCTCGCCAGGCTTCGAAAGGTCGCCGCCGCCGTTGCCGCGGTCGCGTCCCTGCGGCAGCAGAGTGATCCGCCCATCGAAAGGAATTAGGGTGCGCCTTCACGAAACCTTCATACGAACGGCGAAGCGAAACGAGAAGAAGACCGCCATCGTCGATCGGGCGACGAATCAGCGCGTCACCTACAAGGCCGTCCTGCTGCGGGCCCTCATCCTCGCCGAGAAGTTGAAGTCGTGCAACGAGGGGTTCGTCGGCATCATGGTCCCGACCAGCGCCGCCTGCGTCTATGCGATTCTGGCCGTCCTCATCAGCGGCCGCACGCCGGTGATGATCAACTACTCGACTGGGGCGGCCGACAATTGCCTCGAGGCGCAGGGCCGCCTGGCCTTCCGGACGATTCTCACCTCGCGCGCGCTTCTGGACCGGATCAACTGCCCGGTGCTGGACGGGATGATCTGCCTCGAGGATCTCTCGAAGACCGTCAACACCCTCAACAAGATCAGGGGTTCTCTCCGCGCCTCGTCGTCGGCCGAGCGCATCATCGGCGGCCTGCCCCCGGGCGGCGACGACCAGAACGCCGTCATCCTGTTCACCAGCGGCAGCGAGAAGGATCCGAAGGCCGTGCCCCTGACGCACGGGAACATCTGGTCGAACCTGCAGGCCATCACCCAGGTCCTCGACTTCGAGCCAGACGACATCCTGCTGGCCAACCTCCCGTTGTTCCACGTGTTCGGCCTGACGGTGGACCTCTGGCTCCCGATCGAGCGCGGGATGACGATCGTGACCTGCCCGAACCCGCTGGAATTCCGGTCGATCTGCAACGCCGTCAGGGACGAGAAGGTGTCGGTGATGGTCGGCACGCCGGCATTTCTGGCCGGCTATGTGCAGAAGTCGGAACCCGGCGACTTCAAGACCGTCCGCCTGCTGATTACCGGCGCTGACAAGTGCCCCGACTCGCTCCGCCGCGCGTGGTGGGACAAGCACCAGGTGATCCTGTACGAAGGCTACGGTACGACCGAGACGAGCCCGGTGATTTCGGTCAACACTCCGCAGCACAACCGTCCCGGGTCGGTCGGCAAGGCGCTGCCGAACGTGGAGGTCCGACTCGAGCACTACGACACCGGCGAGGAATGCGCGGCCAATGGGATTGGCAAGGTGCTGGTGAAGGGCCCGAGCGTCATGAAGGGCTACTTCGACGATTTCGAGGCCAGTTCGCTCCACATCCGGCACGGCTGGTACGACACCGGCGATATGGGCTACAGGGATGGCGACGGGTATCTGTGGCACGTCGGCCGGCTACGTCGTTTCCTGAAGGTCGGTGGCGAGATGGTGTCGCTGGTCAAGGTCGAAGACGTGCTCGAACGGCTGCTGCCAGCCGATTGCGCGTGCTGCCTCGTGGAAGTACCAGACGCGATGCGCGGCGCGCGCATCGTCGCCGCCGTGACCGAGCAAGTAGACGAACGCGCCATCGTTGCGCAGATGGCGGAATCGCTGCCTCGAATTGCGTTGCCCAAGCAGTTCGTGGTGCTGCCGGAGCTTCCCAAGATGACCAGCGGCAAGCTCGATTTCCGGCGGATTACCGAGATGGTGCGCGACCTGGTGCAGCAGCGCGATCGCGCCGCGCCGTCATGAAACCCACTGCGTGGTTGTCAGACGTCGTGGATAAGCGTCCAGCGTGATGGCTGGATGAGCGAGGTCGGCGCCCACGCTATATCAGCTCAGCGCCCGGCCCCTCGTTTCGGGGATCCAGATCCACGCAACGGCGGCAAGGAGGAATGCGAGCGAGGCGGTCGCGAACGCCGCAGGGAAGCCGTGTGAATCGGCCAGCGTCCCCACGGTCCACGGCGCCGCGGCGCTCGCGATCCGGCCCAGGTTGTAGGTGAACCCCTGAGCGGTCGCGCGGATCTTCGTCGGGTAGATCTCCGCGGTGACCGCGCCGAACCCGCTGAAGTAGCCCGCCCCGAAGAACCCGACGAACGGCCCGACCATCAGGAGCGCGAGCGGGGTGCGGAACGAGGCGTACGCCATCACGAAGAACGCGGCGGCAAGAACGTAGGCGACGTACGTGCGCTTGCGCCCCAGGCGATCGCTCACCAGGCCGAATGTCACGTACCCGAACCACATCCCGACGTTCATCGCGACGAGCAGGAGGGTCTTGTAGGAGCCGAGCCCCAGGCCGCCGCGGGCCGGGGACAGCTCGAGGTACGCGGGTACCCACTGCGTAAACGCCCAGTACCCATACAGCGTGCAGGCGTTCATCAGCGTCACGAAGATTGTGAGCCGCAGCATGGGGCCGCGGAAGATGTCGGCGAATCGTACTTGCGTGGCCTGCCGAGCGCCGACCGCGCGCGCTGTTCGCCAGACCTGCGGTTCCTCGACGCGCTTCAGCACCCACGCCGTCACCACGGCGGGGATCACGCCGACGAAGAAGACGGCGCGCCATCCCCAGTGCGGCAGCACCAACTGCGTCACGATGGCTGCGGCAGCATAGCCGACCGCCCAGGAGCTCTGGACGATCCCGAGCGCCTTGCCACGGTGCTCGGCCGGCCAGGTCTCGGACACCAGCGCGGCGCCGCTCGCCCACTCGCCACCCATCCCGATCCCGAGAAGGGCGCGGCACGCCATCAACTGCCAGGCGTTCTGCGCCAGGCCGCACGCGCCTGTGAAGACCGAGTAGATGAGGATGCTGCCGATCAACGCGCGGGTCCGGCCGTAGCGGTCGGCCGCCAGGCCGAACAGGATGCCGCCGATTGCGGCCGCCACCAGCGTGAACGAACCGATCAGCCCGGCCACTGACTTGGCGAACCCGAGGTCCGCCATGACCGCCGCCAGCACCAGCGCGTAGAGGTTGACGTCGAACGAATCGAGCATCCAGCCGAGACAGGCGGCGCCCAGCGCACGCCGCGCCTCCGAAGGGGCGTCACGATACCAGGCGAATCGTCCGACAGTGGTCATGACGGTAGATGATACCCGACTCCCGATGATATCCTCGTCGGCATGCGGCTGCACATCACCGACCTGACCTTTCGCGACGGCCACCAGTCGCTCTTTGCCACCCGTGTTCGGACCGGCGACCTCGCGGCCATCGCGCCCGAGATGAACACGGTCGGCTTCTGGTCGATGGAAGTCTGGGGCGGAGCCACGTTCGACGTGATGACCCGGTTCCTCAACGAGGATCCGTGGGAACGGATCCGGACGTTCAAGCGCCTGATGCCGAACGTCCGGCTGCAGATGCTCCTGCGCGGCCAGAATCTCGTGGGGTACCGCAACTATGCCGACGACGTGGTGAAGGCGTTCGTCGCGCATGCGGTTGACTGCGGTATCGACGTCTTCCGCGTCTTCGACGCGCTGAACGACGAACGCAACTTCGCGACAGCGTTCCAGGCGATTCGCGCCAGCGGCAAGCACATCCAGGGCGCCATCAGCTACTCGCTGACCGAGCGATCGCTCGGCGGGCCGGTGTTCACGCTCGATTACTTCGTCGCCAAGGCCCGCACGATCGAGAAGATGGGCGCCGACAGCCTCTGCATCAAGGACATGGCCGGGCTGCTGTCACCCGACGATGCGGCGGCACTGGTCGGGCGGCTGAAGCGGGAGCTGTCCATCCCGATCGTCGTGCATACTCACTTCACGAGCGGAATGGCCTACATGACCCTGCTGCGTTCGATCGATGCCGGCGTGGACATCATCGACACCTGCATGGCGCCGTTCGCGCTCCGCACATCGCATGCCGCGCTGGAGCCAATCGTCGCGGCGTTCGCCGGCCGCCCGCGCGACACCGGCCTCGACCTCGCCCACCTGCTCGAGATCGACGAGCACTTCGAGGCCATTGCGCCCAAGTACCGACAGTTCCTCGACGATACCAAGCTCTCGATCATCGATACCGGCGTCCTGTCGCACCAGATCCCCGGCGGCATGTTCAGCAACATGGTCGCCCAGTTGCGCGAGGCCGGCGCCCTCCACCGCCTGTCCGACGTGTACGAGGAACTCCCACGAACCAGGCGCGAGCTGGGCTGCCCTCCGCTCGTCACGCCAACCAGCCAGATCGTCGGCACACAGGCCGTGCTGAATGTGCTGTTCGGCCGCTACAAGATGATCTCGGAGGAGGTCAGGGATTACGTCTACGGTCTCTACGGGAAGCCGCCGGCTGCCATCGACCCGGAAGTCCAGAAGCTTGCGTTGACCGACTATGAGCGAGGCAGCCAGCCGTTCACCGGGCGCGCGGCCGATCTGCTGCCGCCGGAACTGGCAAAGGCGGACGACCACACCAAGGGCATCGCGCGCGACATCGGAGACGTGCTCTGCTACGCGCTCTACCCCACAACGGGACTCCGTTTCCTCAAGTGGAAGTACGGCATCGAGGCACCCCCGGCCGACACAAAGGCCAGGACGCTGGATGATGTGCAACGAGAGAACGAGCTGGTCGCGAAAGCGCGGAAGGGGATGCTGGTAGAGGCGGGCCAGGCTGCATCGGGCCTTGCGGCCGAACCATCCCCGAAGCACTTCAGAGTGAAAGTGGGCGACGAAGTGTTCCGCGTCGAGGTGGAACCCGG
>DASVIS010000114.1:0-11259 GCA_036381995.1 Vicinamibacterales bacterium | reverse complement strand
GACGTCCGGCCTGCGTTCATCTCGCAGCATGGTGCGGCGAGGGCGCGCCGCGGGTAGCCGGCCGTTGCTGTCGGATGACGCACGAACGAGAGCGCGGCCCGGGATGGAGACCGCCGCCTTTGAATCTTCGGCACGAGGCGGTGCAATCGCTTCCGCCACGGGTGACTCCGTCGACACGAGGCGTGCCGGACTGGTGTTCAGCCATCGAACAGCCGCCCACGAACCGAGGGACAGGACCACGCCGGCAGCGGTAGCCAGTGCCCACCAACGAGTGGCGGGAGTGACCCATCGTGACGGCCGCGGGGGCGTTGCCCTGGACGCGAACGCCTCCATCAACTGTTGCTCGGTTTCCGCTCCCTCCGGCACCGCCGCGCCCTCCGCCAGCGACCGCAGGCCGGCCGTCAGCAGGCGTTCACGCTCGAAGCGGGCGGCGCAGACTCGACATACGTCGAGATGCCGTCGAAGCTCCGATGCGGCCTCGTCGTGGGCGAGGGCGCCCCTCGCGAGGTCAACCAGGTCGGCTTCCCGGTGCTGGCAGGTCATGACACACAGCCTCCGGCGTCAAGAGCCGTCGCTCCGACCTTCCGCGTCTCGGAACCACCGATCGGACCTCGCTCGACGTGATCCGCGCGGTCTTCCGCCACTTCTCCATCGACCGCCGCCGCCCGCAGCTTGGCGGTCAGCAGGGCGCGTCCCCGATGCAGTCTCGACCTGACCGTGCCAACGGCACACGATAACGCCTCGGCCGCGTCCAGGTACGACAACTCCTGCAGGTCACAGAGCACGACGGCCTCGCGGTAGCGGAGCGGGAGAGAAAGTACCGCGCGCCGGAGTGATTCGATCTGTTCCGCCCGAATCAGATCGACCAGCGCGTCGGGTTGCACCACCGCCGTGTCCGGCAGGGACTCCTCGTCGTGGGCCAGCGGTTGCAGTCGGCGATCGCGCGCCAGGCGCTGCCGCAGGTGGTTCCTCGCGATGCCGCACAGCCATGCCGCGACCGTCGCTCTTCCGGGCTCGAAGCGATTCCCATCGTGCATCACGGTCACGAACACATCCTGCACGACATCCTCCGCCAAAGCCGCGTCCGCCGTCATGTGAAGGGTGAATCGGAACACGTCGGGCCGCCGGCGCCGATACAGCGCGGCGAACGCCTCGGCATTCCCCGCTGCCGTGCGCTGGACCAGTTCGTCATCCGGGACCCGGTCGGTCGTCAGGGCTGCGCTCACGTCCTCCTGGTTCGACGCACTCTGAGGATATTCAGTCTGGAAGGGGCGAAAGTTCCAGAGAATCAGAGGGCATGCCCGACCGGGTGAAAGGTATACTACCGGCGTTCCAGGGTGGCGGAGGCGCAAGCGCGATGGCCAACAGGGCAACCCGAGAAGCGATAGCGGCTGGTCCGGCCGGCATGTCGACGCCGGAGGTGGCGTCCGGCGCCCCAGAAGGCCCGCCGCCCGACCAGGGCCGTCGTCGAAGCAGGCGCAGCGGACCGCTGCGACCGCGTTTCAGCGTGCCCCGGCTGCGCAAACGTTCGAAGCCCGGGGCGGTCGCCGGGATCGAGCTGTCGGAGCTTGCGCGCATGCCGAGCGCGCAGGAACCTGTTTCGATGACCTGCATTGACTATGGGATCCACCAGGCCCAGGTGCAGGAGGTGAAGGATGTCGCGACGTTCCTCGCTGCTCATCGCCCCGAGTGGGTCACGGTCCGGTGGATCAACGTGGACGGCCTCAACGACATGCAGGCCATCCGCGGATTGGCCGAGAAGTACCACCTGCACCCCCTGGCCATCGAGGACGTCCTCCACGTCACCCATCGACCGAAGGTCGAGGCCTACGAGGAGGACGCCAAGCTGCAGGCGCGGCTGTTCATCATCGCGCGCATGCTCGAGTTGAGGGACGGCCACCTCCTGAGCGAGCAGATCAGCATCTTCCTCGGCCGCCACACGGTGCTCACGTTCCAGGAGAGCCGCGGCGACGTGTGGGACGGCATC
The DNA here is from genome assembly GCA_036381995.1 of Vicinamibacterales bacterium. Lineage (GTDB taxonomy): Bacteria > Acidobacteriota > Vicinamibacteria > Vicinamibacterales > Fen-181 > FEN-299. The sequence goes on along the minus strand of DASVIS010000114.1, from coordinate 9,272 downwards.
CGGCAGCGCGCCCAGACGCCCGGGTCGAGGCTCAGGGTCAACGACGCCAGCTTCCTGGTCCATTCGCTGCTCGACGCGATCGTGGACCACTGTTTCCCGATTCTCGAGTTCTATGGCGATCGCATGGAGGACGTCGAGGCCGAGGTGCTGCAGCGGCCGTCGCCCGCCGTCATCCAGGAAATCCACACGCTCAAGCGCGAGCTCCTGCTGCTGCGGCGCGCGCTCTGGCCGATGAGGGAGGTGATCAGCGCACTGCAACGCGAGCAGCACGCGTGCATGAGCGATGCGACCCGCACCTATATGCGCGACGTATACGACCACACGGTGCAGATCATCGACATCGTGGAAACCTACCGTGAAATGGCGACGGGCCTCACCGAGACCTACATGAGCGCGATGAGCCAGCGGCTCAACGAGGTCATGAAGGTGCTGACCATCATCGGCACCATCTTCATCCCGTTGACGTTCCTTGCCGGCGTCTATGGCATGAACTTCAAGCACTTTCCCGAGATCGAGTGGATCTGGGGCTATCCCGTTTTCTGGGCGATCTGTCTCGTCACGGTGGTGACGATGCTCATCTGGTTCCGGCGGCGACAGTGGCTCTAGCAGGTCTCAGCCCGACACCTGCAAGGTGTCCCGGGCGTCCGAGGGTTCGTCGGATGGCGGTGGGGCGGCGTCGGGGTCCACGCCTTCGCCGGCCAGCAGGCGCTCGGTGAGCCAGGCGTGCGCGGCCTGGTCCTGCCGCGTGAGCAGACGCTCGAGCGGCGTCCGCGCGAACTCCATGTCCTCTCGTTCCTGCATGCCTGGCCATGACCCGTCCGGCCGCTGCGGGGCATATCGGCACCAGAAGCCGAAGTGCCAGCGCGTGAAATCGGCCACCTGGGCCCGCGCGCGGTCGTGGTCGCCCCAATGCTCGAGGGCCAGCGCGACGTAGCGGCGGTAGATGGCCAGCCGCTCTTCCGCGGTCAGATCGCGATAGCCTTCCGTCATCTCCCTGAACAGCCACGGTTTGATCAAGGCGCCCCTTGCGACCATCACCGCGGCGCAACCGGACTGTGTTCGTGCCGCTTCAACGTCGTGCGGGAACAACAGATCGCCGTTCCCGATCACCGGCACCGGAACGGCACGCACCACTTCGCCGATCGCATCCCAATTGGCCGCAAAGCGGTACCGCGCGTCGCGCGTCCGGCCGTGCACGACCACCGCCGCTGCGCCGCCGTCGACCGCTGCCTTCGCTACGTCGAGGTAGTTCAGATGGCCGTCGTTCCATCCCAGCCGGATCTTGACGGTGACCGGCCCGCCGCCCTCGGCCCGAGCCATCTCTTCGACGATCCGCTGGACGCGTTTCGGCTGACGGGCCAGGGCCGCTCCCAGGCCCTTGCTGGTGAAGTAGTCGATCGGGCACCCGAGGTTCAGATCCACGAACTCGGCCCCGCGCGAAGCGACGAGCGCGGCGGCCCAGGCCATCTCCTCCGGGTTGTTGCCCGCCAGTTGCACACCGAAGCACGGCTCCTCGGGCGCCCGGCGAATCAGCGCGAATTCGGAGCGGCGCTTCTGCCTCAGCCGCCGCGCGACGGTCATCTCGCCCACCGTCACGCGCGCGCCCAGCTCCACGCAGAGCCGCCGGTAGGGGAGATTCGAGCCCCTGGTCATCGGGCCGAGCACGACGGCGCCGGGAAGTTCGGTGAGAAAGGACATGACACGCAGTTACGCAGGCGCGGCTGGACCGGAGGTTTCCCGCCCGGCCGACTTCTGCTCGGCCAGCGCCTCCTCTGCGAACTCGAAGAGCGCCAGGACGAGGGCGATCACGACGGGCCCCAGGAAGATGCCGATGGCGCCGAACGCGCTGACGCCGCCCAGCAGGCCGATGAAGACAGGCAGCGTGGTCATTCGCGTGCGGCTCGAGACGAACAGCGGCCGGACAACGTTGTCTGCCGACGAGACGACCGCGACTCCCCAGATCACCAGGAACAGCGCCGCACCCCAATGCCCGGTCAGGCCGAGGTACAACGCAGCTGGAATCCACACGATCGAGGTGCCGATGAGCGGGATGACCGACGCACCCGTCGAGAGCACCGCGAAGACGATCGGCGTCGGCAGGCCGGCGAGGGCGAAGCCAATCCCGGCCAGCGTGCCCTGAACCACCGCCGTCACCAGCGATCCGAGGACGACCGCGCGGATGATGTTGGCGAGGTGGGACAGCATCTGCGCCTTTCGGCGGTCATCGAGCGGCACGAGGACCATCGCACGCGTGACCATCTGCTCGCCGTCGCGCAGGAAGAAGAAGAACAGGAAGAGCGCCAGGACGATGGCAAGGATGATCTCCAGAACCGACGTGAACAGCGATCCGCCCATCGACAGGACCGACTGGATGACCTGCTCGCCCGCCGAGACCAGCGAGTCGCGGATCCGGTCCGCCGGGATCGGCAGCCACAGCCCGACGCGCCGGGCCACGCGATCGACCAGCTCGAGGATGTTGCCCGGGCCCTGGATCTGGTGCTGCGCGGCCGTCGCCTGCAGCTGGCCGACCAGGTCCGAGGCCTGCTTGCCGAACATCACGCCGAGGGAGACCGCCGGCACGACGACCATCAGCACAGCGGCGACGGTCAGCAGCAGCGCGGCCGCGGTCTTGCGTCCGCGAAAGGCGGCCCGCAGTCGCTCGTTCGCCGGGAGCAGCAGGAACGCCAGCAGCGCCGCCCAGAGCAACGGAGCGACGAACGGCTGCAGAATCCGTATGACCGCGAAGCCCAGCACGACGGCCGTGACCGAGGCAAAGACGCGTGGGTAGAAAGTCGACGAGGTCTGTGGCATGGCCTAGCGGCGTTCGTACTCCTGGAACAGCTTCCCCCATGCCGTCTCTCGCTTCCAGCGCTCGAACGTCCGGCGGTCCTTCACCGGCCAGCGGTAGTAGTCGTGATACGTCTCCGAGGCGAAGACGAACAGGTGCACGATCGGCGTGTGGAACAGCAGCTTCTGGAACACCTTTAGCGGCGAGAACCAGAACAGATCGCCGCCGATGCTCGCCAGGTTGTCGCCGACGTGGAAGCCCCACGACTCGTTCGACACGTCGTCACCGACGACGTCGATGTCGCGCGGGTCGCCCACGCCCAGGCCGTCCTCGTGTGCCACTCGGATGTACTCGATGCTCATCGGATCGAAGCCCATCATCCTGGCCGCCACAGCGTCGATGGCCACCTGGTCAGCGGAAGCCAGCATCAGGTTCTTGACGACGGGATACATCGTCCGCGGCCCGGGTCCGTTGCCGGCCGTCGTGCCATCCATCACCGCGAAGATGCCCGGGTGAATCTCATTCTGGATCGCCAGCAGGTCCACCAGCGTCCGGTGGATCCACGAATGGGTGTAGTGCCGGTGCGTGTGCAGCAGGCCGCCGAACGCGTTCTTCATCGCGCCGGTGGTCGTGGTGTAGATGTGGCACTTCACCGTCGGCAGGTGGACGATGTTCTTGCCCGGGAAGTAGTCAGGGATGTGGATACCGTCCGGGAAGATCGTTCGCAGGACGTGCATCCGCGCCTTCGGCTCGTAACGGATCCACTTCATGTCCTGCTCGCGGAAGTTGTAGAGGATCGGCACGCCATACCGCGACAGGATCGGGACGTAACGGTTGAGGTCCTCGCCCTTGAATGCGTCGGTGACGACCGTCTTGTTCTGGACGCAGCTCAGGTCGCGGTAGCCGGCCGACTGAAGCGCTCGGATCGTGCCCTCGAGCTGCCACGGCGTGGTGTTCGCCCCTGGGAATGGGAAGTGCCAGGAGATGTTGTCCTTCAGGATCGTTGGCGCCAGGGGTGACAACGTCTCCCGCATCCCGGCTAGCGCGCACAACCGTTCGGTCGATTCGAGAACGGTCGACGCTTCCACCCGCAGCACGGCAACCCGGCTCTTCATGACAGCATTGTACTAAATACCGACAAGTCACTCCGGGAGTCGTCGCCTACTTTGGAACGGACTTCCTGCTCTCGATCTGCCGCATCACGACCCGGCCGATCCGCGCGATTCCCTCTTCGATCTGCTCGTCCTGGGCATTGCTGAAGTTCAGTCGCATCGTGTTGTGGCCGCCGCCGCCCGGGAAGAACGGCGCCCCGGGCACGAACGCCACCTTTTCCTTCACCGCTTCGTTCAGCAGCTCGGCCGTGTCCATCCAGTCCGGCAGCGACGCCCACAAGAACAGGCCGCCCTGGGGATGCGTCCAGCGCACGCCCACCGACGGATCCGGGAACGCCTGTTCGAGCGCCTTCAGCATGACGTCCCGGCGGTGTCCGTACACCTGGCGGATCCGGAGGACATGCCGGTCGATGAATCCCCCGCGTCCCACCTCGTACGTCAGCATCTGGTCGAACGTACTGCACTGGAGGTCCGTGCCCTGTTTGGCCTGCACGAGCCGGTTGATGACTTCCTTCGGCGCCACCATCCAGGCCATCCGCAGCCCCGGCGCCAGCGTCTTGCTGAACGTGCTCAGGTAGATCACGTTGCCGGTGTACTTCCCGTTGTGCTGGCACTCGAGGCACTCGGCGTCGATGACGACGAGTGGCTTGATGTGCTCGCCCTCGTAGCGCAGCTGGCCGTACGGGTCGTCTTCGATGATCGGGATCCCATACTGATCCGACGCCCGAATCAGGGCCTTCCGGCGCTCGAACGGCATCGTCACCCCGGTCGGGTTCTGGAAGTTGGGCAGCGCGTAGATGAACTTCGGTCCGCACCGAAGCGCGTCTTCCAGCTTGTCGGTCACCATCCCGTCATCGTCGGCCGGGACCGTGACGAACTCCGCGCCGTACATGGTGAACGCCTGGAGCGCCCCGAGGTACGTCGGGTTCTCCACCAGCAACTTGTCGCCCGGGTTGATCAGGATCTTTCCAATGAGGTCCAGCGCCTGCTGCGAGCCACTGGTGATGAGGACGTTGTCGATGTCCACGACGATGCCGTAACGGGCCATGTGGCGGACGATCATCTCCCGGAGCGGCGGGTACCCCTCCGTGGTGCTGTACTGCAGGGCGACGCGCCCCTTGGTCTCCAGGACGCTTTCCGCGGCTTCCTTCATCTCCTCGACCGGGAACAGGTCCGGTCCCGGCAGGCCGCCGGCAAACGAGATGATGTCGGGCTGCGCCGTGAGCTTGAGCAGTTCACGGATGACCGAGCTCGTCATCCGCTGCGTGCGCTGGGCGTAGCGATGTATCCAGAGCGTGCTCATAGATGACTCCCGTGTCACTCGCGATGGCGGGGCGTTGCGGCGCATCGCGCCAGGCGAGTTGCCGAATAGAAGATCGAGAGGTGGAGGATAGGGAACTCGTCGCGCCAGCTCCCGAGCGATTCGGGCGAGGCCTCGACCATGGACAGATAGTATCATCACCCATCTGGGAATCGTGCGGCCCTGGCATCCTGTGAACGAAGTCGGAGAATCGACCATGGCACCGTGCGAAGGCTGGCGGGGATGGGATGAATACGCGCGGTTCTACGACTGGGAAAACGCGCGGACGATGGGGCGAAAGGATGTACGGTTCTGGCAGGATTTCGCCCGGCAACAGGGCGGGCCGCTGCTCGAGCTGGGTTGCGGAACCGGCCGCGTGACCGTACCCGTGGCGCGGACCGGCGTCCCCGTTGTGGGTATCGACCGGTCGGAGCCGATGCTGGCGTATGCCCGGCGTCGCGCCAGGCGCCTGCCGGTCGCATCGCGTCCCGACCTGGTGCGCGGCGATATCCGATCGCTGCCGTTCCACGACAGGTTCTTCTCCGCCTTGATGGCGCCATACGGGATCCTCCAATCGCTGACGAAGGAACGCGACCTGGCCGCCACGCTGGCCGAGGCGGCTCGCGTGCTGCGGCCGGGCGGAACACTGGGTGTCGACCTCGTGCCGGATCTTCCGGCGTGGGACGAGTATCAGAACAAGACGCGGTTTCGCGGCCGTCTTCGCCCGTCGGCTGGTCACATCACCCTCATCGAATCGGTTCGTCAGGACCGGCGCCGAAAGCTGACAATCTTCGACCAGGACTATGTGGAAAGGCGTGGGCGACGGACCGAGCGGCACCGGTTCTCCTTGACATTTCGCACGCTCTCGCTTCCCGAGATGGTGGCGCGAGTGGAACAGGCGGGATTCCGCGTCATGGCGGCACTGGGCGACTATCGTGGCCGGGCCTGGGACCTGCGGGCGGATGTCTGGCTGCTGCTGGCGACGCGCGATTGAGCGTTCGCCAGAGGAGCCCTTTCGTCACCGTCGAGTCGGGAGAGAAGGAACACCATAATCGGGACACTCGGTCTTCTGGAGAGACAGTCGTCATGAGACGCGCGGCCCTGTTCCTCGCGATCATCCTGCTCGCCGCGTTGCCGGCCCTGGCGCAAACAACCCGCGGCCGGATCGAGGGCAGGATCTCCGACACGTCGGGTCTGCCCCTTCCGGGCGTCACCGTCTCGCTCACTCACGAGGTGGCGGCACCGCTTGTTGTCCACACCGATCGAGCCGGGCACTTTGCGTTCGACGTTCCCCACGGCCGCTACACCCTGACGGCTGAATTGTCGGGTTTCCAGACGGCAGTTCGGCCCAATCTCACCGCCGGAGCCGAGGCGCTTGCCGTCGATGTGGTCCTCGATCTCGGCGGGTTCCGGGAGGAGACGCAGGTCATTGCCCAGGCACCCCGTGTCTTCTCGACATCCGAGCCGACCGCGCCGGTGACGGTGGACAAGGAGATCATCAAGATGGCTCCGGTGCAGGGGATGCGCTACGACTCGGCGCTCCCGCTCCTCCCTGGCGCCGTTCGTGGCCCCGATGGCCTCATCAGCATCTCCGGCGCGCGGTCATGGCAGGGAACGGTGCTCGTTGACGGCATGCGCGAAGGCGATCCGGTCTCGGGCGAGCCGAGGCTGTCGCTCCCGATTTCCGCCATCGACAACGTGCAGGTCTACTCACCGCTGCCTCCCGCCGAGGCCGGGCCGGCCACCGGCGGCGTGACCAGCGTCAACACCAGGCCGGCGGTGGACACGTACATGTTCAACGTCCTGGGCCTGTTGCCCCGCCCGAGGTTCTCGGGCGGCGGCACGTCGGGCATCGAGTCCTGGCAACCGATCTTCGGGTTCAGCGGGCCGCTGGTCAAGGGCCGGGTGTGGCTGGCGCAATCGGTCGAGTATCGCTACGAGCGGTTCCAGTTCGAGACGGTCGCGGGCAAGCAGGATAGCAGCGTCCACGGCTGGACGACGTTCTCCCGGCTGGACGTGAAGCTGCGCAGCCCGCATCATTTCACCCTCCGGCTGGTCGTCACGCCGGACTCGAACACGCACTACGGCCTGGATGCGTTCGCGCCGTCCGAGAGCGTCCCGAACCTCCTTACGACGGGCGTGAGCGTGGCCGTTCTCGACCGTGTAGCCCTTGGCGGCAGTTCCACGCTCGATTCACACCTCTACGTGAAGCGGGTGACCCTGGACCTGACCAGCGACGAGACCCGGCCGTATGTGATGGGGCACGACCGGACCAGGGGCAGCTACTACCGGGCGCTCACTCGCACGGCCTATCGGTTCGAAGCCGGAAGCACGTGGTCGAAGGCGGTGGCGAAGTGGAACGGAGAGCATCTGTTCAAAGCGGGCTTTGCGGTTGGCTACATGACCGTCTCGGGCCTCGAGCGCGCCCGGCCGGTCGATTACGTCAGGAGTGACGGCACCCTGAGCCGCCACTACGAGTTCTCCGGGCCAGGCGATCTCTCCGCCTCGCTGGCCGACGGCGGACTGTTCGTGCAGGACACCTGGATCGTGGGCTCCCGCCTCAAGGTCGATCTGGGCGCCCGGTGGGACGCGAATACGGCCGCCACCGGGACGGCGTTCTGGCCGCGCGCGGTGATGAGCTACGACCTGCGGCCGAACTCGACGAAGATCTCCAGCGGGATCGGCGGGTTCATCGAGAAGCCGCTGCTCGCCGCCTCCGTGTTCCCGCAACGCCAGGCGCGCCGCGAGACGCTCTACGACGCGACCGGCCAGGTTCCCGAGTCGTCGCGGTTATTCACCAACCGGATGGTGACCGCGCTGGCGATCCCCCGCAGCCTGGCCTGGAACGTTCAGCTCGACCAGTCGCTGAAGGGCGGCTGGATGGCGCGCGCGGCGTACCAGGAGCGTGCCGGGCGCCGCGAGTACACGGTGCAGCCCACGGTCCTCGGCCGTGACGCGGGCGAACTGGCGTTGAGCGGCGCCGCCGAGTCGCACTCGCGGAGCGTCGAAGCCACCGCCGGGTTCCGCTCCCCGCACGGTTCCCACCAGTTCTACGTGTCGTACGTCCGGTCCTGGACCGAGGGCTACCTCAACGACTTGAACACGATCGCCGGCAGTTTCGGCCGGCCGCAGGTACTCCCGGACGAACGTGCCCCGCTGCCGGCCGACGTGCCGCATCGCCTGCTCGCATGGGGCATCATCTCGTTGCCGTGGCGGTTCACGGTGTCTCCGTTCATGGAGGTCCGCTCCGGGTTTCCTTTCACCCGCATCGACGAGAACTGGAACGTGGTCGGGACGCGGAACGACTCACGGTTTTCCATGTTCATGTCGTTCGATCTCGCGGTCGAAAAGGCGCTCCAGCTGCCGTTCGGGTTTCCGGCGCGGCTCGGTTTGAAGTTCTTCAACCTGGCGGGGCGGAACAATGGGCGCAGCATCCAGCGCGACGTCGAGCGGCCGGACTTCGGACGGACGTACGATCCAGTTCGGCGCCAATTGCGCGGGACACTGGAGATTTCCTGGAACCGATAGGATTCGCGGGCTCTTCTGGTGTCCCCGCGGCGGGAGACCGGGCGAAATGCCTCCGGTTTTCCGCCTCTACCCTCGCCAGTGGGGCTGTGGTACAATCCCGGCTCGATTTTCCTGTTGATTTTTCTGGAGTTCCAGCATGTCCGGCCATTCCAAGTGGCATACCATCAAGCACAAGAAGGGCGCCGCTGACGCCAAGCGCGGCCGCGTCTTCACCCGGATCATCAAAGAGATTTCCGTCGCCGCGCGGGCGGGCGGAGGTGATCCCGACAGTAACCCCCGGCTGCGTACCGTCATCGCCGAAGCGAAGGCGGTCAACATGCCCGCCGAGAACATCAAACGGGGCATCCGCCGCGGCACCGGGGAGGAACCGGGCGTCAACTACGAAGAAGTCGTCTACGAGGCCTACGGCCCGGGAGGGACGGCGATCATCCTCGAAGGGCTGACCGACAACAAGAATCGCACCGTCGGCGAACTGCGCCACCTGCTGGACAAGTACAACGGCAAGATGGCCGACCGCAACACGGCCCTCCGCAAGTTCAGCAAG
>DASVIS010000113.1:0-31276 GCA_036381995.1 Vicinamibacterales bacterium | reverse complement strand
GAAGATCGTCGAGGTGGAGTTGAAGGAGAAGGGGACGCCGCTGCACGCCGCAACGGTTGTGGGCGACACGGTGGGCGACCCGTTCAAGGACACCTCGTCGGTGGCGATGAACCCCGTGATCAAGTTCACCACGCTGTTCGGACTGCTCGCGGTCGAGTTGGCGGTGCAACTGACGAACCAGGCCGGCTCGATGGTGAGCTGGATGCTGAGCGGCGTGTTCTTCGCGATTTCCGTCGTCTTCGTGTGGCGGTCGTTCTACGGGATGCGGATCCCGGTGGAGGAATAGGCTCGGGCACAACTTCGGTTTGACTTGGGTCCCCGTGATCGCTACAATGCGTCGATTTCGGTTTCGCGGGCGTCCCTCGTCAAGCTGGCCCGACCGTTCCCGAACATCCACTTTTGCAAAACCGGTGTCTAAGTATTCAGGCGTGTCCGGGTTGGCCGTTCGTCGACACCCTTTTTTCGCACTAACTGTAATCGGCCGCCTCGCCTGAGAATGTAGGAGCAGGAGGAATAGACCGGTGCCACGCGACCTGTTTGGTGACGTAGTCAATCCTTCCATCAAGATCGGGAGCAAGAAGTGGTACTCGGTGCCACTCTCATTTCTTGTCCACGTGGTCTTGATCGGGGCGATCGTAATCGTGCCGCTGATGGCGGCCGATGTGCTCCCGACGCCTCCGATCATGATGGCGTTCGCCGCGGCTCCGCCGCCGCCGCCGCCACCCCCACCGCCACCCCCACCGCCGGCCGCGGCCGCTGCACCGAAGGTGCAGATGGACGTCAATCCGAACGCCGCACCCGTGCAGGCGCCGGCCTCGATCAAGCCTGAGTCCGGCCTGAACACCGGCCTCGAGGGCGGGGTCCAGGGCGGGGTCGAGGGCGGGGTGCCCGGAGGCGTCATTGGAGGCGTTGTGGGCGGGTTGCCCGAAGCGCCGCCGCCGCCGCCGCCGCCCCAGGCGCCGGTTCGCGTCGGTGGCAACATCAAGCAACCCAACAAGACCCGAGACGTCAAGCCGATCTACCCGGCGATCGCGCAGTCGGCGCGCGTGCAGGGCGTGGTCATCATCGAGGCCACCATCGGACCCGACGGCAGGGTCAAGGATGCCAAGGTTCTGCGCTCGATTCCGCTGCTCGACCAGGCCGCGCTCGACGCGGTGAAACAGTGGGAATTCACGCCGACGCTCCTGAACGGCGTGCCCGTGCCAGTCATCATGACGGTCACGGTCAACTTCACGCTGCAGTAGGGCGGCGCGGAGGCAGGAGATCGCTTCAGACGCGCTCGATGATGCCCGGGTGAACCCCGGCGGCTGGTAACTCGTTCAGAACACTCGGAGGATGGTCAGATGAATCTGCTCGAAATCTGGAACCAGATGGGTATCTTCGCGAAGGGTATCGCGTACGTACTCTTCTTCATGTCGATGTTGTCGTTCGGTGTGGCCATCGAGCGCATCTACACCTACATCCAGGCGCGGAAGCAGTCCAAGCTGTTCGCGCCGCAGGTGGCGAAGGCGCTGAAGGAAGGCCGCCTGAAGGACGCCATCGCGCTCGCGGGCAAGAAGGAATACCGCTACAGCCACCTCGCGAAGGTCGTTCTCGCGGCCCTGCAGGAATACCAGTACTCGCAGGAGGGCGGCGAGAAGATGAGCAAGGAAGACACGGTTGACACCGTCCGCCGCGCCATTCAGCGCGCCTCGGCGCTCACGGGCTCCGACCTCAAGAAGATGGTCTCGTCGCTGGCCACCATCGGCGCGACGGCCCCGTTCGTCGGGCTGCTCGGCACGGTCGTCGGCGTCATCAACGCGTTCCAGGGCATCGCGGCCACCGGGTCGGGCGGCATCGGCGCCGTGTCGGCCGGTATTGCCGAAGCGCTCGTCGAGACCGCGCTCGGACTGCTCGTCGCCATCCCGGCCGTGTGGTTCTACAATTACCTCACCGGCCGGATCGAGTATTTCAACGTGGAGATGGACAACTCCTCGTCGGAGATGGTGGACTTCTTCATCAAGAAGGCGTAATCGGCCCGTTCGCGTCCCACGGTTCCAAGTTCCGGCGGGGGGCGGGATGCGAGCCCTGCCCGACCCAACTTGCGTGGGCCGGCTCGTACGCGTCCGTTTTGGTAGTTTTATTAGGAGATCGCCACAATGTCAATGGATGTTGGCGGTGCAAAGGGCGGACCGATGGCGGGCATCAACGTGACGCCGCTCGTCGACGTCATGCTGGTGCTGCTGATTATCATGATGCTCATTGCGCCGATGTTGCAGAAGGGCGTCGACGTCAAGCTGCCCCAGGCGGCCAATTCATCGGACAAGCCTGAGACCCAGGAGCAGACGGTCGTCGCCATCGACGCCAACCGGCAGTTCTACCTGAACTCCGTCAGGGTTCGCGAGGACGACTTCGTTCAGAAGGTCACCGAAGCCCTCGAGGCCAAGAAGGAGAAGATCGTTCTCGTCAAGGCCGACGTGGACGCGCCATACTCGAGCGTCATGGCCGCCATGGATAAGCTGCGGGCCGCCCAGATCGAGAACGTCGGCCTGATCACCGAGCGCAAGATGGGCCAGGGACAGGGAGGAGGCAGGTAACATGGCTCATGCACACATGCACTACGGAGCCGAGAAGATCGTCAAGGGCGAGGTCCCGCAGGCCAGTGCGGACATGAACGTCACCCCGCTGATCGACGTGCTCCTGGTCCTCCTCGTCATCTTCCTGGCGGCCCTGCCCTTGAGCCAGAAGGGTCTCGACATCAACCTGCCGCTCGAGACGAAGTCTGCGGCCAAGAACGAGGCGCCGACCGACCAGATCGTCGTCGACTACTCGGCCGACCGCAAGCTGACCGTCAACAAGCAGGACGTGACGATGGCCGAGCTCGAGACCCGCCTGCGGGCAATCTTCGAGCAGCGCAAGGACAAGACGATGTTCATCATCGGCGCACCGACGCTGCGCTACGGTGATATCGTCGAAGTCATCGACGCCGCGAAGGGCGCGGGTGTCGACAAGATCGGGATCGTGACGGAAGGCATGCGCCAGGCCGCTGGCGTCCAGACCGGCGGCGTACAGCAGTAGACGTTTGCAGTTGTTGCGCGCCGGCGCCAGCTGGCCGCGACCGAACTAGCAGGAGAGACCACCTCACGGACGGCCGGCGCGTTTCGCGTGCCCGCCGTCCGTTTTCTATTTCCGGGAAGGTCCTGGCCCCAAGCAGGACTTCCCGCCTCCGTGCGAGGCGCGCCGGAGTGGCCTCGCTGAAGCCCGCTCGCGTGTGGTGGCGACGGGGGACGGCCTCCGACCCGGGGGGCGGCCTCGGCCCCGGGAGAACCCACTGCTCCCGCCCCTGTCCTGTTGCCACGGTCCAAGTAAGCCTGCAGGCCTGCTCCCCTGTGGTTGGCCGGCGGCAGCCAGCCGTCAACCGCGCGCGGTGAGCTGACCGTACAAAAGAAAGGCCGCCCGGCCGCAATGGCCGGGCAGCCCGAAGAGGATGAAAGAAGAGGCGGAAAGCGCCAGTCCTACTGGCCGCCAGCCTTCTTCTTGCGGAGCTCGATCGCCCTGTCGCGAAGCTTGTCGGCTTCCTTGATGAGCGACTGCTGCTTGGCGGGGTCCTTCACGACGAGCGCCTCGGACCGGAGCAGGAGGTTCTTGTAGGTCAGTGCCTCCGAGTAGTCCGGCTTCAGCTGCAGGGCCTGATCGGCCGCCTGGAGCCCCAGCTCGATGTACTTCAGCTTGTCGGCGTCCTTCAGCCGGAAGTCACGGTACGCCTTCTCCCAGTAGTACGACGAAATCGTGTAGAAGGCTTCGGGGTTGGTCGGCTCCTTGTCAGCGCGCTCCTGCAGAGCCTGCATGGTCTTCTCGAACTCGCCCTGACGATTGTAGAAGCCCGCCAGCTGCATGTAGGTGTTCGAATCGTTCGGCCGCATTTCCTTCGCCTTCAGCAGCTGCTGCTCGGCGACCTCGTAGTTGCCGGCGTCCTCGTACATCTTCGAGAGCACGAAGTAGTTGGTCGGCTCGGTCGGCTCCAGCCGGATCATCTCTTCGATGAGCGGCACAGCCTGCCCCGGGTCAGCCATCTTGTCCGGGCCGTAACCCGCCACGAGGTACTCGAGCGACAGCTTCTTCAGCTTCGGGTCCTTCTCGACGTCGGCGCACTTCCTGTAATTCTCGACGGCCTTTTTCAGGTACTCGTCGTTGGCGACCTCGCCCTTCCGGCTCGGCTTGTACAGATTGTCGTAGCTGTTCGCCAGGTAGAAATACGCGTTCGTGAGACCCGGGTCGTTCTGTACCACAATCTCGTACTTCTCAGCCGCCCGCTTGTAGTCCTGCTGCTGGTAGAGGACGTTCGCTTCCTTGAAGGCCTTCTTCGCCTTCAAGGCACCGACCTGCGAGCACCCGACCAGCGTCAGGCTGAAGGCTGCCAGCGCGACAACCTGCGACGCCGCCTTGAACCGCCTCTGCATTGCATCCCCCTTGCCCCCGAACCGCGGGAGAGCGGTCTTCTACGGTCTCGGATGATGATCGCGAAGAGAGGTTAATTTCTGTGACGAAACCAATCACCTGGCTCCCGAACGAGGGCCCAGATCGTCGCGTCAGTATAGTGAACCCAAAATTGACAAGTCAAGCAAGCCGAACTCCCGACCTCCCGGAACTTGACCCTCCGTATGGGCGCTTCTATGATGGGACCGTCGGACATCCCTTTTGAATTAGACACCACTAACTCGTGATCCGCTTCGAAGACCTGCTGGAAAAAGTCCGGGACTACAACCCGGACGCCGACCTCGAACTGCTTCGGCGGGCTTACGTCTTCTCGGCCCTCGAACACAAGGGGCAGGTGCGCCATTCGGGCGAGCCGTACCTGGTCCACCCTCTCGAGGTCGCCACCATTCTCACCGACATGAAGATGGACGCGGTGACCATCGCCGCGGGCCTCCTCCACGACGTCGTCGAAGACACCCTGACGACGACCGAGCGCCTGGAGCAGACGTTCGGCGGCGAAGTCGCCCACCTGGTCGAAGGCGTCACCAAGATCAGCGCGATCGTTTTTTCCTCGAGCGAAGAGCGCCAGGCCGAGAACTTCCGCAAGATGCTGCTGGCGATGGTGGATGACATCCGCGTCATCCTGGTCAAACTGGCCGACCGCCTGCACAACATGCGGACGCTGAACTTCCTAGCCGAGGACCGGCGCCTGCGGATCGCACAAGAGACGCTCGACATCTACGCCCCGATCGCCAACCGCCTCGGGATGGCGAAGGTGAAGAACGAGCTGGAGGAACTGGCGTTCCGCTTCCTCGAGCCCGAGGCGTACGAGGTCCTCAAGGTCAAGGTCGAGCGGCGCCGGAAGGCCAGCGAGGGCGTCGTCGAGGAACTCAGGCGGACCATCGTCCAGAAGCTGCAGGAGGCGCAGGTGCCGGTGGTCGAAGTGGACGGGCGCACGAAGCGCCTGTTCAGCATTCACGAGAAGCTGCGGCGCCAGAAGATCGACCTCGACCGCGTCTACGACTTCGTCGCGCTTCGCATCGTCACGAAGACCATCAAGGACTGCTACGCCGCGCTCGGCATCATCCACCAGACCTGGTCGCCGGTTCCCGGCCGGATCAAGGATTTCATCGCGATGCCCCGCCCGAACGGATACCAGTCGCTCCACACGTCGGTGATCAGCGAGAGCGGGTTTCCGTTCGAGGTCCAGATTCGCACCGAGGAGATGCACCTCCGCGCAGAGGAAGGCATCGCCGCGCACTGGAAGTACAAGGAGGGCCGCGTCGGCGCCGAGCGCGACGAGCCCTACTTCGTCTGGCTCCGGCAGCTGCTCGAGTGGCAGCAGGAGGTTCGGGACCCACAGGAGTTCATCCAGAACCTGAAGATCGATCTCTACCCCGAGGAGGTCTATACCTTCACGCCAAAGGGACAGGTGAAGCCGCTGCCGAGGGGCGCGACGCCGGTGGACTTCGCCTACGCGATCCACACCGACGTCGGCGCGCAGTGCGTCGGCGCGCGGGTCAACGGCCGCATGGTGCCGCTGCGCACCCACCTGAAGAACGGCGACATCGTCGAGATCGTGACGCAGGCGAAGCACAAGCCGAGCCGCGACTGGCTGAACATTGTCGTCACCTCGAAGGCGCGCAACAAGATCAAGCACTTCCTCGAGGGCGAGGAGAAGGAGCGGGCGGTCGACCTCGGCCGGCGCCTCCTGGAGAAGGAACTGCGCCGCTTCGATTTGAATACGAAGACCCTGCTCTCCGATCCCGAGCTGCAGCGGGCCGCGACCGCTTCGGGGCTGCAGAAGATCGACGAGATGCTGGCCGCGATCGGATTCGGCAAGCTGCAGGCCAGGCAGGTGCTGGACAAGCTGGCGCCCAACCAGGAGCTCAAGGAACGGCCGACCACCGGCGTGGTGTCGGCCGTGCGGCGGGCGCTCGCGGGCGACAGCGACAAGATCAAGGTGCGGGGCGCCGACGACCTCCTGGTGGTGCGCGCGCGCTGCTGCAACCCGATTCGCGGGGAGAAGATCGTCGGGT
The DNA here is from genome assembly GCA_036381995.1 of Vicinamibacterales bacterium. Lineage (GTDB taxonomy): Bacteria > Acidobacteriota > Vicinamibacteria > Vicinamibacterales > Fen-181 > FEN-299. The sequence goes on along the minus strand of DASVIS010000113.1, from coordinate 24,782 downwards.
ACATCACCCGGGGGAAGGGCGTGTCCGTCCACTCGGTGACCTGTCCGAACGTCACCAACCTGCTCTACACCGTGGACCGGCGGATCGAGGTCGAATGGGACCGCAGCGCGGACCAGGGCGGGTACACCGTCCACCTGACGCTCACGGTCGAGGACCGGAAGGGACTTCTGGCCGAGATCAGCGCCAAGATTGCCGACGTCAACACGAACATCACGAACATCGAGGCCAAGACACACGACGGCCATCTCGACCGCATGGACATGACGCTCGAAATCCGGGACGTGAAACACCTCGAGAAGGTGATGAGGTCGATCCGGAAGGTGCCCGGGGTCGTGGACGTGGAGCGGACCGCGCGGTAGGGAAAGGCAGCAGCCGGTTGCCAGCGGTTAGTTGCCAGTGGGCAGCGAGCCGCGCGTGACCGACTGACTCCTGATCACTGGCCACTCTTCATGCGTCAGCCAAGGTGGACGATGGCGTCGATTTCGACGCGGACGTCTTTGGGCAGCCGTCCGACCTGCACGGTGGCCCGTGCGGGCGCCGGTGGGCCGAAGAACTTCGCGTATTCCTCGTTCATTGCCGGGAAGTCGTTCATGTCCACGAGGTAGACGGTCGTCTTCACCACGCGGCCGAACGAACCGCCAGCCGCGGCGATGATGGCGCCGAGGTTCTCGAGAACGCGGCGCGTCTGCGCGCGGACGTCGCCCTCGATCAGCGCACCGGTGGCCGGGTCGAGCGGAATCTGTCCAGAGACGAACAGGAACTCGCCGCCCTGGATCGCCTGGGAGTACGGACCAATCGCAGCCGGAGCTGCCGGGGTCGAAACGGCCTGCGGCATACGCTCAGGCCGCCTTGACGACTTTGCCGGAACGCAGGCAGCGGGTGCAGACGCGCAGCCGCTTGGTTCCGCCGTTGACCGCCGCACGAACCGTCTGGAGGTTTGGCTCGAACCGCCGGGCGGACACGTTGTGCGCGTGGCTGATCTTGCGCCCTACGACGGGGCCCTTGCCGCAGATTTCACACCGCTTCGCCATTGCTGTCTTCCTGCAGGAAAAAGAAGACCCTCTGACACTGGTCTCGAGAGCCATCAAGATACGAGCCCCTGATTATAGCAGACTTTCGCCTGTCGGGGGGCACGTCCCTACGGCCGGACGAGCAGGGGCCGAGGTGATTCGACGCTGGATTCACCGTCCCGAGTGCTTCTCTGGCGGGTTGCCGCGCCGACCACGCGAGCGATCACGTCCAGCGCCGTCGCTGGTCCCTCGTCCACACCCTTACGCGCCTGTCGTGCGCCCTGTTCGAGGTGCCGAAGCACCACCGCCGCGTCGCGATCGGTCGTCCTCGCCGTGGCGGCATCCGCCTCGGCCCCCAGGTTGGCGAGGAAGGTCTTCAGGTCGGTGACGAACCGTTGCGCGACGAGCGACTGGGGCCGGTGCTCGTAGATGAGCCCCCGGTCGGCGGTTTCGTGGGTCGCCGCCAGTGCCGCGGCTCCGTCCGCCAGGTCCTCGTCGACGATCTTCACGAGGGGGTCCGCGCGGAGCCCCGCCACGAACGTCAGGACGGCCCAGAACAGGTCGGACTGCGTCGCCGACAGCCCTTCCCGCATTGCCATCAGGAACGCCAGGTCCCGTTCCTGCTGCCGGCGCACGGGCGCAGGGGGATGGGCCTGCGCGGCCATGAGGTAGCCGCAGTCGGGAGGACAGGAAATCTCCACTTGGCGCTTCGTGCCGCAGCACACGGCACAGATGGCACGACCAAGGGCAGGACACTGCCTGCGGGCCTGGCGTTGTTGGCAAAGTCGGCACAGCATCCCTGTCAGCTTCGCACAGTGCGGAGCCCCTGAAAAGGGGGGAGGACCTGTTCCGCATATCAATTCCCGATTCTCCGTGAGTGTCCCGTCAGCATGCCGGCCACGGATCTGCAGCCGTGCGACCAATCAGCCACACTGGACGCGGCGCTGGAGACACATCGATGGGACAAGAATGTCCTCTGGCGGAGACGCAAAGAAAAATCTCCTGCCGAAGAACCGGACGTCTGAATCCAGCGTCTAAGAAGCCGACGGTCCGCCGATCCCCAGCCGGTCACCGACGGCGGCACGATAACCAGCTGGAGCGTAAGCGGTTATCATCGAATTTCAGCGGCTCGGCGTTGGGTGAGCGTGTGAAGATCCTACACGGATCAGCTGAGTTGAGACGAGAATAAAAAGCGAAACATCGGCAAGTTGACTTGAAAGACAGAGAAAACAGGTGCGCTTGCGGAATGGCAGTTTACTTGCATGACGCAGCGTGCTAACATAGCGCCCTCGAAACGGGCCGACGCGGAAGGAAGGAGCGTCAGCACCATGGCAACGACGACCAAGAAGAACCTCATGAACACGGAACGGTATAGCAGCCTCAAGAACATGCTGGAGGATCGGAAGAACGAGATCCTCGGCCAGGTTCACGAAAAGATCCGCGACGTCCGAACGGAGAACCAGTCGGGCAAGGTGAACAACGTCCTCGATCCGGGTGAGAGTTCCGAGGCCGGGATCCAGGAAGACATCGAGTTCGCGCTCATCCAGATGAAGGCCGAGACGCTCAACAAGATCAACGAGGCGCTCGGCCGTCTCGAAGAAGGCGCCTACGGCAACTGCTTCGAGTGCGGCGAAGAGATTGCCCATCAGCGCCTGCGCGCCCTCCCGTTCGCGGTTCGCTGCCGCGACTGCGAGGAGGCGCGAGAAAACGCGCAGCGCCGCGAGCGGATGGCCGCCCAGCGCCAGTCGTCTTCCGCGCTCTTCTTCGATCTCTCCAGCTGAGCGTCAATCCAGGTGGCGGGACCGGGCGACTTCCGGTCCCGCCGGCTCGTCCCGGCGAGGCCGGGTCCTGGCCCGACCATCGACGGAGTGTGTCGCGATGAGCGATGAGCCCGAAGCCCCCACGTTCGATGAATCCTCGGATGGGGAGCGGGCGCTCTCCATTCCTTCCGAGCTCCCGATCCTGCCGCTGCGCGACACGGTTCTCTTTCCCAATTCGTTCATGCCGCTCGCGGTGGCCCGCGAGAGCTCCGTCCGCCTGATCGACGACGCGATAGGCGGCGGCAAGCTGATCGCGGTCTTTACGCAGCGTGACGCGGCGGTCGAGGAGCCGGGCCAGGCCGACCTGTATCCGATCGGAACGGCCACGCACATTCACAAGATGTTCAAGGTGCCCGACGGCAGCCTGCGGCTGATCGTCCAGGGGCTCGCCCGGCTGAAGATGGACCAGGTCGTGTCCGCCAAGCCGTATCTGCGGGCGACGGTCGCCGCGGTCTCCGAACGGATCAGCGAACCGGACAAACTGGAGATTGATGCGCTGCAGCGGAACATCAAGACCAACTTTCAGCAGGTGGTGTCGCTGTCGCCACTGCTCTCCGACGACCTGCAGACGCTGGCGCTCAACATCTCCAACCCCGGCAAGCTGGCGGACTTCATCGCCTCGAGCCTGACCACTATCGCCACGCCTGTGAAGCAGGAAGTGCTCGAGACGCTGGATGTTCGCGGGCGCATGGACATCCTCAACCGGATCCTGATCAAGGAACTGGAGGTCCTCGAGCTGGGTTCGAAGATCCAGTCGCAGGTGCAGTCGGAGGTCGGCAAGAACCAGCGCGACTACTTCCTGCGCGAGCAACTCAAGGCAATTCAGAAGGAACTGGGCGAGGGCGACGACCAGACGAAGGAAATCGAGGAACTGCGGGCAAAGATCGACGCGGTTGGCATGCCGGATGCGGTCAAGAAGGAGACCCTGCGCGAGCTCGACCGGCTCGCGAAGATGCCGGTGGCCGCCGCCGAGTACACCGTGTCGCGGACGTACCTCGACTGGCTCGTGTCCCTGCCCTGGGCCAGGAGAACCGTCGAGGTGATCGACCTGAAGAGGACGAAGGACGTCCTGGACGCTGACCACTCGGACCTGGTCAAGGCGAAGGACCGCATCCTCGAGTACCTGGCGGTCCGCAAGCTGAACCCGGACATGAAGGGCCCTATTCTCTGCTTCGTCGGGCCGCCCGGCGTAGGCAAGACCTCGCTCGCCAAGTCGATTGCCTCATCGCTCGATCGGAAGCTCGTCCGCATCTCGCTCGGCGGCATGCGCGACGAGGCCGAGATCCGCGGCCACCGCCGCACCTACATCGGCGCGCTGCCGGGGCAGATCATCCAGGGCCTCCGCCGGGCGGAGTCGAAGAACCCGGTGTTCATCCTCGATGAGATCGACAAGCTCGGCTCCGACTTCCGCGGCGACCCGGCGTCGGCGCTACTCGAGGTCCTCGATCCCGAACAGAACAACACCTTCCGCGATCACTATCTCGACGTGCCGTTCGACCTGTCGGAGGTGTTGTTCATCACGACGGCGAACGTGCTCGACCCGGTGCCGCCTGCGCTGCGGGACCGCATGGAAGTCCTCGAGCTCCCCGGGTACACCGAGGAAGAGAAGCTCAAGATCGCGCAGGAGCACCTGGTCGCCAAGCAGGTGACGAATCACGGTCTCACGCCGGAGTTCATCACCTTCGACGAAGCGGCGCTCCGCGCGGTCATCCGCGGCTACACCCGTGAAGCCGGCGTTCGCAACCTCGAACGCGAGATCGCCGCGCTCTGCCGCAAGTCGGCACGGCGGCGCGCCGAGGGCCAGGAAGATCCGATCGCGATCACACCCGAAGCCGTGGTCGAAATGCTGGGTGCGCCGCGTTTCCTCGACGAAGAAATGGAGGAGCGCACCAAGAATCCGGGCGTCGCCATCGGGCTGGCCTGGACGTCGGCCGGCGGCGAAGTGCTCTTCGTCGAAGCGCGGCAGATGCACGGGAGCGGCAGCCTCACGCTGACCGGCCACCTGGGTGACGTGATGAAGGAGTCGGCGCGGGCGGCCCTGTCGTGGCTGCGCGCGAACGCCTCGCGGTACGGCATCGATCCCGACTTCTACAAGTCGTCCGAGCTCCACCTGCACGTGCCGTCCGGCGCGATTCCGAAAGACGGCCCGTCGGCCGGCGTCACGATGGCCGTCGCGCTCTGCTCGGAGCTCTCGAAGCGGCCCGCACGCGGCGACGTCGCCATGACCGGCGAGATCACGCTCTCGGGCCGCGTGCTGCCGGTCGGCGGCATCAAGGAGAAGGTCCTGGCGGCGCGTCGCGTCGGCATTCGCGAAGTCATCGTTCCCGCCCGCAACGAAAAGAACATCGTCGAGGACCTGAGCGAGGACTTGCGTCGCGACATGACCGTGCACTTCGTGACGACGATCGACGAGGTCCTGGAGTTGGCGTTGCAGCCGAAGCCGGGGAAGCCGGCCGACGCCCAGCCGATTGACACGGGCGAGCTCCAACCGGCCGCCGCATCATAATCAACAGGCGACATGGAGAGGGCGTCATGGATGAAGCTCGAGGAACGGTGCTCGAGCACGAAGAGATCTACAAGGGACGGATCTTCACCGTGGTTCGGGACCGTGTACGGCTTCCCAAGGGCGTCGAGGCGACGCTCGAGGTCGTGCGGCATCCCGGCTCCGTCGTGCTCCTGCCCCTGCCAGGCCCCGGGCAGGTCATCCTGGTGAAGCAGTACCGGTACGCGGTCGATCGATGGGTGTGGGAATTGGCGGCGGGCAGCCTGAAGCTCGGTGAGGACCCGGCCGAGGGGGCGGCGCGCGAGTGCGAGGAAGAGACCGGTCTCGTCGCAGGCCGTGTGGAGTTCGTCGGCGCCTTCTATCCAACGCCCGGGTACTGCGATGAGAAGATGAACTTCTTCAAGCTCACGATGCTCGCCCCGCCCGACAACAGACCCGCGGCGAGTCCCGACGACGACGAGGACATTCGCACCCGGACCTTCTCGCTGGACCAGGTGCGCGAGATGATCACACGCGGCGAGATCGACGATCTCAAGACCGCCGCCGGCCTCACGCTGATCTGAGTCGGCCTCCGGCTGGCGACTCCCGCCCGACGCCACCCGCCACTTGGGCACCACCGTGGGAACACGATCTCGACGTCAACATCAGTGGGTTCCGGGATAGATCGCCAGGTTCGCGGCTTCTTCGATCCTGCGGTCTATCTCGTCCAGGATTCCCTGGAGGTCCGGTGGCAGCGGGCAGACGAACTCCATCCGGGTGCCTTCGCGCGGGTGGGTGAACGCCAGCCGTGCGGCGTGCAGGAAGGGGCGTTCCAGCCGCTCGACGGCTCGCAGGACCGCGGGCATGCGGTGGCGGACTCCGCCGTAGGTGCCGTCGCCGACAATCGGATGGCCGATCGCGCTCAGGTGGACGCGGATCTGGTGCGTGCGACCGGTGGCGATCGCGACGTGCAGCAGGGTGGCGCCGCGCAAGTCTCGCGCGGCCGTGATGCGCGTCACCGCCGACCGCGCGCGGCGTGCCCGCGTCGACATCTTCTCGCGGTGCACCGGGTCCCGGCCCACCGGAAGATCGATGCGGCGTCCCGCGTGCACGTCGCCCCAGGCGAGGGCGATGTACTCCTTCTCGACCTCCCGGTCGTGGAACTGGCGGGTAAGTTCACGGTGGGCCGCATCGTTCTTCGCCGCGACCATCAGGCCCGATGTTCCGCGGTCGAGTCGATGCACGATGCCGGGGCGTTGCTCGCCTCCCACGCCGCTCAGGTTGTCCGCGTGGAAGAGGAGCGCGTTCACCAGCGTGTCCTGAGCGTGCCCGGCGGCCGGGTGCACGACCATGCCCGCCGGTTTGTCCACGACGATGACGTCGGCGTCCTGGTAGAGGATGGGGAGGTGGATCGCCTGCGCGACCGGAGTGGCGGGCGCGGCATCCGGAATCTCGATCGCGACGACGTCTCCCGCCTTCAGCGTCGAGTTGGGCTTGGCGGCGCGGCCGCCGAGCGTGGCCCGGCCCTCTTTCACGAGGCGCTGCAACTGCGAGCGGGAGTGCTGGGGCATCAGGCCCGCGAGGTACACATCGAGCCGCAGACCGACGCTGTCCAGGTCGACGGTGAATTCGTGGCGCTCCATGAAAAGGCTCAAGGCTTGCGCAGGCTGCCGTGGTTGCCGATCCCGAGCACGTCGAGCATCATGCCGATGACGCCGACGGTGATGGCGGAGTCGGCCACGTTGAACGCCCAGAAGTGATACTGACGCCAGTAGACATCCACGAAGTCGACGACGGAGCCAGTGGTCACGCGGTCCACGAGGTTCCCGGCGGCGCCGCCCAGAATCAGCGCCAGCCCGATCCGAGCCAGTCGCTGATGGGGCGAGAGCCCCGCCGCGAAGACGGCGATGCTCACCAGGGCGGCGGTGGCAACGAGCGCAATCACGGCCGCCTTGTAGGGGAAGTCGGCAGCGTTCAGGAGGCCGAATGCCGCGCCGCTGTTCTGCACGTGCGTCAGGTCCAGCACTCCGGGGATGATCGTCCGGCTGCTGTGCAAGGGAACGTACGCGCGGATCAGTGCCTTCGTCAACTGGTCGAGCGCGACGATGGCGCCCGCCAGCCCCAGGGTCCTGCCGGACAGGCGCGTCATTGGCGAGCCTCCGCCATCGCGCCTTCGCACCGCGGGCAGAGACCCGGGCTGCCCGAATCGCGGCTGACCGCCGGCACGTAGCGCCAGCAGCGGTCGCATCGCACGCCGCCTGCGCGCGACACGACGACGGTCGCCCAACTGTCGTCGGATTCCTTGTAGACCGCGCCTTCCCCGGCCGATGGCGCCCCCCCGAGCACGACCTCCGATGTGATGAACAGCGTCGGCAGATCCTCGCGGTGGCGCCGCAGCAGCGCCTCGAGGTCTCCGGTCGCCCGCAGTTCCACCTTCACTTCGAGCGACTTCCCGACGACCTTCGACTGGCGGAGTCTTTCGATCTCGACGTTGACCGTATCCCGGAGCTTCATCAGCCGCTGCCACCGCTCGGCCAGGGCCGGGTTCATCAGGCCGTCGAGACCGGAGGGAAAGTCGGCCAGGTGCACCGATTCGTCCCGCTTCCCGGGCAGAAATCGCCACAGCTCATCTGCCGTCACAGGCAGGATTGGCGCGATGAGCCGAGCCAGGCCGTCAGCCATGATGTAGAGCGCCGTCTGGGCCGACCGTCGCGCGGGCGACTTCGGCGCCAGGGTGTAGAGGCGATCCTTGGACACGTCCACGTAGAACGCGCTCACGTCTGCGGTGATCAGGCCGTTGACCGCCTGCGGCACCGCCGGGAAGTCGTATTCGTCGTAGGCGCGGAGCACCCTGGCTGCCACCTCCGCGTAGCGCGCCAGCGCAAACCGATCCAGTTCCTGCAACTGGCCGACCGGCAGGGCATCGGTCTCGGGCGTGAAGTCGTAGAGGTTCGCGACCAGAATCCGTAGCGTGTTGCGGAGCTTGAGATACGCCTCGACCACGCGCGCGAGGATTTCGGGACCGACCCGCATTTCCTCTCGGAAGTTCACCATCGAGGCCCAGAGGCGCAGGATTTCCGCGCCGCTCTTCGTGATGATCTCGCTCGGCTCGATCGTATTGCCGATCGATTTCGACATCTTGCGGCCTTGCTCGTCGACGACGAAACCGTGGGTGACCACCGTGCGGTACGGTGCCTGTCCACGGGTCCCCAGGGCCACCAGCAGCGAGCTCTGGAACCATCCGCGGTACTGATCCGAGCCCTCGATGTACAGGTCCGCCGGCCACGGCAGATCGTCGCTGTGACCCAGCACCGCCTCGTGGCTGGAGCCCGAGTCGAACCAGACGTCGAGGATGTCCCGCTCCCGCTCGAACTCGCGTCCGCCACACTTCGGACAGGCGAGGCCCTCCGGCAGGAACTCCGCGATCGGCCGCTCGTACCACGCGTCCGCGCCATGTTCGGCGAAGACCGCTGCCGCCCGTTCTGCGAGCGGAGCCGTGAGCACGGCCTCGCCGCACTTCACGCAGTCGACGGCGGGAATGGGCACGCCCCACGACCGCTGGCGCGAGATGCACCAGTCGGGGCGGTTCTCGAGCATGAGCGTCAGCCGCTCTTCGCCCCAGGCCGGCACCCACTTCACGTGCTTCACGGCTTCGATCGATCTCCCGCGCAGCCCGGCGCCGTCCATCGCCACGAACCACTGCGACGTCGCGAGGAAGATCACGGGGTTGTGGCAGCGCCAGCAGTGCGGATACGAATGTCCGAACGGCTCGCGATGCCAGAGGCGTTTCCGTTCCGCCAACGCCTCTTCGATCTTCGGGTTGGCATCGAACACACGCTGGCCGCCAAACAGCTCCACATCGTCCAGGAAGTGGCCGCCAGGCCCGACCGGCGCGTAGATCTCGAGACCGTACGACACGCCCGTGGCGAAGTCGTCGGATCCATGGCCAGGCGCGGTGTGCACGGCACCTGTTCCCTGGTCGAGCGTCACGTAGGTCGCAAGCACGCCGACCGAATCGCGGCGGTACAGCGGGTGGCGGAAACGCAGGCCCTCCAGCGTGCGCCCGGAGAACAGGGCGACCGGCTCGCCAAACGTGCGGTTCACCTGCCTGGACACGCTGTCGGCCAGGGCTTCGGCCACGACCACCGTGGTCCCATCCACCGGGTAGGCGCCGTACGTGAAGTCCGGGTGGAACGCGATGGCCAGGTTGGACGGGATGGTCCACGGCGTGGTGGTCCAGATCAGCACCGAGAGGTTGTCCACGCCCTTGAGCTCCGGCACCCTGGCGGCGAGGTCCTTCATCGCTTCGGGCGTGAACGGGAACTCCACGAAGATCGACGGCGACGTGTGCTCCTCGTACTCGACCTCGGCTTCGGCCAGCGCCGTGCGGCAATGGATGCACCAGTGCACCGGCTTCTTGCCCTTGTAGACCATCCCCTGCTCGACGAACCGAGCCAGCGCCCGGACGATGGTGGCCTGGTAGCTGTAGTTCATCGTGAGATAGGGATCGCCCCAGCGGCCCATCACGCCGAGCCGCTTGAAGTCGGTTCGCATGATGTCGACGAATCGCGCCGCGTAGGCCCTGCACGCGCGTCGGAAGTCGCCGATGGGCATCTGGCGCTTGCGGGAGCCCAGCTCGCGGTCCACCTTCAGCTCGATCGGCAGGCCGTGACAGTCCCAGCCCGGCACGTATGGGGCGTCGAACCCCGCCATTGTCCGCGACCTGACGATGAAGTCCTTGAGCACCTTGTTGAAGGCGGTGCCCAGGTGGATACGCCCGTTGGCGTAAGGCGGGCCGTCGTGAAGGATGAACTTCGGGGCCCCGCGGCGCCGCGCGCGGATGCGCCCGTACAGATCGGTCGCATCCCAGCGTTCGATTGCCTTGGGTTCCGCGGACTGCAGGTTCGCCTTCATGGGGAACCCCGTCCGCGGCAGGTTGAGCGTGCCCTTCCAGTCGGCCATAGATTGGTCCGTGTCTCGTGTCGCACCGCAGCGATCTTCTCATTTTACATGCAGCGGCAACTACCAGTCGCACGTCCATCTATAATGGCCAGATGAGCGACGCTCCCGCCCCGCGCACGGTCTTCCTCGACAACGGCCTGAAGATCCTCATCCAGGAAGTCCACACGGCCCCGCTCGCCTCCGTCTGGTGCTGGTACAAGGTCGGATCCAGGGACGAGGCGCCCGGCCACACGGGCGTGTCGCACTGGGTCGAGCACATGAATTTCAAGGGGACGACGAACATTCCCCGCGAGAAGGTCAAAGGCATCATCGAGGAGTTTGGCGGCAGCTGGAACGGGTACACCTGGATCGACGAGACGACGTATCTCGAGACGGCGACCCGCGATGCCCTCGACCGGATGCTCTTCATCGAAGCCGAACGGATGGCGAACGGGCTCTACGAGCCGGAGGAATGCGAATCCGAGCGGACGGTCATCATCTCCGAGCTCGAGGGCGGCGAGAACGATCCGGATCAGTTGCTGGAGATGGAAGTGAACGCGGCGGCGTTCAAGGCCCACCCTTACGGCAACCCGACGATTGGCTGGTTGAGCGACCTGCAGCGGATGACGCGCGACGACCTCTATGGCTACTACCGCCGTTACTACGCGCCCAACAATGCCACGCTCGTGGTCGTCGGCGACGTCGATCCCGAAGACGTGATCCGGCGCGCCACTCAGCATTTCGGCGCGATCCCTCCCGGCACGGTCCCGGCCCGGACGCTGAGCGTCGAGCCGGCGCAGCTCGGCGAACGCCGGGTGATGGTGGAGAAGGAAGGCACGACGGCCTATCTGAAGGTCGCGTACCATGCGCCCGCCGCCACAGACGAGGCCTTCTTCGCGTTGCTCGTGATCGATGCGGTCCTGACCGGGGCCAAGGGACTGAATCTCTGGTCGAGTTCTCGGACACCGCCGCCGCAGCGGAGCGCGCGGCTCTACCGGGCGCTCGTGGAAGGCCGGCTCGCCTCGTCGGTGTCGGGCGGGCTGCTGCCAACGGCCGATCCTTATCTCTACACCGTATCGATCACGGCGCGGGAGGGCACGCCGCTGGAGGCGGTCGAGCTCGCCACAGTGGCGGAGATTGACCGCGTTGCCCGCGAAGGGATTACGCCCGAGGAACTCGACAAGGCGCGGAACCAGTTGCGCGCGCGTCTGGTCTTCGAGAACGACAGCGTGACGAACATCGCCCACCAGCTCGGCTTCTTCGAGACGATTGCCTCGGTTGATCTGTTCCTCTCGGTCGGCGATCGCATTCGGCGGGTCACACGGGACCAGGTTGCCGCCGCCGCGGCCAGAGTGCTGCGGCCCACGAACCGGACGATCGGCTGGTTCAAGCCGCTGCCGACAGGATCCTGAACAACGCATCCTGAACACAAGATGAGGCTACCTGGCCTGCAGCCGGGACGAGAGGCAGAGATGACGATCGACGCGCGGCAGGGGCTCTCTCCCACGCGACAGCGCCTCCAGAACGGCGCACTGGTGATTGCCAGGGAATCCCGGGTGACGCCGGCGGTCACCATCACCGCCTCCGTGCAGTCCGGAACGGGCACCGATCCCCGGGACCTCCCGGGCCTTGCGCACTTCCTGTCCCGGGTGATCGACCGCGGCACGGAGTCCCGGAGCGGCGACGAGATTGCCGAGCTGCTCGACAGCCGGGGCGTCTCGCTGACCGTCTCGGCCATGCGTCATGCCTTCGTCGTCTCGTGCACGTGCCTTGCCGAAGATTTCTCGACGATGCTCGGGTTGGTGGCGGACGTGATGCGGAATCCGAGCCTGCCAGAGAGCGAGATCGCGACGCGTCGGGGCGAGATCGTCACCAGCATTCGGCAGGACCAGGACAATCCGGCGATGGTCGCGGTGGATGAGGAACTGGCCCTGCTCTATCCGGACGGACATCCGTACGGGCGCCGCGTCAAGGGCACGATCGAAACGGTCGAACAGATCGACCGCCGCGCGCTGCAGAGCCTCCATCACGATCGATTCACGCCGGCCCAGTTGGTGGTCGTCTGCGTCGGCGACGTCGACCCGGGGCGCGCGGTCGACGAGACAGGCAACGCGTTCGGGGACTGGCGAGGCTGCCCGGTCACGCCGTTGGTGGTGCCATCGCCGGCCCGCGCGAACGAACGCCGACGGGCGGTGTTCCCGATGATGAACAAGGCCCAGGCCGACATTGCCTACGGCTTCAACACCATCTCCCGCCTCGATCGGTCCTACTACGCCTTCTCACTGATGGACAACGTGCTCGGACAGTACGCGCTCGGCGGCCGGCTGGGCGACAGCATCCGCGAGCGGCAGGGGATGGCCTACTATGTGTTCAGTGCGTTCGAGCCGAACCTCGGAGAAGGGCCGCTGGTGATTCGCGCGGGCGTCAACCCGGCAAACGTGGACCGGGCGATCGTCTCGATCGACGAGGAAATTCGCCGGATGGCCGCCGACGGCTTGACCGTACAAGAACTGGAGGCATCGAAGCGGTACCTGATCGGATCGATGCCGCGCATGCTCGAGACCAACGCCGGAATTGCGACGTTCCTGCAGTCGTGCGAGCAGTTCGGCTTGGGAATGGATCACGACATGAAGCTGTCGGAGCTGTTGACCGCGGTGACGCTCGACCAGGTGAACGAGATTGCGAAGCGCTTTCTCGTGCCCGAGCGCGCGACGATCACCATCGCCGGTCCCTACGAGGGTCACGACGTCTGAGGTCGGCAGATCCAGTTCGCACGATTCCCAGACCGCCGGATCGCCAGATACGGAGCCCTGACCTGTGACGCGCGCGGTGTTCTTCGACGTCGATTTCACCCTGATCTACCCGGGACCGGTCTTCCAGGGTGAAGGCTATCGTGAGTTCTGCGCGAAACACGGCATCGACAATTGCGATGCCTCCGCGTTTTCGGCGGCCGTCGCCAGCGCATCGGCCCTGCTCCACGAGTCGGAGGATCACGCCTACAACGCAGGGTTCTTCATTCGCTATATCCGGCACATCATCGAGCAGATGGGAGGGTCGGGACCGTCAATCGATGCCTGCGCTGCGGAGATCTACCGCGAGTGGGCCGCGTGCCACCACTTCGAGCTCTACGACGACGTGCTGCCGGCCCTGCGAACGCTTCGCTCCCGTGGTCTTCTTCTCGGACTGATCTCCAACACGCACCGCTCGCTCGAATCGTTCCAGAGCCACTTCGAGCTCGACGAGCTCATTTCGGCCGCCGTGTCGTCCTGCGAACACGGCTACAACAAGCCGCACCCCAGCATCTTCCGCACCGCGCTCCGGCTGATGGCCGTCGCGCCGGAAGAAGCGGTGATGGTAGGCGACAGCTTCAGGCACGACATCGAAGGCGCGCGGGCCATCGGGATGCGAGGCGTTCTGCTGTGTCGCGCGGCCCGGGGACCGCTTGGACCCGACAAACGCCTGGCGAAGTCATCCGAGGCGGTCCCGGTGATCTCGACGCTGTCGGAGTTGTCGGCGCTGCTCGATCAGGCCGCTGAACGAGAGTCAGCCTGAACGGAGAACGTCGAACGAAAGACGGAGAACGCCTTCGGGATCCGTTCCGCGGGATCCCGTAGGGCGCTGCGAGCGCAGGTGGCACGTATGGAACTCCGCACCCTGACGACGGCAGACGAGTTTCGGCGGGTGTTTGCGCTGGAGCAGGAGATCTGGGGCTACGCGACCACCGAGGACTCGGTGCCCGTCATGATGCTGCTCGTGTCCACCAAGATCGGCGGCCTCGTCACGGGAGCGTTCGATCAGGGACGGCTGGTCGGCTTCGCCTACGCACTGCCCGGAATCCGGAACGGGAAGCCGTTCCAGTGGTCCCACATGCTCGGCGTCGCTCCCGGCTACCGCAACTCCGGCCTCGGGTGGCGGATCAAGCTCGAACAGCGCCGGGAGGTGATGGCTTCAGGCCTGGATCTCATCGCCTGGACCTACGACCCGCTCCAGGCGATCAATGCACACTTGAACTTCGCGAAACTCGGGACGATTGCCCGCGAGTACCATCTGGACGTGTACCCGGAATCGACCAGCACGCTGCACGAGGGGACGCCAACCGACCGGTTGATCGCGGAATGGTGGCTACGGTCGGATCGGGTGGTCCGGCGGCTGGAAGCCGTCAACGGCGGAGCCGTCGAGCGACGAGTGGACAGGAATGACACGTCGTTTGCGGCGATACGGGTGAACAGGGTGCGCGAAGGCGCCGAGCGGCTGGTACCGGACGGCCACAACCTCTCGATCGAGGCGCCGCGGCTGGCCGTGACAATTCCAATGGGTTTCACGGCGATGCAGCAGCACGACCTGCCGCTCGCGCTTGCTTGGCGGTTCGCGACGAGGGAGATCTTCACGACCTACCTGGCCCGCGGCTACCAGGTCGTGGATTTCCTCCTGGACCGGTCCCGGTGCCGCGGCACCTACGAGCTGGCCCTGACTGGACGCCATCCAGGAGCTCACTCGAGTTGACGGTCCGGGCGGGTCCTGTCGTCGGGATCCCCCAGCCGGCCTCGCGCGAAGGGCGCGGGTCACGGGAGACGCGCTGCGGGCGGCCGGGGGACCCCCGCCCGACGCCACCCGCGATTGGGGCACCCCCGTGGGCACACCATCTCTTCGTCAACCCAGGTGAGCTCCGGGATAGAGAACGCCGCGTTCTGCGTTGGGGCCCTGCTATCCGGGCGGCCAGGCCATCGGCCTCCCGCCGAGCACGTGCAGGTGGATGTGGAAGACCGTCTGGCCGGCCTCGCGGTTGCAATTGAACACCGCGCGATAGCCAGTGTCGGCCACCCCATGCTCGCGCGCCACCAGCGCGGCACGCCGGAACATCTCGCCAATCAGCCCGTCGTCTTCGGGCGATAGATCGTTGAGCGTTGCGACGTGCTTTCGCGGAATGACGAGGACATGCAGCGGCGCCTGGGGATTGACGTCCTGCAGCACGACCAGGCGGTCATCCTGATACAGGAACTTCCCTGGAATCTCGCCGGCGATGATGCGGCAGAACAGGCAGGACATGGAACGCTCACAGTCTTGCGATCGTGCGATCTAGGAATCTCGCGATCCGGGCATCCGAGCCACGAGTGTGCGCGGGATCTGCTGGAGGTCCTTCCTGATACCCATCAATTCCAGCGGAGACTTGCACACGAGGTCCGGCACGACCTGCGCCTGGCCGAAACCGAACTCCATGATAAGCCAGCCGCCGGGCGCGAGCACTGCCGGCGCTCCGGCGAGCAGGCGACGGATGACGTCGAGACCGTCCGGCCCGCCGTCCAGGGCCTGTCGGGGCTCCCATTCGCGCACTTCCGGCGGAAGCCCGTCGATGTCATCTGCCGGAACGTATGGCGGGTTCGACACGACCAGCGTGGCCGGGCCGCTCACGCCTTCGAGGAGTGACGTGTGCCGGAAGTCCACGCGGTCGCCGACACCGTGGCGACGCGCGTTTCGAGCGGCGATCGCCAGCGCCGCCGATGAGATATCGGTGGCGACGACACGCGCCCCTGGGAATTCGCGCGCGAGGGAGACCGCCAGGCAGCCACTGCCGGTTCCGACGTCGACGATGGTCGGTTGCAGGACCGGGCTGAAGTCCTGCCCCGCCGCGGTCAGGCAGGCGATGGCTTCTTCGACGATGAGTTCGGTTTCTGGCCTCGGCGCCAGGACATCGGGGCCGACCTCGAACTCGAGGCCCCAGAACTCGCGGCGACCGGTGATGCTGGACATCGGCTCCCGGCGCGCCCGCCGCGCCAGGATGGACTCGAAGGCCGGCAGGAAGCCGTCAGGCGGCGTGTCGGTTTCGTGCGCGAGCAACCGGGCGAGGTCCCACCCGAGCGCATGACGAGCCAGCAGCGCGGCGTCCATGGGTGCCTCGTTCACCCCGATGCCGGCGGCGACAAGCCGCGCGCGGGCGGCAAGCACGACATCGCGCAAGGTCGCTGTCAATGCTCAGTTCTCGATTCAGGCCGTCTGCTCTCAGCGGCCTGTCAGACCGCCGTCGCTTCCTTGAGTTTCTCCGTCTGGAAATGGGAGACGACCTGCTCGATGAGTTCGCCGAGTTCCCCGTTGAGGACGTTCACGAGCTGGTGGGTCGTGAAGTTGATGCGATGATCGGTAATCCGGCTCTGCGGGAAGTTGTAGGTGCGAATCTTCTCCGACCGCTCGCCCGTGCCCACCTGGCTGCGGCGGTCCTTGGCAATCGCGTCCTGCTGCTTCTGCATCTCGATCTCGTAGAGACGGGACCGCAGCACCTTCAGTGCCTTTGCCTTGTTCTTGATCTGTGACTTCTCGTCCTGCTGGCTGACGACGAGGCCGGTCGGGAGGTGCGTGATACGCACGGCCGAATACGTGGTGTTGACG
The DNA here is from genome assembly GCA_036381995.1 of Vicinamibacterales bacterium. GTDB lineage: Bacteria > Acidobacteriota > Vicinamibacteria > Vicinamibacterales > Fen-181 > FEN-299. Next base: position 8,148 of record DASVIS010000113.1, on the reverse strand, counting down.
CTCTGGCCACCGGGCCCACTCGAGCAGAACGTGTCGATCCGCAGGTCCTTCTGATCGATCTGGATGTCCACGTCCTCGGCCTCTGGCAGGACCGCGACCGTGGCGGTCGACGTGTGGATGCGGCCGCTGGCCTCGGTCGCGGGCACGCGCTGCACGCGGTGCACGCCGCTCTCGTACTTGAGCTGGCTGTAGACGCGGCGCCCCTCGATCATCGCGATCGCTTCCTTGAGGCCGCCCACGCCGCTCTCGCTCATCGACAGGACTTCCACCCGCCAGCCCTGGCTCTCGGCGAACCGGGTGTACATCCGGAACAACTCTCCGGCGAACAGCGCCGCTTCGTCTCCGCCCGTGCCGGCGCGGATTTCGAGCATCACGTTCTTCTCGTCGTTCGGATCCTTCGGCAGCAACAGCACCTTGATCTCGGCTTCGAGCGCGTCGCGGCGTGCCTCGAGCCCTCGCAGTTCCTCCTGTGCCAGCTCGCGCATGTCGGAATCGTCGCCGTTTGCCAGTTCCTGCGCTTGCGCGATCTGCGTGAGCAACGCCTTGAACTCGTGGAAGCGCTCGACCAGGGGCTCGATCTCGGCAAGCGCCTTGGCGTGCGCGCGGTACTGCGACTGGTCGGCCTGCACGGACGGGTCGGCCAGCTTTCTCGAGAGATCCGTATATCGGGCTTCGAGGGACGTCAGTTTGTCGATCATGATGAGCAGACACTGGCGGGCCCAAAGGCCCGCCTACACCCCGGCCTACATTCCACCGGAGACGGGCGGCAGGAAGGCTACCTCGTCGCCCTCAGCGAGTGTGGTCGTTGTCTTCACGAAGTCGGCGTTGACCGCCGCCGACACCGACCGCGCATACGGCGCGACGGTGGGGAACTCCGCGGCCAGCATCTGCCAGACGCTCGCCACCGTCGCCGTCATCGGGACCTCGCGCTCGAGTTCGCTGGCGCCCGCGAGATCGTGCAGCCGCCCGAACAGACGGATCGTTATGCGCATGAGCGGCGGTACGCTTCCTCGCGCGCCGATTCGTCCGACGGATCGGCGGTCGCTCCTTCGATCCAGACGTCCCCGCCCTCGAAATACTCGCGCTTCCAGACGGGGGCGATCTGCTTCAGCCGCTCGATGACGTAGCGGCACGCGGCGAACGCGTCGGCCCGGTGCGGCGACGCGGCCGCGATGACGACGCTCGCCTCACCCAGCGCGAGCGAGCCCGTCCGATGGTGGAACGCGACGCGGGCGGAAGGCCAGCGCGCGCTCACTTCGTCGCAGATGATCGCGAACGCCCGCATCGCGAGCGGTTCGTACGCCTCGTACTCGAGACGGATGACCCTGCGGCCCTGGTTCTCGCCCCGGACCGTTCCGACGAAGGTGACGACGGCTCCATGCGCGCCCGGCTCGTCGCCGGAGACGAGGCCGATCAACTCCGTCACGTCGAGGGGATCCCGCCCGATGGCCAACCGGCGATCGCTCACAATCCAAGTATAGCGTGCCGGCCGTCCGGCATGCAGCAGGCGGGATGACGGGGGCTACTTCACGAAGACCACGAAGAACTGGAAGGGGAGGAACGTCTCCCGCTTGAGCAGGCGCAGGCCCGCCTGTTCAGCGGCCGCGATGATGGTCTCGGGGTCTGGTCTCACTCCATCCGGCCCCGGCCCGGCGCCCTCTCTCTTGTAGTCGACGACGCCCACGCGCCCGCCGTCGCGCAAGGCCTTCCGGACGTTCTGGAGGAACAGCAGCGGATTGCCGTATTGCTGGATTTCCTGGTACGTCTCCAGGATGAGCACGGCATCCACCGATCCGGCCGGCAGCATTGGGTCCGAGCTCGAGCCCTGGACGGTGGTTACGTTGTGGATGTCCTTCGCCACGTCCTTCGCGACGCGCCGCTTGATCGCCTCGAGCATCTGGGGCTGGACGTCTTCCGCCCAGACGACGCCATTCGGACCGACGCGCCGGGAGAGTCGCACGGTGAAGTAGCCGCCGCCGGCGCCGATGTCGGCCACCTTGGAGCCGTCCGCGATCCCGAGGGCGTCCATGATCTGATCGGGCTTCTGCCAGATGTCCCGGTCCGGGCTCTCGAGCATGCCCAGGTCGGTCGGCGGGAAGAGGGCGTGGCGGCTTGCTGGTCCCGGCCCTTGCGCCCCGGCGACGCCAGGAGCCGTGAGTAGCACCGTCAGCACGAGGATGGTGCGTCGGGCCATCATGATTCTCTCCCCGCGATTCCAGGCTTCGTCATCGCGTCGGGCGACAGAATGCGATCGAGCATCCCGGCATCGAGGAGACCGCGTTCGAGCACGAGGTCACGGATCGGCCGGCCCGTCTGCACCGAGGCCTTGGCGATCTCTGCCGTTGCGGCGTAGCCGATATAGGGGCTCAGCGCAGTGGCGACGGCGGTGCTCCGGTCCAACAATTCGCGGCATCGCTCCGCGTCCGCCTCGATCCCCTCCACGGTCCGTTCACGCAGCGTCGTCATCGCCTCGCGGAGGATCGTCGTCGAGTGGATCATGTTCCAGGCGATGACCGGCATCATCACGTTCAGTTCGAGCTGGCCGGCCTCGCAGGCCACTGCGACCGTCGTATCGCATCCCATCACCTGGAAGCACACCTGGTTGACCATCTCGGGCACTGACGGGTTCACTTTGCCCGGCATGATCGACGAGCCGGGTTGCACGGCCGGCAGGAGAATCTCGGCGAGGCCCGCACGCGGCCCCATGGCGAGGAGGCGGAGGTCGCTGGCGATCTTCCCCAGTTCCACGGCCAGCCGGCGAACCGCGCCCGAGTAGGTCAGGACGTCTCCCATGCTCTGGGTGACACGAAAGCGATTGGCCGCGCCGACGAGAGGCAGGCCGGTCGACTGGCGAAGCCGGTCGATCGCCCGCCCGACGAACTCGGGGCCCGCGTTGAGGCCGGTGCCAACGGCCGTGGCGCCCAGGTTCAGCTCGAGCAATCCGGCGGCCGCGTGCTCGACCTCGTCGGCGGCGCGGGACAGGCAGGCTCCGTAACCGCCGAACTCCTGCCCGAGCGTCATCGGCACCGCATCCTGCAGATGTGTGCGACCGACCTTGAGAATCGTCTCGAAGTCGACCGCCTTCCGACCGAAGGCTGCCGCAAGATCCCGCGCCGACCTTACGAACGGGCCGAGTCCCAGCAGCAGGGCCAGCCGCGTGGCGGTCGGGAAGACGTCGTTAGTCGACTGGCCCATGTTGACGTGGTCGTTGGGGTGGACGGTATCGTACGCCCCGAGCGGTCGCCCGAGAAGCTCCGCCGCCCGATTGGCCAGCACCTCATTGGCGTTCATGTTGTGCGAGGTGCCCGCGCCCGCCTGGTAGACGTCGACGATGAACTGATCGCGGAATTGACCCGCCAGCACCTCGTCCGCCGCTCGGACGATCGCGCCGCCAACGGCAGCCGGCAGGCGCCCAAGCTCGGTGTTCGCTTCGGCCGCCGCCTTCTTGACCAGGATAGTCGCGGTGACGAGGTCGGGCGGCATGCGCAGGCCGCTGATCCGAAAGTTCTCCGACGCGCGCAGGGTTTGGATCCCGTAGTAGGCGTCGGCAGGAACGTGTCGTGCTCCGAGAGGGTCGCGTTCAGTCCGGTAGTCCATGGGGAACCGCTCCGGCCGCTCCGCGGAAACCGTTCCAGGGTGATCTTCGTACGTTCGATGTGAAAATTACTCCCGGAGTGTTTATACTCTGGCCATGTTACCAGCATTCTTCGGCAGCATTCTCGAACTCGTTATCAAGACGTCCACCGACCTCCCGCCCGACGCGCGCGCCGCCATGAAGGCCGCACTCGGGAACGAGCCGGCGGGGACACAGTCGTCGCAGGCCTTGACGATCATCGCCGAGAACATCGACCAGGCCGCCGAAGGCGAGGGCGCCATCTGCCAGGACACCGGCCTCCCGACCTTCGAAATCAAGGCGCCCATGGGCGCCAACCAGATGTGGATGGTCCAGCAGATTCGCGACGCGATCGCCGAGGCGACGCGCCGTGGCAAGCTGCGCCCGAACTCCGTGGACCCGGTCACCGGCAAGAACTCCGGGAACAACCTCGGCCCGGGCTCCCCCGTGGTTCATTTCGAGCAGTGGGACCGGGACGAGATCGAAGTCAAGCTGCTCCTGAAGGGCGGCGGCTGCGAGAACACGAATATCCAGTATTCCGTGCCTTGCGAGCTCGCGAACCTTGGTCGCGCCGACCGCGACCTCGAAGGTGTTCGCAAGTGCATCCTTCACGCGGTGTGGCAGGCGCAGGGCAAGGGATGCAGCCCGGGGGCCATCGGCGTGTGCATTGGCGGCGATCGGGCAAGCGGCTACCAGCACGCCAAGCAGCAGCTCTTCCGGACTCTCGACGACGCGAATCCCGACCCGGCGCTGGCTGAGCTCGAAGCCACCATCATGAAGACGGTGAACGTGCTCGGTATTGGCACGATGGGATTCGGTGGAACGACGTCGCTCATCGGCTGCAAGGTCGGCGTGCTCAACCGGTTGCCCGCCTGCTTCTTCGTGTCGGTCGCGTACGACTGCTGGGCGTTTCGCCGGCTCGGCGTCGTGCTCGACGCGAAGGACGGGTCGATCAAGAAGTGGCTGTACCGTGACCCGTCGCACGCGGTCGTGCCGATGCTCGACCAGGCCGGGTTCAGCCGCACTGGCAAGGAGGTCGTGCTGACCTCGCCCATCTCCGAACAGCAGGTCCGATCGCTGAAGGTCGGTGACCTCGTCCTGCTGAACGGCGTGATGTACACCGGCCGCGACTCGGTGCACTCGTACCTGATGAAGCACGACCCGCCGGTGGATCTCAACGGCGGCGTCCTGTACCACTGCGGTCCCGTGGTGCTGAAGGACGGCGATGGCTGGAAGATGATGGCCGCGGGCCCGACGACGAGCGCCCGCGAGGAGCCTTACCAGGGCGAAGTCATCCGCAAGTTCGGCGTGCGGGTCGTCATCGGCAAGGGCGGGATGGGTGCCAAGACGCTGGCGGCGCTGAAGGAGCACGGCGCGGTCTACGTGAGCGCCATCGGCGGTGCGGCGCAGTTCTATGCGAAATGCGTCGAGAAGGTGAGTGATGTCTCGCTGCTCGAGTTCGGCGTGCCCGAGGCGCTGTGGCACTTGCACGTGAAGAACTTCCCGGTGATCGTCACGATGGACTCGCACGGCAACAGCCTGCACAAGGACGTTGAGGCCGAGTCCGCCAAGAACCTCGCCACCCTGGCGTAACGTAGCAACCCTGTGGGGTCAGACCTTGAATTGTCACTCATTCAGGGTCTGGCCCAGCCTTAAACCTATTTCAAACAGTAACTTAGAGGCGTCATCGGCCCCGAGGGGGTTCTTGCGTGTGCCTTGTGCCTGCTCTTGGATGCCGCTATAATCGCATAAAGGAGACCCCCTTACACCAAATGACCACCACCAATGTCACCGAGTCGGCCATCAACGTCTCGTCGATCGCGGCGTCGAAGATCATGGAATTGCTGGCCGAAGAGAGCAAGCAAGACTCCGGCCTGCGGGTATTCGTGCAGGGCGGCGGCTGCTCGGGCTTCCAATACGGTCTGATGATCGAGGAGAGCCCGGGGGCCACTGACCGGATATTCGAGTCGAACGGCGTGAAGCTCTACGTCGATCCGATCAGCGTTCGCTACCTCAAGGGCGCCGAAGTGGATTTCGTGGACAACGTCGCCGGCGGGGGTTTTACCATCCGCAATCCCAACGCCGTGTCCACGTGCGGGTGCGGCCAGTCGTTCACCGTGGACGACGAGAGCGGTCACTGATCCTGGCCGGGGACGGTTGCGGCTGCCGGCCGAACGTGATTCAGAGGACTCGAACCGCAACTGCCATGGCCCACGCCTTTGCCGATCTCGACAGCCTGCGTCCTGCCGGAAGCAAGCGCTCCAGCAAGCGGGAGTTCATCCTCAACGTGTTCCTGCGGCACGAGGGGCACCTGAGCGCGGATGACCTGTACGACCTGATTCACCGCGAGGACCATCAAATCAGCCGGGCGACCGTGTATCGCGCGCTGCAGTGGATGGTCGAGGCGGGGATCGCGCGCAAGGTGGATTTCGGCGAGGGACGCTTCCGTTTCGAGCACTCGTACCGGCACCCGCGGCATTTTCACCTCATCTGCCAGTCGTGCAGCCGCTCATCCGAGTTCCTCAGCTCGGACATCGAGGCGCTGATCGAAGAGATCGCGGCGGCGAGGAATTTTTCGTCGCGCCAGAGCGTGCTGCAGATCTACGGAACATGCGGCGAGTGCCGGACGGGGCGGGCCGAGCCCCCCGATGCGGTGACGACCGAGTTGCTGTTTGCGCGGGATGCGATGCGAATCGCGATTGCGACCGAACGCTCGGGATTCGAGTTCTATCTGCGTGCGGCCCGCTCCACCCGCGACGTCCGCGGCCAGGGCGTGTTCCAGAAGCTGGCTGACGAGGAACGCGAGCATCTCTCGAAGCTCGAGCAGCGCTATCAGCGCCTGGTCGCGCAGGATCCGCAGCTCGAGTCGCGCCCGACGTTCCTGTTCTTCAAGGGCGCGGCGAACGGCCTGTTCGCGGCCGGCGCCGAGCAGGTGGCGCACGGAGTCGACGACAAACAGGCGTTGATGATCGGGATCCGATGCGAGCGCGCGTCGCACCGGTTCTTCAAACAGTACGGCGACCGGTTCGAGGATTCCGAAGGCAAGCAGATCTTCCTGCAGTTCGCCAGCGAGGAACGGGCCCATCTCGAGCTGCTCATCCGGGAGTACCGAGCCCTGGCTCGCCGCGAGGGTCAGCGCAGACGTTCCCGCTCACCGCGCCGCACCCGGGCCCAGGCGTGATCGATCTCCATCTCCACACAACCGCGTCGGACGGGCGGTCGTCGCCAGAGGACCTGGTGCAGGCGGCGGTGCGTGCGAACGTCCGCGTCATCGCCGTGACCGACCATGACACGGTGGCCGGCCTCGACCGAGTGTCGGCGGCCTGTGCCAGCGCAGGCATCGAGTGGGTGCCGGGCATCGAGATCACCGCGATGCTCGAGCACGTGGACGTCCACGTGCTTGGCTACTTCATCGATCACCGTTCGTCGATCCTCACGACGTTCCTCGAAGCGCAGGTGGCCGACCGCCGGCGACGCGTCCGCGAGATGATCGACAAGCTCGACGCGCTCGGGGTCCACGTGGGTGCCGATGAGGTGCTCGGCGGCGACGACGCCCGATGGATTGGCCGGCCCCTGCTCGCGCGGGCGTTGCTCCGCGCCGGGCACGTGCGCACGACGCGCGAGGCGTTCGAGCTCTATCTGGCGGAGGAACGCGCGGCCTGGGTGCCGCGGCGTGCCCCGTCTCCCGCCCAGGTGGTCGCGCTCATCCACGAGGCCGGCGGGATCGCTTCGCTGGCACATCCCGGCCTGATCGGTCACGACGAGTGGATCGCGCCAATCGCAGCGGAAGGGCTGGATGCGCTCGAGGTCTACTACATCGAGCATTCGCCGGAAATGGTGATCCACTACCGCGTCCTGGCCGAACGGCTGGGCCTGGCCATGACCGGCGGGTCCGACTTTCACGGCGATCCCGCACACGGGCCGGCCCGCCCCGGATCCGTATGGCTGCCGGACGAGGCGTACCAGGCATTGAAGCAGCGTTTCGAGGCGGCGCGCGCCGCCCGCCGACCGGCGGAACACCCGCGATGACGATTTGCATCACACCCGACGCGCGGCAGACGATCGCCGACTGGCTGGCGCGCGATCCGTCCCGCCCGGCGCTGCGGCTGTCGTTTGCCGGTGGCTGCGGAGCGCTCGGCTACCGTCTGACATCGGCGCCGGCCGGCGCGCGATCGGGCGAGCAGGTGCTCAGCATCGGGGGTTTCACCATCTACGCGGATTTCAAGTCCGCCTCGGACCTCGATGGCGCCCGCATCGAAGTTGGTAATTCGTCCGACGATCTGCTCGTCGTTCACGAGCACGGGGTGGTCGGGGGCGTGTGTTAGGCGGATGCCACTCATCGACATCCAGGCGGTCACCAAGGGGTACGGCGGCCTTCGCCCGCTTCGCATCCAGAAGCTGAAGGTCGACGCCGGCGAACTCGTCACGATCGCCGGCCCGGATCGGCAGGCGGCGGCTGTCCTCACCGACCTTCTCACCGGGGCGACCCTGCCGGACGCCGGCGAGGTGCGTGTCGCCGGCCGCTCCACGGCGGA
>DASVIS010000112.1:0-19356 GCA_036381995.1 Vicinamibacterales bacterium | reverse complement strand
ATGGGCTGGACTACGGGAGGCAGGCCATACAGTCCCTGAGGCGACATGGTGGCTCTCGAAGGCAAGACGCGGGGCTGACGCATGGATGAGCATGGTCGGGTGAAGGTGGTCCGTATCGTCAGCCGCCTGAACGTTGGCGGGGCGGCACGACACGCCATCATCCTCTCAGGCGGCATGGTCGCCGACGGGTTCGACACCATTCTCGTCCACGGGTCACTGGCTGACGATGAAGCGAGCCTCGAAGATCTCCTGGTGTCGCCGGACATCAGACACGTCCAGGTTTCCAGTCTCGGCCGGCGGGTCAGCCTGAGGAACGATCTGTCGGCGCTGATCCGGCTCACCCGAATCGTCTTCGCCGAGCGTCCGGACATCGTCGACACCCACATGGCCAAGGCGGGCGCGCTCGGCCGCGTGGCCGCCTTGATCTACAACCTCACGCGGTCCCGCCGCGCCCGGTGCGCCGTCATCCACACGTTTCACGGCCACGTCTTCGAAGGATATTTCGGACCCGCCGTCAATCGGACGGTGGTGCTGGCCGAGCGCGCGCTTGGCCGTATCACGGACCGGGTGATCGCGATTTCGCCGCGCCAGCGCACGGACATCGTAGAGCGGCACCGCATCGTGGAATCCGGGCGCGTGGCCGTGGTGGCGCTGGGCCTCGACCTGGAGGACCTGTTCGGGCTCCCGCCCGCGGCCGGCCGCGGGCAGCCTGACGACGCCCCGGTCTTCGGGTTCGTCGGTCGACTCGTTCCAATCAAGGATCCGGAGACGCTCCTGAAGGCGTTCGTCCTCGTCCGGGACAGGGTGCCGGGCGCGCGGCTGCACCTGGTCGGAGACGGCGAGTTGCGGGATGCCGTTTCCAGCCAGGCGGCGACGATGGGGATTGCCGACGCGGTGGCCCTGCTTGGATGGCGCAAGGACCTCCGAGCGATCTACGCCGGCATCGATGTCCTCGTCCTGAGCTCGCGCCAGGAAGGCACGCCGTTCGCCGTCATCGAAGCCATGGCGGCCGCACGTCCCGTCGTCGCGACCGACGTGGGTGGCGTGGCAGACATCCTCGTGGACGGGGTCACCGGCCTCCTGGTTTCGCCGCAGGACCCGTCCGCGCTGGCCGACGCGATGATCAGGCTCGCGCTCGACGCGCCGCTCCGTGGCCGCATAGGGGCGGCGGCGCGGGAGCACGCCGCGGCCTATCGCTCCGGACGTCTGTTGGCGGACATGGGACGGTTGTACCGGGAGGTCCTCGAGGAGAAGCGCGGCAGCGGCAAGCCGTAGTGGAGACTGAGCGTCTGCCGCGTCGAGCGATCGCTCGGCGTTGGAACGCCTACCGCCCGGCGTCGCGCAGCAGCATGTTGATACTGCCGACCGCCAGATCCACTCGCAGCTTCACTGGCAGGTGCCGGCCGTCGGTGGACATCCACAGCATCGCCGGCCGGCCGACAACCGCGCCCTTCGTGTCGGTGATCGTCGGTGTCATCCGGAACGTCGAGATCGATGAAGCGCCAACCATGACCGGCTCGATCTTGCCGATGTTGAACTGCACCAGGTACATTTTCCCGCCGTCGCACACCGGCATCGTCAGGCGCGAGTTCTCCTTCAGGGGGACGGCGCGCAGGGCGTACACGGCCGAGAGGATGTCCTGCGAATAGCGAGCCAGGCCGACCGACGACTTCACGTCCGTCGTGGTCCTGACCTCGTAATCCGCCCGCAGGGCTGCGTGGTCGAACACCGTGACGCGGGTCCGCCGCCGGCTGCCTTCCTGGCTGTAGACCGAACCGCGCAGCGGCAGGAGCAGGCGCGAGTCGAGCATGGTGTCCAGCTTGTAGTACAGCGAGTAGAGACTCGATAGTATCCCGGTCGGCCTGCCTTCCGCGACGATGTAGTACGCGGAGGATTGACCCGCCGCGCGCTTGTCCTTGACGGTCAGCGTGGCCACGCCCGCGGTCAGGTACGTCGACCACGAGACGTCGTAGGTCAGAGTCTCACCGGGCTCGAAGGGGACGTTCCTGTCCGCCTGGACTGCCGCCGGCTGGGCAGCTTGGGGCGCGGCGGGCCGGGCCGCCCGGCGAGCGGGAGGGACCGGAGCGGTTGAACGCGGCTTCTGCTTCTGAGCGCCTGCCGGCGCGATCATCGCGAGGACGACCAGGAGACCGACGGCGGCCCGTGCGACCGTGGACATCATCGCTCGATCTTCTCGCCGATGGCGGTGTGGTTCATGTACGTGAACAGTCTCTCATGTCGCTGCCTGCGGTGCGCAGGCGAATGCGTCCGGCTGGTCTCGGCTCGCCTCGAGCGTATCGCCCGTCGCCGGCCCGGTCAAGCCGGGGGCGGGCAAGCCAGTCCGTTTCGTTGACTTGCCCTTGTTGGTCCGTTACGATTGATTCGTTTCCTGATCTTGCGCCAACACTCGAACTGCAAGCCTCTGGGCCGAGACTCCTTGGGGATTCGTTCACATGCAGGGCTGGCTTTCGATCCTCTTGCTGATGATCCTTGGTGCGGCTTTTGGCGCCGGGTCGATCGTCATGTCGACGCTGCTCGCGGTGCGGAAGCCGAGCCCCGAGAAGCTGGCGCCGTACGAGTGCGGGATGCCAGCCGTCTCCGATGCCAGGGAGCGTCATCCGATCCAGTTCTACCTGATCGCGATGATCTTCCTGCTCTTCGATATGGAGGTGGCGTTCCTGTACCCGTGGGCGATGGCGCTGCGCGACCTGGCCTGGCCCGGGTTCGTGCAGGTTGTCGTCTTCTTCGCGATCCTTCTCGCCGGCTACGCCTACGTCTGGAAGAAGGGCGCCCTCACCTGGGACAAGCCCTAGCGGATGCTGGACCGCGCGTCCTAAACGCAGAATGTAGAACGGAGAAAACGGGTTCGCCCAATGCCTTTTGACCTCGAGATTCCGGTTCTGACGACCAGCGTCGAGAAGATGGTGAACTGGGCGCGGAAGTCGTCAATCTGGCCGGTCACCTTCGGCCTGGCCTGCTGCGCGATCGAGATGATGTCGATGAGTGCGCCGCGCTACGACATCGCGCGGTTTGGCGCCGAGGTCTTCCGCGGGTCGCCGCGGCAGTCCGACCTGATGATCGTCGCCGGCCGCCTCTCGCGGAAGATGGCCCCGGCGCTTCGGCGCATCTACGATCAGATGCCCGAGCCGAAGTGGGTCATCGCGATGGGGGCCTGCGCGTCGGTCGGCGGCGTGTTCGACAACTACGCGATCGTCCAGGGCGTCGATCAGATTGTCCCGGTGGACGTCTTTGTCCCCGGCTGCCCGCCGCGCCCGGAATCGCTCATCTACGGCATCATCCAGCTGCAGAAGAAGATCAGCGGGTCGAAGCTGGTCGTGAAGGCGGGGTAGACACCGTGGACGCTGCTTCGATTGTCGCCGCGCTCAAGGCTGCCGCGCCAGCCGCCGATGTCCGGCCAGGGACGGCGACCGACCGCCCGACCGTGATCGTTCCGCGCGAACACCTGCTGGACACCGCCAGGGCGCTGCGCGACGGTGCGTTGCTGCGGTTCGATGTGCTGGTGGAAGTGACCGCCGTGGACTGGTGGCCGAGCGAGCCCCGGTTCGAAGTCGTCTACCATCTCGTCGCGACCCGCGTGCCGGCGCAACTCCGGTTGAAGGTCCGCCTCGGCGGAGAGGATGCGCAGGTGCACTCGCTCCGCACCGTCTGGCCGTCGGCCGATTGGCTCGAGCGGGAGGTGTGGGACCTGTTCGGCATCGTGTTCGAGCAGCACGGCGACCTGCGGCGCCTGCTGATGCCCGAAGACTGGGAGGGCCATCCCCTGCGCAAGGACTATCCGGTGCAGATCAAGATGAAGCCCAAGGTCTACGAGCCGCTGCAGCTGACCGAGCAGGAGTTCCAGGCGAACATCGTCGCCGATCGCGATGTGCGGGGCGACACCAAGCGTCCGGGGCGTTGAGCTGAGATGACCACTGCCGACCGCCAGCGCCTCCTGGACGAGGCCTTCGCCGACACGATTGCCGCACATGGCCGGGTGCGGCGTGAGAGTTGCGCCACGATCCTCGCCGCGGCCGACGCGCTGGTGACGGCGCTCCGGGCCGGTCGAAAGGTGTTGGTGTGCGGGAACGGCGGCAGCGCCGCCGACTCGCAGCATTTCGTCGCCGAGCTGGTCGGGCGCTTTGCGAGGGAGCGGCGGGCCTGGCCCGCTCTTGCGCTGACCGCCGACACGAGCGTCCTGACCGCGATTGGCAATGACCACGGGTTCGCCCGCGTGTTCGCCCGCCAGGTGGAAGCCCACGGGCAGCCGGGCGACGTGCTCATCGGGATCTCGACGAGCGGCGGGTCCCCGGACGTGCTGGCCGCGGTCGAGACGGCTGGCGCCCGCGGGCTCGTGACGATCGGGCTGACGGCACGCGACGGCGGCGCGCTCGGGCGCGCCGCCGACATCCACCTGAACGTGCCCTCGCCGTCGACCGCGCGAGCCCAGGAGGTGCACATCACGATCCTTCACGTGCTGTGCGAGCTCGTCGAGCAGGAACTGGCGGACACGGATGCCTGACCTTCGCACCGAGACGATGACCGTCAACATGGGGCCGCAGCACCCGAGAACCCACGGCGTGCTGAGGCTCGTGCTTCGTCTCGACGGCGAGAACGTCGTGGCCTCGGACTCGACGGTCGGCTACCTGCACACCGGGATCGAGAAGACCGCCGAGCAGAAGAAGTACCAGCAGGTGATCCCGCTCGTCGAGCGGATGGACTACCTGAGCGCCCACTCGAACAGCCTCGGGTTCGCCCTCTCGGTCGAGAAGCTGATGGGGATCGAGGTCCCAGACCGCGTGCAGTGGATCCGTGTGCTCCTCGCGGAGTTGCAGCGGCTCAACAGTCACCTGGTCTGGCTCGCCACGCACGGCATGGAAGTGGGTGCCGTCACGTTGATGCTCTACTGCTTCCGCAAGCGAGAGCTGTTCCTGAACATCAACGAGTTGATTGCCGGCTTCCGGATGTTCCCGAGCTATATCAGGGTCGGAGGCCTCCGCGAGGACCTTCCGCCCGGCTTCCACGCCACGGTGCAGGACGCCCTCGACCGGCTGCCGCCAAAGCTGGTCGAGTACGAGAACCTCCTGACGCACAACCCGATCTATATCAAGCGCGCCCGCGGCGTTGGCGCCATTTCGCTGCAGGACGCGCTTGGCCTGGGTCTGGTCGGCCCGATCGCCCGCGCAGCCGGCTCGACGTACGACGTCCGGAAGGCGTTCCCGTATTCGGGCTACGACACGTTCGACTTCGACGTGCCGGTCGGCCGCGCCGGCGACGTGTACGATCGGTATCTGGTTCGTATCGAGGAGATGTATCAGTCGCTGCGGATCTGCCGTCAGGCCCTCGAGCGCATCACGCCGACCGGCGCGTGGGCCGTCGACGACTCTCGAGTGATCCCACCGCCGAAGGACAAGGTCTACACGGAGATGGAAGCGCTGATCCAGCACTTCCTGATTCACTCGCAGGGCTTCCTCGTGCCGGCCGGCGAGGCGTACGTGCCCGTCGAGGGGCCGCGCGGCGAGCACGGGTGCTACGTGGTGTCGGACGGGACGAACCGGCCGTGGCGCGTCAAGATGCGCTCGCCGGCGCTGATGGCGTGCCAGGCGCTGCCGAACATGGTCATCGGGGGCCTGATCGCCGACGTGATCGCCGTCATCGGATCGATTGACGTCGTGCTGGGAGACGTGGACCGGTGAGCTTCCACCCGGAGATGCGCTACGAGTCGGGGTTGCACGTGTCCCAGCGAGAGCTGCGACCGGAGGGCGATCCGTTCGCCTTCACCCCCGCCAACCGCGACCGACTCGAACGGATCGCGGCCCACTACCCGCTGGAGCACCGCCGATCGGCGGTCATCCCGGCGCTCTATATCGTCCAGGATCAGCAGGGCCACGTCACGGCGTCCGCGATCCGCCACGTGGCCGAGGTGATCGGCTGCACGCCCGCGGAAGTCGACGACGTGGTCACGTTCTACGCGATGTTCTTCCGCGAGCCGGTCGGAAAGTACGTCGTCCAGGTGTGCCGGACGCTGTCGTGCGCCCTGCGCGGCGCCGAGCGCGTCACCCAGGAGATCTCGCGGACGCTGGGTATCAAGGTGGGCGAGACCGATCCCACCGGGACGTTCACGCTGATGGAGATGGAGTGCCTCGGCGCCTGCGACCGGGCTCCCGTGGTGATGGTGAACAATGAGCACTGGCACGAGTGTCAGTCGCCTGAGGACGCGGGGCGCCTGCTCGAGTCGTTGAAGGCCGGGGGTGGGGCGGCGCTGACTGGCTGCCATCTCGAGGTGGAGAAATAGCGACGAGGAGCGAGGGATGAGGGACGAGGGAGACCCCTCGTTTCTCGCCCCTTGTCACTCGCCCCTAGAGAGTACATGGAACCAGTCCTAACCTCACACGTGCGCGAACCCCACGGCCAGACGCTCGATGCCTATCTGCGTCGCGGCGGGTACGAGGGGCTTCGGAAGGCGCTCGGCCTCTCGCCCGCGCAGGTCATCGACATGGTGAAGGCGGCGGGTCTCCGGGGCCGCGGCGGCGCGGGCTTCCCGACCGGGATGAAGTGGCAGTTCGTGCCGAGGGACTCGCCCGGGCCGAAGTACCTCTGCTGCAACGCCGACGAGAGCGAGCCCGGCACATTCAAGGATCACGTGCTGATGGAGCGCAACCCGCACCTTCTGTTCGAGGGGTGCCTGATCGGGTGCCACGCCATCGGCGCGAAGGTCGCCTACATCTACATCCGCGGCGAGTTCTACCACGTGCAGCGCGTGCTCGAGGCCGAGATCGAAGCGGCGCGGGCGAAGGGGTACCTCGGGAAGAACATCTTCGGGTCCGGCTTCGACTGCGAGATCTACGTGCACCGCGGCGCGGGCGCGTACGAGGCGGGCGAGGAGAGCGCGCTGCTCGAGTCGCTCGAAGGGAAGCGCGCGCAGCCCCGGCTGCGCCCGCCGTTTCCGGCGGTCGTCGGCCTGTATGGCTGCCCGACGGCGATCAACAACGTCGAGACCCTCTGCAACGTCCCGCTCATTCTGACCGAGGGCCCCGAGTGGTTCGCGTCGCTCGGCCCCGAGAAGAACAGCGGGCCGAAGCTGTATTGCATCAGCGGTCACGTCGAGAAGCCCGGCGTCTACGAGACGTCGATGAACGTCACGATGCGGGAGTTGATCTACGGCTACGGCGGCGGTATCCGTGGCGGCCGGAAGCTGAAGGCCGTCATCCCCGGCGGGTCGTCGACGCCAGTGATCCTGCCGGACCAGATCGACGCGCAGGCCAGCTTCGACGGGTTGGTGAAGGCGGGGTCGATGCTCGGGTCTGCGGCCATCATCGTCATGGACGAGACGACCTGTATGGTGTGGGTCGCCGAGAACCTGCTGCACTTCTACCGCGACGAATCGTGCGGGAAGTGCACGCCGTGCCGCGAGGGCACCGACTGGCTGTTGAAGATTCTCCGCCGGATCGAGCGCGGTGAGGGAACGCTGCGCGACATCGACTTGCTGAACGACGTGGCGAACAACATCGGCGGCAAGACGCTGTGCCCGTTCGGGGACGCGGCGGTGGCGCCGGTGCTAAGCACGATTCAGCGCTTCCGCGCCGAGTACGAGGCGCACGTCCACCAGGGCCGGTGTACCTGCCCGGCGGACTGGCGGGTGATGTCTCATTGACGGGGTCGGAGCGGTTTTTCTTGCTGATCCCTGCGACGCCCTGCGACGGCGGCATTCGACAACGACTGCGTAAGAGACCCCTGTGCCATCGCTGACTGTCATCGTCCAACTCGGCCTCGTGTTCGCGGTCTTCGTGCTGCTGATGCTGTCGTCGGCCGTGATGGTGTACGCCGAGCGCAAGATCGCCGCCTTCATCCAGCAGCGCGAAGGACCGAACCGCGTCGGGCCGGCGGGACTGCTGCAGCCGTTCGCCGACGTCATCAAGCTGATGTTCAAGGAAGAGCTGCGTCCCGGCGGGGCGGATGCCGTGCTCTTCCTCATGGCGCCGATCATCTCGGCGACTGCGGCATTCGCCGCGTTCGCGGTGGTGCCGTTCGGCGCAGAGACCACCTTCTTCGGCCTGCTCGACCAGCCCATCAAGCTGCAGGTGGCAGACGTCAACGTCGCCGTGCTGGTGGTGTTCGCCATCACGTCGATGAGCGTGTACGGCATCGTTCTGGCCGGGTGGAGCTCGAACAGCAAGTACTCGCTGCTCGGCGGCCTGCGGTCGGCGTCGCAGATGATCAGCTACGAGTTGCCGTACGGCCTGGCCCTGGCCTCGGTGCTCGTGCTCGCCAACTCGCTGTCGCTCACCGACATCGTCAACCGACAGGACGGTTACTGGTTTGGGTTCATCCCGCGCTGGTTCGTCTTCGTGCAGCCAGTCGGGTTCCTGATCTACATGATCGCGGGTGTGGCCGAGACCAACCGCGCCCCGTTCGACTTCCCCGAAGCCGAGCAGGAACTGGTGGCCGGGTATCACACCGAGTACTCGAGCATGGCCTTCGCCATGTTCTTCCTGGCCGAGTACATCAACATGGTCACCGTGTCCGCGGTGGCCACGGACCTGTTCCTCGGCGGGTGGCACGGGCCGTTTCTGCCCGCGTCGCTCGGCTGGATCTGGTTCCTGATCAAGATCTCGGCGCTGTTGTTCTTCTATATCTGGATGCGGTGGACGCTGCCCCGGTACCGCTACGACCAGCTCATGCAGTTCGGGTGGAAGATCCTGCTGCCGCTGGCCGTGCTGAACCTGCTGGCGACGGCCGCGGGGGTGATGCTCCTTGGGGCTTGAGCTATCGTTCTTCTACGTGTTCGCCGCCATCGCGGTCGTGGCGTCAGCGCTGGTCATCGGGCAGCGGAGGCCGGTCTACAGCGTCATGCTGTTGATTGCGTCGTTCGCGGCACTGGCGGGCCTGTACATCCTGCTCGATTCGCCGTTCGTGGCGGTCATTCAGATCATCATCTACGCCGGCGCCATCCTGGTGCTGTTCCTGTTCGTGGTGATGCTGCTGAACGCCCCGACGGAGGCCGGCCCCTGGGAACGCCTGGCGGCAGGGCCGAGACGGTCCGGCATCGTGCTGGGTGCGGTGCTCGCGGTCGAACTGGGCTGGGCGCTGTGGCATGTGCCGATGACGCGCGAACCTGTCGGCGCCGGGGCATCGGGGCAGACGATCGAATCGGTGCGCACGATCGGCCAGGTGCTCTACACGGACTACGCGTTCGCGTTCGAGGTGACCTCGCTGTTGATCCTCGTCGCGATGGTTGGAGCAGTGGTACTGGCGAAGAGGCACGTCTAGGCAGCAGGCAGCCATATGGTGTCACTCGATCACTACCTCGCCCTCTCCGCGATCCTGTTTACGATCGGGACGATGGGCGTGTTCCTGCGGCGGAACATGATCACGGTACTGCTGTCGATCGAGATCATGCTCAATGCCGCGAACCTGTCGCTCGTGGCGTTCGGCCGGTACTGGGGCGCGGTGGACGGGCAGATCATCGTGTTCTTCGTGGTCACCGTCGCGGCGGCGGAAGCCGCGGTCGGACTGGCGATCGTCATCGCGCTGTTCCGGTTGCGGGAGTCGCTCGACCCGGATGCCTTCACGTCGCTGAAGTGGTGACGAACCGAATGCTGCTGCTCATTCCGCTGCTTCCGTTGCTCGGCTTCCTGGTGAACGCCTCGGTGGGCCGGCGATTGTCGAAGGCCGTTTCGGGCGGCGTGGCCGTTGGGGCGATGTTCGGTTCGTTCGCCGCGTCGGCGGCCGCGTCGTGGTCGCTGGTGGGCATGTCGGCCGGCAACCGGGTGATCGATCAGTCGATCTTCACGTGGATTGCCTCCGGCGACCTGCAGGTGCCGTTTGCGCTGCGCCTCGACCCGCTGTCGATGGTGATGATCCTGGTCGTGTCCGGGATCGGCTCGCTGATCCACGTCTATTCGACGGCCTACATGCACGAGGAGCGGGATGGCGAGTACGCGCGGTACTTCTCGTACCTGAACCTGTTCGCGGCGTTCATGCTCGTCCTCGTGCTGGCGCCCAACTTCCTGGTCATGTTCGTCGGGTGGGAGGGAGTCGGCCTCTGCTCGTACCTGCTGATCGGGTTCTGGTATCACAAGAAGTCGGCGGCCGATGCCGGCAAGAAGGCGTTCATCGTCAACCGCGTGGGCGACTTCGGCTTCCTGCTCGGCGTCCTGCTGCTGTTCTCGCACTTCGGCACGCTGGACTTCCAGGCGCTGGCGCGCAGCATCTCGACGTACGCGCCCGAGACCGCCGCGTTCGGCACGCTGTCGATCGCCGCGCTCCTGCTCTTCGTCGGCGCGATCGGCAAGTCCGCGCAGATCCCCCTCTTCATCTGGCTGCCCGACGCCATGGAGGGCCCGACGCCGGTGTCGGCCCTGATCCACGCGGCCACGATGGTGACCGCGGGCGTGTACATGATCGGGCGAAACGCCGTGCTGTATTCGCATGCGCCGGGCGTGCTCGAACTTGTCGGGATCATTGGCGTGACGACGGCTGTGATGTCGGCCACGATCGGCCTGGTTCAGAACGACATCAAGCGCGTGCTGGCGTATTCCACCGTGTCGCAGCTCGGCCTGATGTTCGTCGCCATGGGGGTCGGTGCCTACGCGGCGGGAATCTTCCACCTGTTCACCCACGCGTTCTTCAAGGCGCTCCTCTTTCTCGCAGCGGGCGCGTTGATCCACGCGCTCGCGGGTGAGCAGGACCTGCGGCGGATGGGAGGGCTCAGAAAGGAACTGCCGGTCACGTACTGGACCTTCCTGGTCGGCGCACTGGCGATCGCCGGCGTCCCGCTGCTCTCCGGGTTCTTCAGCAAGGACGAACTGCTGTACCGCGCCTTCTCGAACGGACATCCCTATCTCTGGTTCTTCGGCACCGTGGCGTCGCTGCTGACCGCGTGCTACATGTTCCGGCTCGTGTTCCTCGCCTTTCACGGCGACCGCGCGCCGGATGCGGCGACCAACGGCGCGTCGGCGTCCGGCGGCCATGAGGCATCCCTCGGGCCGGCACCCGGCCACCTGCACGACGCCCCGCGCCCGATGGGCATCGTGCTGATTGTCCTGGCGATCGGCGCCGTTCTCTCCGGCTACGTCGGTGTGCCGGGCGTGATCGGCGGCTCGAACCGGATTGAACACTTCCTCGAGCCGAGCTTCACCGTGGCGCCGTCCGACACCGCCGGCGCAAGCGCGCAGGTCGCCGAGGGCGGGAGCGAGGGGGCGGTGCCGGAGTCCGGATCCGCCGTCGGACCTTCGGCCTCGGAGAGCGGAGCGCTCGAAGGCGGGTTGATGCTGACCTCGACGCTCGTGGCCGTCGCCGGGATCGGACTGGCGTGGGTGTTCTTCCTGAAGCGGCGGGACTTGGCCGACGCGGCCGCGCGACGCTTTCAGGGGTTGTACCGGCTGCTCCTGGGCAAGTACTACGTGGACGAAATCTACGACGTGGGGATCGTTCAGCCGATCCGGATCGTGTCGGAGCAGGCCCTCTGGAAGGGCGTGGATGTCGGCCTGATCGACGGGGCGGTGAACGGCGCGGCCGTCACGGTCAGCAGCGCGAGCAGCGTGCTGCGCCTGCTGCAAACCGGATCGATTCGCGCCTACGCCGCGTCCCTGATGCTTGGGGCCCTGCTGATGCTCGGGTACATGTTGTGGTGGTAGGAACGGCAGAGCAGGCCCGAAGACCTGCTCCGGCAGCTGCAGGTTGCCTGATTCGTCGGGGGCGGCAGGGCCGAGTGGCCTGGTTCGCCGGTGGCGGCAGGGCTTCAGCCCTGCCCGGTATCTGGCTCAGAGCGAAATGACGTGCTGACAACAATCGTCTTCCTGCCGCTCGCCGGGGCGCTTCTGCTGCTGCTCGTCGAGAACCGCGACGGCCGGCGCGACGCGGTCATCCGCTGGACCGCCCTCGGCGCGTCGCTGCTGGTGTTCGCGGCCACGTTGCTCCTCTGGATTCGTTTCGACCCCTCCCGCGCCGACTTCCAGTTCGTCGAGCGCCACGACTGGATCCCCTCGTTCGGCGTCCAGTACTTCGTGGGGGTGGACGGCATCAGCCTGTTCCTGCTGGTCCTCACCGGGTTCCTCACGCCGCTGGCGCTGCTGTCCTCGTGGGAATCGATCCACGAGAAGACGAAGGAGTTCGCCGCGTTCATGCTCGTCCTCGAGAGCGCGATGCTCGGCGTCTTCGTCTCCCTGGACCTGTTCCTGTTCTACATGTTCTGGGACGCGATGCTGGTCCCGATGTACTTCCTGATCGGGATCTGGGGCTACGACCGACGGATCTACGCCGCCCTCAAGTTCATCCTGTACACGGCCGCCGGCAGCCTGCTGATGCTCCTCGCGATCATCGGCCTCGCCTGGATGCACAACTCGATCACCGGGACCGGCTACAGCTTCGACCTGCTGAAGCTCTACGACCTCCGCATCCCCCGGCAGTTCGAGTTCTGGTTCTTCCTGGCGTTCACGCTCGCGTTCGCGATCAAGGTCCCGCTGTTCCCGTTCCACACGTGGCTGCCCGACGCGCACGTCGAGGCCCCCACGGCCGGATCGGTCATCCTGGCCGGCGTGATGCTGAAGATGGGCACCTATGGCCTCGTGCGCTTCTCCTTCCCGCTCTTTCCGGCGGCGGCCGCGTACTTCGCCCCGGCGCTGGCGGTGCTCGCGGTCATCGGCATCATCTATGGCGCGCTGGTGGCCATGGTCCAGCCGGACATGAAGAAGCTCGTGGCCTACTCGAGTGTCAGCCACCTGGGCTTCGTGGTGCTCGGCATCTGCGCGCTGAACGTGCAGGGATTGCAGGGCTCGATCTACCAGATGCTGAACCACGGTGTCAGCACCGGCGGCCTCTTCCTGATCGTGGGGATGCTGTCCGACCGGCGGCACACGAGGCAGATCGCCGAGTTCGGCGGCCTCAAGGCGGTCACGCCGCGCCTGGTCGCCGTGTTCCTCCTGGTGACGTTGTCGTCGATCGGCCTGCCCGGGACGAACGGATTCGTCGGCGAGTTCCTGATCCTGCTCGGGACGTTCCGCTGGGATCCCCGATTTGCCGCGTTCGCCGCGTCCGGGACCATCCTGTCGGCCGTGTACATGCTGTGGATGTTCCAGCGCGTGAATTACGGGCCGGTGACACACGAGGTGAACCGGACGTTGCCCGATCTCACGGTCCGCGAACGCTGGGTGATTGTCCCCGCCGTCGCCATGGCCATCTTCATGGGCGTGCTGCCGGGCCTCTTCCTCAAGCCGATGCAGCCGTCCGTCGACCGCCTGCTCCAGCGGGTGAGCCGCGAATCCGTGGCGAGCGCGCCACACGGACCGGCCGCCGACCATGCCGAGGCCAGGTTGCACGGCGCGATGCCGGCCGACGTCAGGGTGAAGAACTGACATGTCATCGTTTTCCATCACCGCCATCGTTCCCATCCTGTGCGTCACGGCCGCCGGCATCGCCGCGATGCTGGCCGAAGCGTTTCGCGAGCCTGGAGAGCGAATGCCGATCAGCGGCCTCGGCCTGGTCGGCCTCGTCGGCGCCGCCATCAGCGCGGGGCTGCTCTGGGGCCGTCACGCCACGGGTTTTGGCGTCGTGTCGGCCGACACCTTCGGGCTCTTCTTCGTCATGATCCTCGCGGTCATCGGCGTGATGACGATGCTGCTGTCGCCGCAGCTCGTCGAGCGCGAGGAATTGCCCGGGGGCGAGTACTACGCGCTCACGCTGTTCGCGCTCGCCGGGATGATGCTGATGGCGATGGCCACCGACCTCCTGATCATCTTCCTGGCGCTCGAAGTGTTGTCGCTGTCGGTCTACGTGTTGACGGCCATCAGGCGGAACAACGAGGCGTCGGTGGAGGGCGCATTCAAGTACTTCATCCTCGGTGGGTTCTCGAGCGCCTTCTTCCTCTACGGCATCGCGTTCGTCTACGGCCTCGCCCACACGACCAGGCTCGACCGCATCGGCAGTGCGCTGGCCGGCGACGCCGCCAGTCACCCCTCGCTCGGCCTGCTGGCGCTCGGGCTGCTGCTCGTCGGCTTCGGCTTCAAGGTGTCAGCTGTGCCATTCCACATGTGGACGCCGGACGCGTACGAAGGCGCGCCGGCGATCGTGGCTGGCTTCATGTCCACCGGCGTGAAGGCGGCGGCGTTCGCGGCGCTCGTCCGCGTGCTGGTGACCGCCTTCCAGCCGATGCAGGCCACGTGGCTCCCGGTCATCTGGGTGATCGCGGGGGTCACGATGATCCTCGGGACGGTCGTGGGCGTGGCGCAGACCAACTTGAAACGGATGCTGGCGTACTCCAGCATTGCCCACGCCGGGTACATCCTGGTCGGCCTGGCGGCGTCGAACGACGTGGGCAGGGGGGCGATTCTCTTCTACCTGCTCGCCTATGGCGTCACCAATCTCGGCGCCTTTGGCGTGATCGGTTTGCTCGCCACGCGAGAGCGCGCGAACGACAACCTGGCCAGCATGGCCGGCCTGTCCAACCGCCACCCGGCGCTGGCCGCGGTCTTCGCGGTGCTCCTGCTGTCGCTCGGCGGAATTCCGCCGACCGCCGGGTTCGTCGGGAAGTGGTACATCTTCAGCGCGGCCGTCCGCGCCGGCGACTACGGCCTCGCGATCATCGGCGTGCTCACCAGCGTCGTGTCGATCTTCTTCTATCTCCGCGTGATCGTGATGATGTACATGGCGGAGCCGGGCGATGCGCCGACCTCGCCCGCGCCGTCGCGGGTCGCCGTGTTCACGCTGGCAGCCATGGTGATCATCACGTTCTATCTTGGGGTCTTTCCGGCGCAGGTCCTCGACCTCGCAGGGCGCTCGATCGGAAGCCTCTTCTAGCCGAGAGGGATTCCTGGGTCGGCGGCCGGGGTCCCACCCGTCTTAAACCTCTTGGCGTCGACGACTGTCTATATCCGCAGGGAAGTTCTATGCGGATACTCCGGATCCTGAGGAGCCAGGCGCTTCCGTGCCGGTGTTTTGTGGGCGTGTACGAGACCTACGCCGGGCAGACGGTGCGGATCATCGAGGAGCCAGGCCCCGGTTGTCGCGAGTCGCTCCACAAGCCCGGCCGCGTGGTGAGCGACCGCCGCCACGTGGACCCAACGCTCCGTCCGGCCAGCCGCCAGCGCACGCCGGGACAGTGACAGGACGCTGGCGTGGTCAGGCCGGCACGCTGGCGAGAGCCTTCGCCAGCAATTCATCGTCGTCGGCAGGCACGGTTCGCAGGTCGAGCAGCAGATTGTCGCTCTCGATTCTCCCGACGATTCCGATTTCCCGCTGCCGCAGCCAGCCATCCAGCCAGTCGGCGCTCCTATTCGGGTGACGGAGCCTTATCACGAACGTCGGGAACTCGAGCCCCGGAGTCGTTCCTCCGCCGATCGTGGACTGGCCCGGCAGAACATCCGCGTCCAGCACGCCGTTGCCCCGGGCATGCTCGACCATCCGTGTCGCCCGCACCTTGATGGCGTCCGGCGTCGCCAGGATCATCTGCAGGACCGGGATCGTCCGGCTGGCCCGTCCCGCGGCGTACTCGCCGAGCGTTGCCTCGAGCGCGGCATAGGTCAACTTGCCCACCCGGAGGGCGCGCATCAGTGGATGACGCCGCACCCGCGCCACCAGTTCGCGCCGACCTACGATGATGCCGGCCTGGGGACCACCCAGCAGCTTGTCGCCACTGAAACAGACGATGTCGAGACCTGCTTCGAGGCTCGCCTGAACCCGAGGCTCGCCCGCCAGGAGGGCATCGAGCTGCGGCGCGCGGTCTTCCCCGACAAGGCCCACGTACCCGCTGCCGATGTCCTCGGCGACCGGGATCCCGCGCTCCCGGCCAAGTCGGACGAGCTCCTCGAGTGCCGGCTGCTCGGTGAAGCCCTCGATCCGGAAGTTCGACCGGTGAACGCGCAACAGGAGAGCCGTGTCCGCGCCAATCGCGGCGCGGTAGTCGTCGATCCGGGTGCGGTTGGTCGTCCCCACTTCGCGCAACCTGGCCCCCGACTGGGTCATCACATCCGGCACGCGGAAGCCGCCCCCGATCTCCACGAGTTCCCCGCGCGACACGATGACTTCCCGGCCGGCTGCCAGGGCCGCCAGCACCAGGAGTGTGGCGGCTGCGTTGTTGTTCACCACGACGGCGGCTTCGACGCCAAGCAGCCGCTGGAGCAGCGCCTCTGCGTGAAAATCGCGGCTGCCTCGCCGGCCGGCCACGAGATCGTACTCGAGGTTCGAGTAGGAGCCGGCGATGGCACGGAGACGATCTCTCGCGGCGTCGGACAACGGCGAGCGACCGAGGTTCGTGTGGACGACGACGCCCGTGGCGTTGATCGCGCGCCGCAGCGACGGTTGCCCGGCGGCGTGGAGCAGGCGGTGCGCACTCTGTCCGATCGCGACGGCCGCAGCCTCCGGGTCGGTCGGCAGCGGGGCCTCCGAGGCGTCGCGGCTTCCGGCCATGCTCGTGCGCAGGTCGCTGGCCGCCTCGCGGAGCGCCTTGACGATGGCCGGGCGCCCGAAGTCCCGTTCCAGCGCCCGAACCGCCTCACGCTGGCGCAGTTGCTCAATCGAAGGGATGATGCGGAAGTCGGTCATGACAGTTGCCGCTCGTAGTGATCTCAGGATACCATCACCGAGGACTTTGGCTGCCGACACGCCCGATGGCGCGTCGCCTGGGCCGTTGAACGATGAAAGAGCCGTCTTCTTCTTCGCCCGTATCTTTGGACAAGGCCCTGGACGACGCCGACAGTGAGGTGCCGCGATACCGGCCTCACCAGCGGTTCTGGCCGTACGTGGACCTGCCCGAGGAACCGACTGACGAAGAAGTGGCGGCCATCGAGCCCGAACTCCGCACGGAACTGTTCGGCGCGGAGGCGCGGCCGTTTTCCATTACGATCACATTTCCCCGGTTCGACGGGGACGACTACCCGAAAGCGGTCGACCTGGCCAAGCGATCCGCCGAGTACGTGGAGACGGGAAAGGGCGGGCAGTTTCGCCATCGCGCCCGCTACATGACGGGCGACGTCATCGGCCTTCGGGACCTGTGGGGAATCGTCGGACGGCTGCACGAGGCTGACGTCCTGATCGACGACCGGCCCGTGCCCTACGCGAGAACGCTCTGGCTTCCACTGGCCTGGTTCCTCCTGTTCCGGTGACAGGCTTCCGCTGAGAGCGCCGTGCCCGAACACACCGAGCTCGAACGAGACCTGCGCGCGCTCGAGGTGGCGCTCCGCAAGCTCGAGACCGAATACAACATGTTCTTCGCGGGGCAGCTTCCCAAGCCGCCCTGGGGGACGCGCCACAGGGTCGAGGCAATCCTGCACCGGTTCGACCGCGCCTTCATCCAGAGCGCGACTGACCGATTCCGCCTGAGCACGCTGCAATCGCGCTTCTCGACGTTCGCAGACTTATGGGACCGCGGGCTGCGAGCCCGCGAAGAAGGACGCCCGGGGCCGTTCTACAAAGCCCCTCGCGAGGCCCCGCCCGTGGAGCCTTCCCCTCAGCCGCCGGCCGACCGCGTGGTGGGATCCGCGACCGTGTCGGACCTGGCGCACGACGAAGACAAGGTCGAGGCCCTTTACGAGTCGCTCATCGAGGCGCGCAAGGCCGTCGGCGCCGACGAGCCGTTCCCGTTCCATCGGTTCGCCCAGATCGTCCAGGGCCAGGTCACCAGGTTGCAGAAGGCCGGGAGCCGGGAGGTCGCCTTCCGCATCTCCGTCAAGGAAGGCAAGGTCGCGTTCACCGCGCGGGGCGTCAAGACTTCAGGGGGGACGCCTGTCGAATAACTGACGGGGGAGCCTGACAGGGAAGTGAAGAATCCAAGTGGGGGGCGGGAAACAGGGGACGAAAGGGCGCCCGGTGGACCCGGGCGCCCTGGGTGTGTCGGCGCTACACCTTGACGACGTTGCCGGCCTGCGGGCCCTTCGGGCCGTCAACGATCTCGAACTCGACAGCCTGGCCTTCCTCGAGCGAGCGGAATCCGCCATCACTCTGGATCGCCGAGTAATGCACGAAGACGTCGCTACCGCCGTCCCGTTCGATGAACCCGTAACCCTTTGCGTTGTTGAACCACTTGACCTTGCCTGTAATGCGCATTCTTTCCCTGCCTTGCAGTGGTGCGGCGCCGAGCGCCGCTCGACGTACCTACCCCCGTGCCACAGCGTGACGACGAGGGCACAAAAAAAGCCGCACGGTCGCGGCTTGACGCCAGGGCCCGAGCAATGCCGACGCCATTCGGAATCATAGCGGGGGCTTCGGCGGAGTGTCAAGCAGACGACCTGAGTCCAGAAGGGGGATGTCCATGGCCCGAGCGTTGCTGAGTGTGTCCGACAAGACCGGCTTGCCCGAGTTCGCCCGAGCGCTCGTGGCCAAGGGGTTCGAGCTGGTGTCGACGGGAGGCACGGCCAAGACTCTGACGGCGGCCGGGCTCCCGGTTCTCGGGGTTTCGGAGGTGACCGGCTTCCCGGAGATGCTGGATGGACGGGTCAAGACCCTGCACCCGGCCATCCACGGGGGAATCCTCGCTCGCCGCTCCAGCCCGGATGACCTTGCGGTCATCGACCGGCAGGCTATCCGCCCCATCGACATCGTCGTCGTCAACCTCTATCCGTTCATTCGGGTCGCCGCAAGCCCCATCACACGATTCGATGACCTTGTCGAGGACATCGACATTGGCGGTCCGAGCCTGGTTCGGGCGGCGGCCAAGAACTTCCGCGATGTGCTGGTAGTCGTCTCGCCGGTGGATTACGGAGCGGTGATCGAGGAGTTGAACAGGCCAGGGGGGCCATCCGCCGAATTCCGATTCTCGCTCGCGCGCAAGGCTTTTGCGCACACGGCCGACTACGACGCGGCGATCGCGGCGGAGTTCGAACACGTGCGGGTCGTGGACGGCGTGTTCGAGCGGACGGCGCGCACGGTCGGGATGCCCGGCCGGCTGGTTCTGGCCGCGACGAAGGCGAGGGAACTCCGCTACGGAGAGAATCCGCACCAGCGAGCCGCCTGGTACCGGATGGCCGACCCCGGGCGATTCGACCTGCTGCAAGGCAAGGAACTGTCGTTCACCAACCTGCTCGACATCGATTCGGCCGCTCGCATTGCGTGGGAGTTCGACGAGCCGGCGGCGGTCGTGATCAAGCACACGAACCCGTGCGGGGCGGCAACCGGTCTGTCGCTGGTCGATGCCTACATTCGTGCGCGAGATGCGGACGCGCTGTCCGCATACGGCGGCATCGTCGGGTTGAACCGTGAGGTTGACCCGGAGACGGCGAGGGCGATTGCCGCGACCTTCGTCGAGGCCGTCATCGCCCCAGGTGTCGGGAACGAGGCGCTCGCCCTGTTGTCGGCGAAGAAGAGCCTTCGGGTCGTCGTAGCCGACCTGGCGCGTGCCCTCGGTGAGGGCGGCCGTGGGCTCGACGT
>DASVIS010000111.1:0-11629 GCA_036381995.1 Vicinamibacterales bacterium | reverse complement strand
CCTTCACCGTCGCCCGCAGCAGCCGCGAGCGCGCCTCCACCGTCGCCCGCACCAGCCACGAGCGCGCCTGCACCGTCGCCCGTGCCGGCCGCCGGACCCGCCGCGGAGACGTTGTCTGGCGACACGCTGCCTATCGACGAGCTGAGGCGTCAGAAATCGTCGCCCGTCGTTCGGCGGATTGCCGCCGAGCACAACGTGGACATTGCGCGAATCGAAGGCTCCGGTATCGGCGGCCGCGTCACCAAGCAGGACATCCTGGAGTTCATCGAGGAGAAGACGCCCGCCGCGCCGGCAGCCCGCGTGGCTGGCGACGAAGTGGTCCCGATGACGATCATGCGGCGCCGAATCGCGGAGCACATGATTGCCAGCCGGCGTACGTCGGCCCATGTCCACTCGGTGTTCGAGATCGACTTCTCGCGAGTGTCGAAACTGCGGGACGCGAAGAAGGCCGAGTACGAACGCGCCGGGGCAAAGCTCACCTACCTGCCGTTCATCGTCAAGGCCGTCGTCGCCGGCCTGCGCGCCGTTCCGGTCGTCAACGCGTCGATCGACGGCGACCATGTCATCTACCATAAGGACATCAACATCGGACTCGCCGTGGCCCTCGACTGGGGCCTGATAGTCCCGGTGGTGAAACAGGCTGACGAGAAGAGCGTCCTCGGCCTGAGCCGCGCCATGCAGGATCTCGCCAGCCGCGCACGCAGCAAGCAACTCAAGCCGGACGAGGTGCAGGGCGGTACGTTCACGATCACGAACCCGGGCGTGTTCGGTGCGCTGTTCGGCATGCCGATCATCAGCCAGCCGCAGGTGGCCATCCTCGGCATCGGTGCAGTCGAGAAGCGGGTGGTTGTCGTGGACGATGCGATCGCGATCAGGCCGATGGCCTATCTGTCGCTCGGGTACGACCACCGGCTGATTGACGGCGCAGTGGCGGACCAGTTCATGTCGGTGGTCAAGAAGCAGATCGAGGCCTTCGACCCGGCAGCGCTGTGAAAGACCTCGAAGTCAGGCGCCTCGGGCGCGTCCGATACAGGGACGCGCTCGATCTCCAGCGAGCGCTGATCGAGGATCGGCGGGCGGAACGTGTGGGCGACGTCCTGCTGCTGCTGGAACATCCCCACGTGATTACGCTCGGCTCACGCAGCGGCACAGCCCGCTCCAACGTCCTCGCCACGCCCGAGCGCCTGTCCGAGCTGGGCGTCGAACTCTCGGAGACCGGCCGCGGCGGCGATGTCACGTACCACGGCCCGGGCCAGCTGGTCGGGTACCCTATCCTCAACTTGAAGCCCGGCCGCGCGGACGTCTACCAGTACGTTCGGAACCTCGAAGAAGTGATGATCCGCGTGAGCCGGGGATTCGGAGTCGAAGCCGGGCGCATCGAAGGCCTGACCGGCACGTGGGTGGGCGGCAACAAGATCGGAGCCATCGGCATCCGCATCTCGAGGTGGATCACGAGCCACGGGTTCGCCTACAACGTCAACACCGACCTCGACTACTTCAACCTGATCGTGCCGTGCGGAATCCGGGACCACGGGATCACGTCGCTCGCGCGCGAACTGGGGCGTCGCCTTGACATGGCCGAAGTGGAGGATGCCCTGATCACCGAGTTCCGCCAGGTAATCCAGGCCCCCTGAGCAGGTCCGTCAGGGTCTCGATCCGCCGCAGACATTCCGCACCCGCGTGCCGGCCCGATCGATCGATCAGCACCGCCTGGATGCCCGCCGCTTCGGCACCCAGGTAGTCATCCTCGACTTCGTCGCCCACGTGTATCGCCTCGTCAGGGAGCAGACCGAGTCCTCTGAGCCCGTGTCCGAAGATCACCGGGTCGGGTTTCGCCGCGCCCACGTGCGCGGGGATCGTGACCGAGTCGAGCAGGGGCGATAGTCCCAGCGCCTGCAGGACGGGAAAGACCCGCGTGTCGTAGTTCGTGACGAGGCCGAGGAGAACCCCCCGGGCCCGCAGCGCGGACAGCGTCGGCATCACATCCGGGTAGAGCACCCAGGCGCGGTCGGTCGTGAAGTGATCGTAGAGAGCCGTGAAGAAGCGCTCGAACACCGCCTCGTCCAGAGCCTCGCTCAGTCCCGCCAGCTCGATCACTCGCCGCACGATGTGACGCCACCAGAGTTGCTCGAGTTCTCCGGCTTCGCCGAACGAACGACCCGGGAAGATCATCGGAGGCGCGGCCAGCATCGCCTGCCTGAACGCGACGTCCAGCTGCGGCGCATCGGCCCGGACGCCGAATCGACGGAGGTGATTGGCATACTGCTCACCGATTGGCAGCCGCTCACGAACCAGAGTGCCGACGAGATCGAAGAAGACGGCACGCATATCCTCAATCCATGTTGCGCCTGCGGGCCGCGAAAGCCAGCCGACGAGAGGCTGCGCCTCTTCCGGTCGAGCCAGCCGGCAGCGACGGCGCACGGGAGCCCGACATCCCCGACTGGTCGTCGCTCGGCGACGACGAAGTGCACCGGGGCGAGCTGCGCCAGAAGCTGGCGAAGGCGCTGGCCGGCCTGCCTACAATCTACCGCGTTCCGGTGATCCTGCGCGACGTGCACGGCCTTTCTACGGAAGAGGCGAGCGCGGCCCTCGAGGTCAAGGGCGAGACGCTGAAGTCGCGGCTGCGCAGGGGCCGGATGATCCTCCGCGTCGAGCTCTCCGAGTTCGCCCACGGACTTGCGCTTCACCGCGAGAGCCTCGAGTCCACGAACTGACGTCACCGTTCTCGGCGTAGAATGACCGGTGACGCGACGCCGGCAGCCGCCCGCTGAAACACCGGCGGACTTTCAGTCTGCCTGCCTCGCATGGCCGGTCGCCATGTCGCCAGATCAAGTATCTCGAGGCCGTTTCGTGGACGAGCGACTCCTCGACCGGGCTTTCACACGCTCGAATGCCCCGCGCTGGAACCTCAGCCGCGACGCGTTCGCGCGCGCGCTCGAACGCAGCATCGCCAGCCGCTTCGCCACGGAGGTCAAGACCCCGGCCGTCGTCTCCGAGTACGTGGACTCCCTGAATCTCGAAGAGCTTGCCCTCGCCTGCGCCTGCGCCGAAGGTCAGGTGTCGGCCTGGGCCTACTTCATCGAGTGTCATCGCCCGGGTCTTCGCGCGGCGGCGCGGGCGATCGCCGGTGACGATGCAGGCGGCGAACTGGCTGATTCGATCTACGCGGAGCTGTACGGGCTCGAGGAGCGCGACGGACGCCGCCGCTCGCTCTTCGATTACTTCCACGGCCGCAGCCGGCTCTCGACGTGGCTGCGATCGATTCTCGCGCAGCGCAACGTCGACCTGGTTCGGGCCGCAAAGAGGACGCGCCCGCTGGAGGAACACGACGAGGCCGTGGCAGATGCAGGCGCTGCGGGTGTCCAGGCCGACCCGGAACGCGCGCGGTTCGCGGGGCTGGCACAACAGGCCCTGGCCTCGGCCATCCGGCAGCTCGAGCCGCCAGACCGCCTCCGCCTGTCGTCGTACTACCTTCAGCGTCTCACGCTCGCGCAAATCGGTCGCCTGATGGGAGAACACGAGGCGACGGTGTCGCGCAAGCTCGACCGGATCAGGCGGGGCCTTCGGGCTGAGGTGGAACGGCTGCTTCGTGAGGATCACCGGCTTGGCAGGTCCCAGGTCCAGGCGTGCCTCGATTCGGCGCTCGAGGATGTGGGCATGGACCTGGATGAGGTGCTGGGCAACGGCAGCGCGCGGGCGAGAGGGTGGCAAGAAAAGGCGGGAGGATCGTTCTGAGGGAAGGAGTGGCACGTGAAGCCGACAGACGCTGATCGCGATCCGGCATTCGACCGGCTCATCGCGCGCGGCCTCGAGCGGGAGACCGACGCGTCGGGCAACGCGTGCCCTGACGCCGACCTTCTGGCGGCGTGGTTCGATCACTCCCTGTCGGCCCTCGAAACCGAACGGATCGAGGCGCACGCGTCCTCCTGCGCGCACTGCCAGCAGATCCTGGCGGACCTGGCGCGCTCGGAACCCGAGGTGACGCGGGCCGCGCCGGTTCCTGCGCCCGCGCGGCCGTGGCACTGGCACTGGCGCTGGCTGGTTCCGCTGGCCACGGCGGCCGTCGTAGTCGTGGTCGGCACGCGTACTCTGCGCGCGCCAGGGGAGGTGCTGATACCTGCCTCCAGCCCTCCGCCTGCCATCGGGGGGCGGCCTTCGACGTGGGTCGAACTGCAGCAGGCGCCGTCGCCAACCCAGCCGTCCGCGCAGGGCGCTGGCGGCATCGGAGCCCAGGCGCCAGCCGGCCGAGTGGCTCGGAACGTCCCCACCGCGCCGGTTGATCGCCTCGAGGAGCCGAAGCGGGAAGCGGCCCGCGCCGAGCAGAAGGCGCAGCCGGCTGCCCCGAACGCTGACGCCCCGCGCAATCTCGCTGCTGCAGAGAGCATCGTGTCGGCTGTTCCGCCGTCAGGCGCCGCGCCTGCGCAAGCTGGTGCCGCTCGGAAGAGCTTGTTGCCGACCGCCGCCGGCGTCGCCCCGGCCAAAGCAGACGCGGTCACCAAGCCCGTGGCCGCGGCCGCGCCTGCGCCGCCCATCGTGAGGGCAGTTGACGAACGCGGGGCTCGAGCCCCGCGGTACGTCAACCGTGAAATTGTGGCCCCACTGCTGTCCACATCGGGCACCGGGGACTTCGGCGCGACGGCCACCTGGCGGTATGGCCAGGGCGGCGTGGTGGAGCGCTCCACCGACGGCGGCCAGACATGGGATCGCCAAGCGAGCGGCGTGGCCACGGCGCTCATCGACGGCTCTGCGCCCACCGACCGTGTGTGCTGGATCGTCGGCGCGCGGGGTGTCGTGCTGCGGACGATTGACGGTCACACGTGGCAGCGACTGACATCGCCGACATCGGCCAACCTCGTCTCCGTGCACGCCTGGAGCGACTCCAGCGCCACGATCACCGCCTCCGACCGGTCGGAGTACGAGACGACGGACGGGGGCACGACGTGGCGCAAACGCTGACGCCCGCTGCGTCCCGCAAGTTCTTCCCGCCTCTCCGTTCAAAGGACAGGAGGATTCGCCATGCCGTCTCGTCTTTCCCCGACCGCCGTCCTCGCCGTCGCCTTCTGCACGACGCTGCTGCCGGCCACGATGCCCGCCCGTCAGGGCGTGCAACCCCAGGAATCGGCCGCGCGCCCATCCGGCACCACGGCGACGACCACGCTCGACGACCAAACCGACCTGTCGCTGACGATCTACAACTCGAATCTGGCGTTGATCCGTGATGTCCGGCAACTGACGCTGTCGTCGGGCGCATCGATGCTGCGGTTCGCGGACGTCGCGGCGCAGATCAACCCGGCAACCGTGCACTTCCGCTCGCTCACCGAGCCGGCTGCGCTGGCCGTGCTCGAACAGAACTACGAGTACGACCTGCTCGAGCCCGAGAAGCTCCTGCGCAAGTATGTCGGCCGCGAAATCACTGTCGTCCGCGAGCGCCAGGAGAACGGCACCACGCGCTCGGAAGAGGTGAGGGCCCTGCTGCTGGCGTACAACAACGGTCCTGTCTGGAAGATCGGCAACGAAATCGTCACCGGGCTCCGGGTGGACCAGTACCGCTTCCCGGAATTGCCGGACAACCTGTTCAGCCATCCGACGCTCGTGTGGATGCTCGAGAACGGCGGCGCCCTCCGTCACCGCGTCGAAGCCTCCTACCTGTCGGGCGGTCTCTCCTGGAACGCAGACTACGTCCTCACGATCGGGCGAGACGACAAGGCGGCCGACCTCGCCGGCTGGGTGACGCTGAAGAACCAGAGCGGCACGAGTTACCGGAACGCGAGACTGCAGTTCATCGCGGGAGAAGTCAATCGGGTCGCGGACAACCGGATGGCCCTCGACGGGGTGATGGCGCGGAAGATGGAGATGGCGGCCGCCGCTCCGGCGATGCAGCAGGAGGCCTTCTCGGAGTACCACCTCTACACGCTCCAGCGCCGCACGTCGGTCGGCAACAACGAGACCAAGCAACTCGCGCTGCTCGCGTCGCCGACCGTGCCAGTGGAGAAGCGCTTCGTCGTGGACGGCCAGCAGTTCTACTACCGCAACCAGCAGAGTCCGGGCGCGCCGATCAAGAGCGACGTCAAGGTCTACTACCGGTTCAAGAACGACGAACATGCCGGCCTCGGCGTCCCGATGCCGGCCGGCGTGTTCCGCGTCTACCAGGCGGACTCGAAGGGCGGCGTGCAGTTCGCCGGCGAGGACCGGATCGAGCACACGCCGAAGGACGAGACGCTCGACGTCCACACCGGGAACGCGTTCGACATCGTGTGCGAGCGGAAGCAGGTCGATTTCAGGCGGCTGTCGAACTCGCTCTTCGAAATGGAGTTCGAGATCACGTTCCGCAACCACAAGGACGTGCCCGCCACGATCGAGGTGAACGAGCCGATCGGAGGCGACTGGGAGATGCTGACCGCGACCCACAAGTGGACGAAGACGGGGGCCTGGGCTGCTCGCTTCGAGATTCCCGTGGCCAGGGATGGCACGACCGTGCTGAAGTACAGAATCAGGGTGAAGTGGTAGAGACGGTTGCCCCTGTCGCCCCTTACGCATTCGACCGATACGCGAAAACGGGAGGCGTGCGCCCGGTGGCCCGCCGCGCGATCGTGGCGGCGCACAGCCCTTCGCCGGCTTAGGGCGTCCCGAGCTTGCGGAGGGACGAGGGCGGCGAGGCGCCCGCCGGGCAAGGGGTCCGCATGGAGAGTTTCGGCCACTACACGATCCTCGAGCGACTCCGCGTGGGGGCGCTGGGCGAGCTGTTGCGCGCCCGCGACACACGTCTGGGGCGGACGGTCGCGCTCCGGATCGTGTCACCCGTCATTGCCGCGTTCGACGAACGCCTCGCCGCTCTCCTCGCCGACGCTTCGGCCGCCACGGAGCTCTCTCACCCGCACATTGCGGCCCTGTTCGACTTCGGCGAAGAGGACGGTCGAGTCTTCCTCGCGCACGAGTACGTGCCCGGACAGTCGCTCCGCGCGCACATGACGGGAAAGCCGATCGACGCGA
This sequence comes from Vicinamibacterales bacterium, assembly GCA_036381995.1. Classification (GTDB taxonomy): domain Bacteria; phylum Acidobacteriota; class Vicinamibacteria; order Vicinamibacterales; family Fen-181; genus FEN-299. The sequence goes on along the minus strand of DASVIS010000111.1, from coordinate 4,639 downwards.
GCCTGGCCCTGGAGTTCGCCGTTCAACTGGCCGACGCCATCGCCGACGGACACCGGCAGGGCCTCGTCCACGGAAATCTCTCTCCTTCGACGATCTTCATCACGCCGACCGACCAGACGAAGATCATCGGGTTCGGGCTCTCGGCCTGGACTTCGGGCGGGATCGAACGGAAGACGATCGCCGAACAGCTCGCGGCGGGGCAGGAACCGCCAACGCCCGGCGCCAACGAGATCGTCCCCTACATGTCGCCCGAGCAACTGCTCACCGGCCGCGTCGATCCCCGATCGGACGTATTCTCCCTCGGTGTCGTCCTGTACGAGATGCTGACCGGGCGCGCCCCGTTCGGCTCAGACACTGCGGGCGCGACCGCGTTGAAGGTCCTCCAGGGCACACCGCCTCCTCCGACCCGGAAGAACCCCTCTCTCCCCAGGGGCTTCGACCCGATCCTGGCGCGGGCCATGGCCAAGAGCCTCGACACGAGGTACCCCACGGCATCCGCGATGGCGGCCGATCTCCGGGCCCTGGCCGACCAGCTCCACGTGCGCGTCACGGCTGCAATTCCCCTTTGGACGATGGAGAAGCCGGCACGGCCCAGGGGGCCAATGCTGAAGCGCATCTCTCTGGCGCTCCTCCTCCTGGCGCTCCTTGGCGCGGCGGCCGCCGGAGCGTGGTTCTGGCGCGACAGGATCGCGGCGCTCTTCTCCGGCAGAGCGGCGGTGCCTCGTCCGGTGCTCCTTGTGATGCCCTTTCAGATGGCCGGCAGCGAATCGGCCCGGGCCTACTACGGGATCGGGTTTGCCGAGGACCTCGCGGCCCGCCTGGGCGAAGTGCCCGGCCTCACCGTCGTCGGGCGGTCGTCGATTGCCGAGATGCCCGCGCCGACGTTGACCGAACGCGCGTCCCGCGCCGGGGCGACGGTGGCGTTGAGAGGAACGATCCGACCGGGTCCCTATTCGCTCCATGTCGATGTCGAGCTGGTCGAGGTGGCGACAGGTCGTGTGATCTGGAGCGAGAAATACGCGCGCGAGCCCCGCCAGGCGTCAGCCGCCGAAGTCGAGATCGCCAGGCAGGTGGCCGACGAACTCCGCCTCGGGATGCCGACCGGCAACCGCTGGGCCCGCGCGCAGGTGCGTCAGGTCGATCCCGGAGCCTACGATTTGTACCTGCAGGCCCGTGACGCGGCCGCGCACCGCGACCAGAGGCGCGCCATCGAGCTGTTCCGCCAGGCGATCGACATGGACCCCAAGTTGGTCGAAGCGCGTGCGGGGTTGTCCGAGACGGTCTACCTCGAGGGTTCCTACTCCGGAAGCAATGGCGACACGGCCACGCTCGCAAACGCGCGCGAGGAGGCCGAGGCGGCGCTGGCGGCCGACCCCGACATGCCGCGTGCTCTGGTCGCTGCCGCGCTGTCGGCAACGACGATCACTGGGGCGGCTTCATCCCTCGCGCGTGCGCTCTCGCTCGATCCATCGTACGGGGACGCCTGGCATCACGCCGGCGACCTCGTCGTCGAACTCGATCCGACCCGCGCCATTGCCTGCTATCGTCAATCACTGCGCTTCGATCCCGCGATCGACGCGAGCCATCGCGGTATTGCCGGTGCGTACGAAATGCTCGGTCGGTTGCCCGATGCGGAGGCGGCGCTCGACGGCGGCCAGCCGGCGAGATCGGACCGGCCGTTGTGGACCCAGATGCGCGCCCGTCTCGAGATCGTCAGGCAGAACTACGACACGGCCGTGGAGATCCTGGCTGGCGAGCCGGCAACCGAATCCACACCCTTCGCCTGGCTGGTTGGCCGGGTGATACCGCTCGCGATGGCGTCCCATACCGACCGGGCGCTGATGGAGGCCACCAGGCTGACCGATCGCTATCCCTGGTTCTGCGAAGGGCAGGCGGTGGCTGCGGCGCTGGAGTGGGATCACAACGGGAAGGCGCGCGCGCGCACCCTGGCAGACGCGATCTTCACGCGCGCCTCCGCGCCTGCCGCGCCCGTGCAAGCGCTGCCGTGCGCGGCCATCGCGTCGGCGGCGATTGGCGACGGTCCGCGCGCCGCCGGTTACATCGCGAAGCTCGCGTCCGACGACAGGGCGCTCAGGGAGTGGGCGCGGCCCGCGGCTCTCAGCCTCGCCTTCTCCTTCCGCCGCCATCTCTATCCCTGGAACAAGATCGAGTCGTCCGGCCCCTTCAGGCAGGCCAGCAACGCGCTGGCGCAGAGCCTGGGGCGGCTTCGCGAGGAAACGGTGGGACGGCTGCCCGCAACGCCTCCGCAGGCCCCTGACAGAGGGCCGGCCTGAACGGAGAACGTCAAACGGAGAACGGAGAACGCGGACGTCTTCTACGTCTTGCGTTCTGCGTCTTCCGTGACGGATGCGATCTTCAGGATTCTGTCAGCACCTGTGCGAGTAGTTCCACGTCGATGTTTGCTCCGGACACGATGACGACCGTCGTGCGGAATCTCGACGGAACCCGGCCCGCGGCGACCGCCGCGACGCCGGCAATCCCCGCGCCTTCGGCAACCAGGTGTTCGTGGCGCACGAGCCCCCGAATCGAATCGCGCAGATCCATCTCGCTCACTATCGCCATCCGGCGAACCAGCGCCTGCACGATTGGAAACGCCAGGTTCTCCGGGTCCATGTTCCCTGCGAGACCGTCGGCAATCGTCGGGCCCACGCCCACTTCGACGATGCGGCCCGCGGCCAGCGACGCGGCGAAGGGATGAGAGGCCTCGGCCTCCACTCCGACGACCTCTACGTCCGGCCGGGCTGCGCTCACTGCGGCGGCGATGCCGGCCAGCAATCCGCCTCCGCCGACCGGCACGATCATCTGGTCGACCGACGGCAGGTCTTCGATCACTTCCAGGGCGATCGTGCCGATCGCGGAGAGCAGGTCCGGGTGGCTGTAGGCCGAGATGAACCGTGCGCCGGTGTCCGCCGCAAACTGCTTGGCCATCCGCTCCGAGTCCTCGTAGGTGTCGGCCTCCGCGCGCAACTCCGCGCCGTGGCGGCGAATCGCATCGAGCTTGGCGGCCGGCGCGTGCCTGGGCGTGAAGATGACCGTCCGGAAGCCCGCGTGCGACGTGGCCCACGCGAGGGCGCGCCCGTGATTGCCGGCCGAAGCGGTGACGAGACACGGGAGCGGGTCACCCGGCAGGTTCTGTTCGGCGAGCGAGAGGACCGCGTTCAGTGCGCCGCGCGCCTTGAACGAATTCGTCACCTGGAGCGACTCGAGCTTCAGGTAGACCTCGCCGCCGGCCGCGTCGCTGAGCCAGTCGGACCGAACGAGCGGCGTCCGACGCACCTGTCGGGCGATTCGCTGGCGCGCGCGGTGAATATCGACAATGGCGGGCATCATAGGGCTGTGCGGACCAGATGACGCTATCATAGCGCCATGCTCCTCGAGACCCGAGATGCGCCTCCGTTCTACAAGAACGGCTATGTCCTGGCCTGCGAACGGACTCGCGAAGGAGTCATCATCGATCCGGGCGACGAGGTCGATCTGTTGCTCCACGTGGTCGCCGAACAGAAGCTGAATGTTCGTCAGATTCTCCTCACGCACGCCCACGTGGATCATGTCTCGGGAACCGCCAGGGCGAAGGCCGTCACGGGCGCGCGGATCGCCCTGCATCGCGACGATCTCCCGCTCTACGAGGCCGCGCCGCAACAGGCCACCTTCTTCGGGATCGATCTCGGGGCGCTGCCGGCCGTCGATGATTTCTACGACCTGTCTGCGCCACTCACGTTCGGCACCTGCGAAGTGCACGTCCTTCACACGCCGGGCCACACGCCGGGCGGCGTCTGTCTGCTCGTCGGGCCCTCGGGCCAGCCGGGCACGAGGGTATTCGCGGGCGACACGCTCTTCGCCGGCTCGATCGGGCGTACCGACCTGCCCGGCGGAGACTTCGACACGCTGATTGGCTCGATTCGAGGCGTGCTCTTCAAGCTCCAGGACGACGTCGAGGTGTACCCGGGCCATGGGCCCAGGACGACGATCGGTCAGGAGCGCCGGACGAACCCGTTCCTCGTGGAAGAGCGCGGTAGCTCGGGACAGGATTGAGGACTGAGAATGGATTGCCTGCTGGCAACGATCAGTCGTCAGCCGGGCTTCTCGTCACCGTCAGCTCCACCCGCCCCACGCGCACGCGATCTCCCGCTTTCAGCGGAGTCCGCTTGACCGGTTTGTCGTTCACGAACGTGCCGTTCGTGCTGCGCAGGTCTTCGACCTCGAGTTCGCCGGACGGCTGAGCGGTGAAGCGGCAATGCAGCCGCGAGACGAGGGGAGCGTCGACGGTGAAGTCGGCCCTGATCGCGCGCCCGAGGGTCCTCAGTCCTCCTGGCATCACCCTGAACTTCAACCCCTTGTCGTCCCCATCCGCCTTCGTCTGCAGGATCCACATCCTAGCGGGCCCTCATCGTTTCCTTCAGCCACGACTCGATCGCGGAGATCGCTTCCCGGCTGACCGTTTTGTCGGTGAGTCGATCGTACTCGTCGACCTCGCCGGTCCTGGCCGGCATCCCGGTGTTCGGGCAGCTGGCTTCGGCACTCGCCGATGCCGGGTTCGTCGTCGTTCGATACGACAAGCGCGGCCTGGGCCAGAGCGGCGGGCGTTCCGAGACGACGACGTTGACGGATTATGCCGAAG
>DASVIS010000110.1:0-10121 GCA_036381995.1 Vicinamibacterales bacterium | reverse complement strand
AAGGAGGAAGGCGGCAGCGTCGTGAGCACGGGGCACGTGCGCCTCCGCAAGGGACTCGTCGTGGCCCAGGTGGCGCTGTCGCTGTTGCTGCTGGTCGGCGCCGGGCTCTTCGTGCGGAGCCTGTGGAACCTGCGCACGCTGAATCCCGGGTTCCGCGTCGAAGGCCTGATGACCTTCTCGCTCGATCCGACTCTCAGCGGCTATTCGGACGCCCAGTCGCGAAACCTGTTCAAGCAACTGCTCGAGTCGGTGCGGCAGCAGCCCGGGGTGACTGGCGCTTCGCTCGCGTCCAGCACGCCGCTGACCGACAACCTGTCGATGATGACCGTCAGCGTGGAGGGGTACAAGGCGAAGGACGGCGAGGACATGAACCCCCACGTGAACTGGGTGGGGCCGCGGTACCTCGAGACCATGGGGATTTCGCTCGTGGCCGGGCGAGAATTCACCGAGGCCGACGCGGCGGGCGCGCCGCGCGTGGCGATCGTCAGCGAGAAGATGGCGCACTACTTCTTTGGCAATCTCAACCCGATTGGCAGGCGATTTGGTTTCGGCCGCGGCAAGCCGACCGACATCGAGATCGTCGGCGTGGCCCGGGACGGCAAGGATACGGCGTTGCGCGCGGACGTTGCCCGCCTCATCTACATTCCGTTCGACCAGGACGAAGGACTGGGCGGCATGACGTTCTTCGTGCGAACCACGTCCCCTGGCAGCCTGGGTGCGGATGCGCTGCAGCGACTCGTCCGCCGGCTCGACCCGGCCATCCCGGTGGCGGACATCAAGTCGATGACCGCTGTGGCGAACGAGTCCCTCTTCATGGACCGAATCGTGGCCATCCTGACGGCCTGCTTCGGCGGCCTGGCGACGTTGTTGGCCGCCGTCGGTCTCTACGGGGTGATGAGCTACGCCGTCGCAAGGCGCACGCGCGAGATCGGGTTGCGAATGGCCCTGGGTGCCGCGCGCACGAACGTCGTGTGGCTGGTCATGCGCGAGGTGACCATCCTCGTCCTGGCGGGTGTGGGACTCGGGTTGCCGCTGGCGGTCGGCTTCAGCCGCCTCGTACGTTCGCAGTTGTTCGGCGTCTCGCCAGGCGACCCGCTCACGCTGCTCGTGGCCAGCGCGACCCTGGCATCGGTCGCGCTGCTGGCCGGGTACGTCCCGGCCGCCGCGGCCTCGCGTGTCGATCCGATGGTGGCGCTGCGGCACGAGTGACCTGACCGCCCGTACCCTCGAGCGCTGCGCCTCGAGCCGGAGGGGCCGTTCGACTTGGTGTTCATCGACGCGGACAAGGAGTGGAACACGAACTGTGATGGTGAGCCGGAAAATACGGTAGAACTCGCTACACGCGGCGGAACTTCTTCGCGACGCGCTTCAGCACCTGGTTGACCAGCCAGTCGGGCGCGTAGCGTGCGAGCAGGACGGTCGCCCGGTTGACCCGGCCGTTGATGCAGACGATGTCGCCGCGCACCACCGCGTCGTAGGCCTGCTTCGCCACGGTGTCCGCGTCCATCCACATCCACTTCGGCAGCTGGCTCACCTCCCCGCGCATCCCGTTCGCGTCGTGGAACTCGCTGTAGGTGAAGCCCGGGCAGAGCGCGGTGACGTTGACGCCCTGCGCGCGCAGTTCTAGCGCGAGTGACTGCGAGAAGCGGATGACCAGCGACTTCACCGCGCCGTACAGGGTGTGCCCCGCCGAACCCGGCACCAGTCCCGCCACGGAGCCGACGTTGATGATCCACCCGCGCTGCCTGGCCACCATGGCGGGTGCGAAGCGGTAACAGAGTTCCGCGACCGCGGTCACCATCACCTGGATGAAGTCGCGGTGCTGACCCCAGGTGGAATGGAGAAACCCACCCGGCAGGCCGTAGCCGGCGTCGTTCACCAGCGCGTCGATGGTCAGGCCGAGTCGCGTGGTCTCGTCGAAGATGCGCGCCGGCGCGCCCGGATCGGCGAGGTCCGCGGCAATGACGTGGACCGAGCAACCGTGCGCGGCGCGGAGTTCCTCGGCCAGCGATTGCAGCCGATCCGTTCGCCGCGCCGTGAGCACCAGGTCGAATCCGTTGGCGGCAAAGACCCGTGCGAGGGCAGCGCCGATACCCCCGGATGCTCCCGTCACGAGAGCCGTTCGTTTCCCCATCCTGCGAGTCTACTTCTTATTCTGCGCGTCGAGCCTCTGCTTGATGTGGTCTGCCATCTCGAGTCGCGGCACGCCCTTCGTCCACCAGTCTGGCGCCGGCTTGCCCATCAGGTAGTAGTCGAAGAACTCCTTCATCCGAACCGTGTAGTCCTGCTGGTTGGCGGGCTTCGCCAGGCCATGGTTCTCGCCCGGGTACTCCAGCATCACGACCGGTTTGCCGAGGCGCCGGAGCGTGTTGAAGTACTCGACGCCCTGCGTGAAGTCCACCGCACCGTCCTTGTCATTGTGCAGGATGACCAGCGGCGTCTTCACGTTCCTGGCGAAGTTCACAGGTGAGTTGCGAACGTAGGCCTCCCAGTTGTCCCAGTAGCCGCCGAGAAAGCGGCCCTGGCTGCTCTCGAAGATCGCCTGGTTCGTCCCGCCGCTGTTTTTGTAGATCAGGCTGTACATGCTGACCATGTCCGTCAGCGGCGCGCCGGCCACGGCCGCCGCAAACAGATCGGTCTGCGTGATCGTGAACGCCGTCTGGTACCCGCCCCACGAATGGCCCTGCAAGCCGATACGCTTCGGATCGACCACGCCGGTCGCAATCGCCGCCTTCACGGCCCCAGTCAGGCACCAGACCGCCGACATCCCCGGATCGTTCAGCCGGTAGGCGATGTCCGGCATCAGCACGGCGTAGCCGTTGCTCGTATACACCGACTTGTTGAAGCCGTTGGCCGACGGATTCGTGAAGGCGTGATGCCCCTGCGTGAGCTTCTCGTAGATGTAGACCAGCGTCGGGTAGGTCTTCCCTTTCACGTAGTTCGCGGGCAGATAGAGCGATCCCTGGAGCTTCTTCGTCGGGCCGTTCTTGCCGAGCGTCACCGTGTAGCTGATGATCTGCGCGCCGCTGGACCACGCAAAGCCCTTGACCTGCTCGTCGAGCGCCGTCAGCTTCTTGCCGGGCTTCAGGGTGGCGTCGGTCGCGTAGTAGTCGGCCGGGCTCGACGGCGTGGACTTCGTATAGACATAGACGTCCGCCTTCTTCGCCTTCTGCATCCCGAACGCCGCCGCGTCCCACAGCAGCGGCTGCACGCCGGCCTTGCCCGGATCGAGGCGCGCGAACCCGCCCTTCTTGGTGAACTCGCCGAACATGTCCACATAGCGCGGCACCGAGAAGTCCCATCCCTTCTCGTCAGGGTCGAGACGGAGCAGTCGTCGATAGCGGATGCCATCCTTCTTGCCGTTCACGGTGAGATTGACCGCGGGGGAACCGGCGGTTGCCGGGACCTTCCAAAGGTCCCAGCCATCCGACAGCAGCACGGCATCGCCATCCTTCGTCCAGCCCAGCGCCGGCTGCGGCGGCTTGACGACGTTGTGGTCGTCCTCGGTGTTGATGAACGAGGTGGCGACTGTCTTCGTGATATTCATCGACTCTCCGGAGGCCATGTCGTAGACGAAGTAGTGGCCGTCCTCGTAGTAGAGGAACCTGGTGCCGTCCGTGGACGCCTGGTTCGCCCACCGGGCTTTCTTCAGCGCCAGCTTGCGGTCGCCGGTTTGCAGGTTGATGACGTAGACATCCTGGTAGTTCCGGCCGTCGAGGTTGCCAGACAGTTCGTACTCGCGGATATCGAGGCCGACCGCGTACTTCTCCTTCGGCGCTGGCGTCACGGTGCGGACGGCGTCGTCGGCCAGGCGGATGAACTTCTTCTCGGCAACACGGTAGATGGACAGGAAGCTGAAGTTCTTGTCCATCTCCTCCTGGACCTGCTGCTGCGACTGAAGGCGCGGGTCCTTGTAGTGCCAGATCACGAGGTCGGGCTTCTCCTCGTCGGGTGCGGTGTCGGCGGCCGGCGGTGTCTCGGGCTTGACGTCCGGCACGGCTGGCTTCACCTCGGACTTCGGGTCGGCCTTGGCATCGGCCTTGGCGTCCGGCCTTGGATCCGCGTTCTTCGGCTTGCGGATGCCGAACAAGAGCGCCGACAGGTCCTCGGTCCACGTCGGTGTCCGGTTCGGGCTGATCGCCATCCCCTCGGGGAAGGCCTTGTCGTTCGCCGGGTCGTAGACGGTCTTCTCGGGCCTTGGCTGACTGAACTTCGTGAACGCGACGACCGCGTAGACCTTGTCCTTGTAGCGCTTGTCCTCGGTGCCCTTCAGGACGGCCAGGCCGTCACCCTTTTCGGTCCACGACAGCCGTTCGTACGACGCCTTTCCGCTGTCGAGCGGCGCAATCGTCCCGGTCTCCAGGTTGTGGAGGACGATCCCGTTCCCGAGTTTGTCGGTGGCGTCGATAGTGACGGCCAGGAACCTGCCGCTCTTGTCGAACGCGAACTCGTTGACGTTGCCGACGTTCAACTCGGCACCGGAACCCAGTTCGTGCAGGATCAGATCGGTGCCCTTCGGCTTGTCGTCGGCCGCGCTGCCCGACCCGCTCACGCCGCCGCCCGGCGCCGGCGGGCCGGAGGGCGCCGCGCCTCCCCCGCCTCCAGGCGTGTCCGGTCCGTACTTCTTCAGCGCGATCCACGAGGCCTTCTCGCCCGAGAATGCGAATCGCTGAATCTTGTCGAGCTTGGTGTCCGAGCCGTCGGACAGGTTGAGGATCGTGACCTTGTTCTGCAGCGGCTTGCGCTGCTTCTTCAATTGGGCTGCCTCCTTCTTGGTCGGCGCGACGCTGAAGGCCACCCACTTCGAGTCGTCGGAAATCGCCAGCGATCCCGGCGTGCCCCGGGTGTCACCCACCGGAAAGCGATATGCCTTGTCGCCCTGCGTCTGGCGCACGACCACCTCGCTGTCGCCGTCCAGCGGCGAAAGGCGGTAAGCCAGCCACCCGCCGTCTGGCGACAGGAGCGCCACGCCGATGTTCTTCCAGGCGAGGATGTCGCCCAGTTCCATCGCCTTCTGGACGGTGGCCTTGGATGCGGCGGCCTGCGCGGTGCCGGCCTGGGGCGTGGCGGCCTGCGGCGCTGCCTGGAAAGACAGCGCCAGCCAGGCCATCAGCAGGATCGGAATCATCGTCGTTCGTCGTGTCATTGCGGGTGCTTCCTTGATGCGGCGTTCTGCCGGGGTCAGACCCTGAAAAAGTGCTGATTCAAGACGTGACCCCAGCCAGGACGGAGTCCGTGAAGTTGATCATCTCGCGCACGTAGGTGCGCTTCTCGAGATAGGTGCCGGGGAAGAAGCTGCGCTTGAAGCCGTAGACCAGGATGTCTCGCAGCTCGCGGTCGGTCAGCGAAAACGCCTCGGCCGCACGCTCGATTTCCTTCGACACCGTGGTGTTCGAGATGAGCCGGTTGTCCGTACAGAGGGTGGTGGAGAGCCGTCGCTTGCGCATTTCGGCGAACGGGTGCCGGCCGAGGTCGGCGCCCAGCTCGGGCACCGTCTGCTGGTTCGACGTCAGGCACACCTCGATGGTGATTCGCTTGTCGGCGATGAACTGGGCCAGCCGCTCCACGTAGGCCTTCCTGTCCGTGATGCGCCGCGTGCCGATCTTCGACTCGTCGAACAACCAGGTACCATGGCCGATCCGATCCGCGTGCAGGTTGCCGATCGCCTGGAAGATCGACTCTGGCCCGTAGTCCTCGCCGGCGTGAACCGTTTTGCCGAGAAACGCTTCGTGCGCCACCTGGTAGGCCACGCGATGGTCCTCCGCCGGATAGCCTTTTTCCTGGCCCGCCAGGTCGATGCCGACGACCAGCAGCCCTTCCTCGTGCTTCAGGCGGGCTGCCGCGCGCGCGACCTGCACGCTCGCAGCGGAGTGGAGTTCCTGCGGAGAAGCTTCCGGCAGCGCCTCGAAGATGCGCCGGTACCCCTCGGATGTGTCGGGCGTGAAGAAGCGCAGCGCGCACAGGATGATCCCCGCGACGAAGCGCGGCTCGCGGCCCGACACGACCTCAGGCCTGGAGTTGAACGTGCCCGCTGCACGACGGATTCCGGCATCGACGGCCCGGACGACGTCGGAGAAGTCGAACCCATGCCGCAGATGCAGCTGCGGCGCAAACCGGATCTCCACGTACCGCACGCCTTCGGCCTGACAGTCCTCGCACAACTCGCAGGCCGTTCGCTCGAGCGCCTCGCGGTCCTGCAGCACGGCCACCGTGTGCCGGAAGCCCTCGAGGTATTCACCGAGGTTGGCGTAATGCGGCCGGAAGACGAGTTCGCGCAGCCCCTGTTCGTCGTAGGACGGCAGCTCGACGCCGCGCTGGCGCGCCAGGTCGATCAGCGTCGCCAGCCGAAGCGAGCCGTCGAGGTGCACGTGGAGGTCGGTTTTCGGCAGTCGGCGGACCACATCGGGCGTCACGTTCCGCATGATAGTCCCGAACCGGCGCCGCCGCCATGGCCGTCCCGTCGCCCGGCGACCCGTTCCCTCAAGACGGACAGCGCGGGCTTTACAGGGCGGGCTTCGCGCGTTCGCTTTGAGGCGTGTTGATGCGCACGGGACCTCCAGCCGGCCGGTCGTAGGCGTACGCGCGGTTCCTGACCAGCCGCCCGAGGTCGGTATGGAAGTGCGTCACCTTCATGCCAAGTGGTGCGAACACGTTCGCGTCGGCGTAATCGGGAAAGGGTTTGCCCGACGCGCGCTCGATGAGCAGCGCCAGAACCGCGTAGCCCGAGTTCGAGTAGAGATGCTCGTCCCCCGGCGTGAAATTCAAGGCCTTCTGCCGGGCGAGCACGCGCAGCACGGCGTCGTTGTCGAACGCCACCTCGTCGCGAAGACCGGCGGTAGCGATAATCGTGTTGATGTCACGCAATCCGCTGGTGTGATGGATGAGATGTCTGACTTTGATCGGTGTGCCGTAGTCTGGCAGCTCCGGGACGAACTTCCTGACGTCGTCGTCGAGAGTGAAGAGTCCCTGCTTGATCGCCAGCGCCACCGCCATCGCCGTGAACTGCTGCGTGCCTCTTCACGATCGTCCTCCGTCGGTGGGCCTGGTGCCCGGAGCCTCGAGCGTCCAGGCCGCCCGGTCTACCCTGGCGGCCTGGAACGACGATGGGGACGAGATCAGCGAGGCGATGGTGCGCGCGTGGCACCCCGAGGAGTTCGAGAGGGCGCTGTCCTAGTCCACCTTGCTGAACTTCTCGTGCCGCGCGCCACACACCGGACACACATCGGGCGGTTCGCCCACCACCGTGTGTCCGCAGACGCCGCAGACGTAGAGATCGGCGGCCGGGAGGTCCTTGCCGGCTTTGGCCGCCTCGATTGCCTCGCCGTACAGCGCGTAGTGGGTCTGCTCGACGGCGTTCGCCCTCTCGAAGCTCGCCTGCGCACCTTTCTTACCCTCGGCGATCGAGGTGGCGAGGAACCCCGGGTACATCGTCGTGAACTCGTAGTGCTCGCCGTCGATCGCGTCCTGCAGGTTGGTCACCGTGTCCTTGACGCGCCCGGCCACGCGCAAGTGCGAATGGGCGTGCACCGTCTCGGCCGCCGCGACCGCGCGGAAGAGCTTCGCAATCTGTGTGAGGCCGTCGGCGTCGGCCTTCTTCGCGAAGGCGAGGTACTTCCGGTTTGCCTGGCTCTCGCCGGCAAATGCCGCCATGAGATTGTCGTCGGTCGCCATGTCGTTCCTCCTGGGAAATCACGGATGACCGATCTCGTAACTTACCACGAAGCGTGCCGCCACGAAGTGCCCGGTTGACGCAGCCGGCCGATGGAGCGACGATCTCGGCGCCCCAACGAGGAGAATCCGAATGCACTCCACCCCGATCGCCCGCACGCTGGCCCCGTTCATCGCCGCCGCGCTCGCATTCGTCGCTGCCGACCGCGCGATCGCACAATCACGCTACCAGGTTCCGCCGAAGGTGATTGTCGACATTCTCGACGCAAAGCCGCTGCCGACCGTGGCCGTCAGTCCGTCCCGCCAGCAACTGGCGCTGCTCGATCGCGCCAGCATGCCCGGCATCGGAGCTCTTTCTCAACCGATGCTGCGCCTTGCGGGTGCGCGGATCAATCCAAAGACGAACGGACCACAGCGTCCCCCCCTGGTGATCGGCATCAGCCTCGAGTCGATCGCGGACGGGAAGACGGTGAAGGTTGCCCTTCCTCCGGGCGCAAGGGTCGAATGGGTCGGGTTCGCCCCGGACGGCCGGCGGATCGCCTTCACGGAGACGAAACCGACCGGGATCGCGCTTTGGGTCGCGGACGCAGCGACGGGATCGGCGAAGGTCCTCACGCCGGCGACACTGAACGCCACGATGGGCCCCCCGTGCGCCTGGGTGAGTGCCACGAGCCTGCTGTGCAAGACCATTCCGGCGACCCGGGGACTTCCGCCGAAAACGGCCCTGGCGCCCGAGGGCCCGAACATCCAGGAGAACGCGGGGAAGTCGGCACCGGTGAGCACCTACGAGGACCTGCTGAAGTCCGCTCAGGACGAAGCGCTCTTCGAATACTACTTCACCAGCCAGTTGGCGCTGGTGAATGCCGCCACCGGTGTGCGAGCCCTCGTCGGCAAGCCGTCGATCTTCGAGCTCGCCGCCACCTCGCCGAACGGGGAGTATCTCGTCGTCTCGCGGCTCGAGCGGCCGTTCTCGCACCTGGTTCCGTACTCGGACTTCGCAAAGGACGTCGAGATCTGGAGCAGCGCCGGCAAGCTGGTCCGGACGATCGCCGACCTGCCATCGAACGAGACGGTTCCGATGCAGGGCGTGCCGGTCGGGCCGCGCGACTACACGTGGAATCCCACGGAACCTGCGACGCTCGTGTGGGCCGAAGCGCTCGACGGCGGAGACCTTCGGACCACCGTGCCTCACCGGGACCGGCTGTGCGTGCTGCAGGCGCCGTTCAGCGGCCCGCCTTCGGAGTGGCTGAAGCTCGAGCAGCGGTTCCAGAGCATTGCGTGGACGACCGCAAGTACCGCGATCGTGATGGAGTTCGAGCGGGCGAAGCGGACCCGCCGGGCGTGGGTCGTGGAAAAGGGAGCCGCGCGAAAGGCGTGGCAGGTGAGCGCGGAGGACCGCTACAAGGATCCGGGCCGCCCGGTGGCGAAACCGAGATTTGGCGGCGGACCGGCCGTGATCATGCAGGTGGGCGACTGGATCTTCCTGGAAGGCGACGGCGCATCGCCGCAGGGTGACCGCCCGTTCCTCGATCGATTCAACGTGAAGACGTTCGACACCGAGCGCCTGTTCCAGTGCGAGGGCGAGAGCTACGAGTCGGTGGTCGGTGTCCTGACCGACAACGGCAGGACGCTGCTCACCAGATTCGAGACTGTGAAGCAGCCGCCCAACTACCTGGTGCGCGACCTGACGAAGCGAACCGAGCGGTCGTTGACCGCGTTCAAGGACCCGGCGCCGCAGTTGGCGGAGGTCGAGCGCCAGTTCATCACCTACGACCGAAAGGACGGCGTCAAGCTGAGCGGGACGCTCTACCTCCCACCGGGCTACAAGAAGGGCGAGCGGCTGCCCCTGGTGATGTGGGCGTACCCGCGCGAGTTCACCGATCCGGCGATGGCCAGCCAGGTGTCAGGGTCACTGTATCGGTTCACCACCTACACGGGCCCGTCGCACCTCTTCTTCCTCACGCAAGGCTACGCCGTGCTCGACAACCCGTCGATGCCCATCGTCGGCCCGGGCGAAACGGCCAACGATACGTACGTGGACCAGCTCGTGGCCAGCGCGCAGGCGGCCATCGACAAGGTGGTCGAGATGGGCGTGGCCGACCGCGATCGCATCGGCGTGGGCGGCCACAGTTACGGCGCCTTCATGACGGCGAACCTGCTGGCGCACTCGCGCCTCTTCCGCGCCGGCATCGCGCGAAGCGGCGCGTACAACCGGACGCTGACGCCGTTCGGGTTCCAGAGCGAGGAGCGAACGTTCTGGGAGATTCCGGAGATCTACGCGAAGATGTCGCCGTTCTGGTATGCCAACGCCATCAAGGATCCCATTTTGCTGATTCACGGCGAGGCCGACGACAACTCGGGGACGTTCCCGATCCAGTCCGAGCGCTTCTACATGGCGCTCAAGGGGCACGGGGCCACGGTCCGCTACGTCGCGCTCCCGAACGAGGCGCACG
>DASVIS010000109.1:0-3378 GCA_036381995.1 Vicinamibacterales bacterium | reverse complement strand
CGTTTCCCGAGAGGGATTCCGATGGCCCATCCAGAGACCAGGACCCGGTCGCCTTTCGCTCGATCGAGGCGCTCATCGCTGACGCTCTAGGGAGCTCATCGCTCTCGTTCGAACACGCCCAGCTGCCGGATCTTCCGGACGTTGTCCCAGGGAAAGACCATGCCGTGCATCGCAACGTAGACGCCGTGCGGCAGCACCTGCACGAACGACAGCGCGCTCCCGAGGTTGAAGAGCCCGTCCGAGCTCCCGAATGCGTACGGAATCATCGCCCCGGTCAGGACGATGGTCTTCCCTTCGATCTGGGCCAGTCCCAGGGCTTTCGCCGTCTCGGACATCGTGTCGGTCCCGTGCGTCACGACGATCTTCCCCTCCGGTGCTTTCCGGCAGTTCTGGACGATGAGCCCGCGGTCCTCGTCGGTCATCTCCAGGCTGTCGATCATCATCACGGTCCGGACCTTGATGTCCAGGTGGCAGCGGCCGAGCTTCAGCATCTCGTGGATGTGCGTATCCTTGAACTTCAGGGTGCCATGGACCTCGTCGTACTCCTTGTCGAAGGTCCCGCCCGTGATCAGCAGCTTGATCGTCATCGAGGGGTGAGTTTACGGCCCGCCCGGGCCAGCCGCGTAAAATCAGGATGATGTCGGACACGATCGCGGCCGAGGCTCTCGAACGCAAGGTCTCCGGGCGGAATCTCCACCGCGGGACGTTCGGCGATCAGCTCGGAACGGAGGCCGTACTCCTCGTCTTCCTCCGGCACTTCGGGTGACCGTTCTGCCGGGAGACGGTCGGCGACCTGAAGCCCGAGGCCCGGGCGATTGCCGACCCCGGCCGTGATCTCTACCTGGCGTTCGGCCTGCTGGAAGGCGGGCTGAAGGAGCCCTTCGCCCCCAGGGTCCTCGCCTGCGGCCTGCGCGCCGCGTCGAAGGGTCACGTCCCGGGCAGGGTGATCGGAGACGTCGGATCCTGAAGGGATACCGGTCCCGTCACATCGCCGACCACCCCGACTTCGCGACCTTCGCCGCCTGAGCCGTTCCCGTCAGGGACCTCCTCTCCGGCGAAGGGGGAACCGGCGTGCGCGGCGCTTCAGCGAGGCTCCACACCAACTGAGCCCGGCCGGTCTCGGGCCCGATCTTGACGGTAGGCGGCCTTTCGCGACATGCATGGCGGCAACCTCTCGATCGCTGCCCTGCAATTACATATTCCTATGGTTTGGCTGGCGGCGTCGTCGGTTTGGCTGGCGGCGTGGTCGGCGTCGTCGGTTTGGCTGGCGGCGTAGTCGGCGTCGTCGGTTTGACTGGCGGCGTAGTCGGCGTCGTCGGTTTGACTGGCGGCGTGGTCGGCGTCGTCGGATTGGCTGACGTGTTCGGAGTTGTCGGTTTGGACGAAGAATCTTGCTGAGTCATCTTTTTCACCTCCTCTCCTTGATCTTTATGGAGCTAATAGTCCACTGCAGCTTTCGACTTGAAAGTAGCTTCACCTCCTTTCTTGGAGATAGTGGGTAATTCGCTCGTAGACTTACACTTTCAACATTCGGGCATCTGCAATCGTGCGAAATGTGTGGATAGCCGATATTAGCGGCCTTTCGCCCGCCCGGTCCGCGTGGCGTAACATAACGGCCGTTCCACGACACAGCCTGGTCTTGCCGGATCCCGTCGGACCCCGATGCCCGGCTGGAATGCCCCGGAACCCAGGGCACCACGGGCGCTCTGACACAGGGCGCACGACACACAGCGGCTATTCTACGCCGCCAACGCGCAGCGTTATCCCTGATCGACCAGGAAGGTGAGCTCGCGATCGTCATGGGCCGCCGCGCCAGCCACATCGAACCGACGGGCGCGCCGCACCACATCGTCGGTTAGACGTGCGCCAACGACTCCACGGCGCGCGACCTGCAGCGCATCGACGGGCAAGGGACGAGGGCGAAGGGCATCGGGACGCTCAAGAACCGCCCGGTCTAGGCGGCTTTCCGCTCCAGCCCCAGCAGTCTCGGCCGCAGCAGGAGCGTGATCGCCCAGGCGAGCAGCACGACCGCGCCGCCGCCGATGGCGTTCGTCGGGCCGATCACTTCGCCGAGCGGGCCGAAGATCGCCGCGCTGATCGGCATGAGCCCCATGAACGACATGATGAACACCGCCATCACACGCCCGCGCAGGTGGTTCGGCACGGCCGATTGGATCGACGTGTTCACCAGCGAGTTCGTCGTGAGCAGCGCGGCGCCCGCGAGCGCGGAGATCGCCATCGTCAGCGCAAGGGACCGTGACGCCGAGAACGCGATCAGCAGGAGGGCCATTGCGAGCAGGCTCCATCGCATGATGCGCTCGCGGACGATAGTCTTGGGCAGGCTGGCGACGGCGAGCGATCCGAACACGGCGCCGAGGCCGTTGGCAGCCATCACGTAGGCGAGCAGCCGCCCGTGCAGGGCACTGCGCGCGAGACCGTGGATGGAGGGCCCGATGAGCGCTTTGTCCACGACGGCCGGCAGCAGCATCATGTATGGCATCGCGAAGATCGTCATGAGCGCGGTGCTGAGGATCAGCACCCGCACGACGTGATTTTCGCGGGTGTACCGCAGCCCGGCGGTCAGCCGCTGCCAGTCGGTCTCGGCGCCGGACGCGGCATGGTGCTCCTGCTTCCTCGGGCGGATCACCCACAGGGCCCAGATCACGAACAGGAAGCTCACCGAGTTGACGTAGAAGATGCCACCCATCGTGAGGCCGGCGATGAACAGCGCGCCGCCCAGCAGCGGGCCGACCAGCCGCGCCGACTGGAACTGCGCCGAGTTCAGCGCGATGGCGTTCAGCAGTGAGTCTTTCGGCACGAGGTCGGGCAGCATCGACTGCCACGACGGGAAGGCGAGCGCGGACATGATGCCGCCGAGGATCCCGAGGCCCGAGACCCACACCAGCGACGCGATCGGTGTGCGCGACGACAGCTGCCCGGCGTTGTACAGCCAGCCGAATGCCGCGGCCTGCACGAGCAGCACCGCCTGCGTCCAGATGATGAGCCGTTTGCGGTCGACGCGATCGGCGAGCCCACCCGCCCACAGCGCGAGGAAGAGCACCGGGATGCCGGACAGGAAGTTCACGACGCCGAGGTCGAACTCGGAGTTCCGAAACGCGTACACGACGAGCCCGAGTGCGTAGTTCTGCATCCACGTGCCGATGTTGCTCACGAACGCGCCGCTCCAGAAGAGTGTGTAGTCACGGTGCCGGAACGACTCGAACATGCCGCCCCGGCGCACGACCTCCTGGGTGGGAGCCTCGACGTCCGCCTCGCGCGTCTCGATCTCGCCGAGCCGGCGGTCGTGGTTGGTCCGGTATTCGCGGTCGTCGGTCATTCCCTCATCTTTAGCGGGAGCGGGCACATCGTGCGATTGTA
>DASVIS010000108.1:0-16040 GCA_036381995.1 Vicinamibacterales bacterium | reverse complement strand
TTTCCGGGTGGCGGGTTTCTTCGAATGTTCGGGAGCGTTGACCGGTCGCGAGGGGGATTATCGAGACGGCCGGGGCGGACGGACCGGCGGTGAACATCCGCCAGGTGGGCTGAGCGCTGCCTGCTGTGCCACGTCTGAAACGAAAGGGCTCGATCGGTTACCGGACCCTACGCAGGTAGCACCGGAATATCCGAGGGGCTGGGCCGGGTACTGGTGCCCAAGTACCGCGACATGCCCCACGGCCATAACTGTCTCGCCACAATCCATCCGACGGCGGGCCTTCTAGGCCAGTGATCACTTGCCGTTTCAACCAAGCCAGGGGAGGTGTCGCGGAGCAATGGTCGAGCGCCATCGTTGGGTCCCCGGCCTTGACTTACAGGCTGTCACCAGTTTCACGACAGCCCCGGAGCGTGCCGGGTGAGGAACTCGTCTAAGTCGTGAAGGCCGGCGCCCACCGGCAACGCACTGGGCCCGGGGAGCCTGTCGAGTCACTGGTTCTCGCATCCCGGCGAGGCTGCGCGGCGGACGGAGGCGGGAGCAAGCCGCCCGACCCCGGCCGACGCTGCCAGCGATGGAAGGCGCGCGTTCCCGACCCGCGGGTCTGAAGACCCGCCTACTGCCCCGCCAGCGCTTCCACGTCCGCCATCTCGATCGGGATTGGTTTCCCGAGGACGCGGCATCCGGTCTCGGTGACCAGCACGTCGTCTTCCACGCGAATCCCGCCGAACGTGCGGAACTTGTTGATCACGTCGTAGTTGAGGAAGTCGGTGAACCTCCCTTCGGCTTTCCACTTGTCCATCAGCGTCGGGATCATGTAGATCCCGGGTTCGACCGTCATCACGAAGCCCGGTTCGAGCGCGCGCCCCATGCGCAGCGACTTGAGGCCGAACTGCGTGCTGCGCGTCACCGTGGGGTCGTAACCGACGTGCTGTTCGCCGAGCCCCTCCATGTCGTGCACGTCGAAGCCCATCATGTGGCCGAGGCCGCACTGGAAGAACATCGCGTGCGCCCCGGCCTGCACGGCCGCGTCCAGATCGCCCTTCATGCACCCGATCGTCTTCAGGTCCTCGGCCAGGCTGCGGCACCCGAGCAGGTGGACGTCCATCCACTTCACGCCCGGCTTCGCCGCGGCCAGCGCCTTCTTGTGCGCGCGCAGCACCGCCTGATACAGGTCGCGCTGCGGCCCGACGAACTTGCCGCCGATGGGAATCGTGCGGGTGATATCGCTGGCGTAGTGCAGCGGCGAGTCGGCGCCGGAGTCGTTCACGGCCATCTGCCCGGCTTCCATCCGGTTGCCATGGTAGTGGTTGTGCAGCGTCTCGCCGTGCACCGAGAAGATGATCGGGAAGGCCAGTTGCGAGCCACGTGATTCGACGAGCCCGGCCATCGCGCCCGCCACCTCGCGCTCGTACATGCCGGGCTTCGCGATCGTCATGGCGAGGACGTGCATGTCGTGGGCCACCTCGAGGGCGGCTTCGATCTCGCGGATCTCCTCGGGCCCCTTGTACGCGCGTTGGGCGACCACCGCCTTGATCAGCGACACCGAGGCGTGCTGGTTGATCGCCTCGGAGCGAATCCCGACCAGGTGCTTCAGGTATTGCATGTTGTCGGCCCGATACTGCGGGAGGTAGTGGATGCGCCGCCCCTGCCGGACCGCGTCGTTCAGCACCTTCACCAGGTCGTCGCGCGTCCCGGTGCCCGTCACCCCGGCCTTCGCGGCGCGCTCGGCGATCGTCGGCTGCGGCCCGCGCCACACGATGTCATCAATCGTGAAGTCGTTGCCATGGATCGTGTGGCGACCTGAGTCCACGTCGATCACCGCCGCGAGTTCCGGGTCGTCCAGCCCCCAGTAGTAGAGGAACGAGGAGTCCTGGCGGAAGTGATAGGTGTTGTCGGTGTAGTTCATCGGCGAATCGTTGTTGCCGATGAACAGAAGCAGGCCGTGCTTGAACTGCTGCTGGAGCCGCGCGCGGCGGGCGACGTAAATGGTGGCGTCGAACATGATGTTCTCCTAGCTCTCCTGGGATCGGAACGGTTCTTCTTGCCGGACAGATCGTGGTACGAAACTCGCCATCTATGCCACTGCCTTGTCGATCGACGGGCTGGGCGTGCTGAACCACATCGCGCCCTGTTCGGTCATGTGGATGCAGTCCTCGATGCGGACCCCGAACTCGCCCGGCACGACGACCATCGGTTCGTTGGAGAAACACATGCCGGGCGCGAGCTTCGTCTTGTTGCCGCGAACGAGGTTGGTCCACTCGTGGCCGTCCATGCCGATGCCGTGGCCCGTCCGGTGCGGCAGGCCGGGCAGCTTGTAGTCGGGCCCGAAGCCGAACTCCGCATAGAGCTTCCGCGGCGCCGCGTCCACGTCCTCGCAGGCCACGCCCAGTCTCGCCGCGGCAAATGCCGCCGCCTGCCCGCGCTTGGCCAGGTCCCAGATCTCGCGCTGCCGCCTGGTCGGCGTACCGACAACCACCGTGCGACTGATGTCCGAGCGGTATCCGTCCACGCTGCATCCGCCGTCCATCAGGATGATGTTGCCTGACTCGATCGGGCGGCGCTTGATGCTGCCGTGCGGGGACGCGGTCGCCTCGCCGAACGTGGCTGAAATGCCGCCCTCCGCGCCGAGCGCCCGGTGCGCCGCGCTCGCCATGGCGCTGACATCCTCGGACGTCATGCCGGGCTCGAGGAGCGGAATCACGGCCCGGTAGGCTTCGATCGTGATGTCATTGGCGCGCTGCATGAGTGCGATTTCCTTCGGCGTCTTGATGACCCGGCATCCGATGGTGACAGGGTTGGCGCTGACGATCTGCACCGTGGGCGCAGCCTGCCTGAGGCCGTCGACAACGAAGAAGCGGGCGTACTCCTCGATGCCGGCGCGGGATACGCCGCGCTCTTTCAGCACCTGCGCGATGCGCTCGAAGGGACTCTCGTGCTCCTCCCAGGTCCGGACGTCGCTGCCGATGGTGACCAACTCGCGCGCCCGGCCCTCCTCGAACTTCGGGCAGACGTAGGCCACCTCGCCACGGGCCGGCAGGATCGCGACGAACGTGCGTTCGCTCGCCCACCAACTGATCCCGGTGAAGTACACGAGGCTCGTGCCCGAGTCGAGGATGATCGCGTCGATCTTGTTCTCGACCATCAGGCGCCGCGCCTTCTCAATCCGCGCCTTCCGGTCTTCGACATCGATGCGTACGATGCCGCCGCTCATCGGCTTGAGGTGGCCGAGCGGGCCTCCTGGCGTCGTGGCCTGATCCGCGAAGTCACGCGGGGCAGAAAGGGCGACAGCACGTGCCGTGAGGCTCGCGCCGGCCGCGATGGCCGAGGTGAAGAAGAAGCTGCGTCTGTCGATCGACATGGTCGGCTCCGTCAGGAATGGGCGGGAAGGTGGTCCTCCGCCTTTCCGTCTTGGGACTACGACTGTCCGTAATACGCCCCCGGACCGTGCTTCCGGAGGAAGTGCTTGTCGCGCAGTGCGGAGGCGAGTGGCGAGACGCCGGAATTCAGCGTGACCGTGTGCCAGGCAATGCACGCCACTTCCTCGAGGACGATCGCGAGGTCCGCGGCGGCCTGCGCCGAACCCGCCCAGCAGAATGGCCCGTGGCCGCGGACGATCACGGCCGGAATCTCCACCGGGTCGAGGTCAGCGAACCGCCGCACGATCACCTGACCGGTGTGCCATTCGTACGCCGACTGGATCTCGTCCGCGGTCACTGCCGCCGTGATGGGGATCGCGCCGCGGAAGTAGTCTGCATGCGTGGTCCCGAGGCATGGCACTTCCCGGCCGGCCTGCGCCCAGACCGTCGCAAACCGGGAATGCGTGTGGACGACGGAGCCGATTTGCGGGAAGGCCTTGTAGAGGGCGAGGTGCGTGGGCAGGTCGGACGATGGCCGGAACCGCCCTTCGACCACGCGACCCTCGAGGTCGGTGACCACGAGGGTTTCGGCCTCCAGTTCGTCGTACGGCACACCGCTCGGCTTGATGACCACCAGGCCGGAATCGCGATCGATCGCGCTCGCGTTCCCGAAGGCGTGGACCACGAGGCCGTGGCGGACCAGTTCGAGGTTGGCCTCCAGGACCTCGGCGCGAAGCAGCTTGATTGTGCTCATGACCGCCTCTCTTCCGCGGCAATCCGCCGGAGCGTCGGCAGCACCTGGCCGATCGCGGCCGGCGCGGCGTCCTGGCGTCCCATCGCGAAATACAGCGTCCGATACAGCGCGAACAGCCGCTCGTACACGGCCGCCTGCTGCGGGTCAGGCTCGATGACGTCGAACCCCGGGCACAGCGCGTCCTGCGCCTCCTCGATACTCGTGAAATCGCCGGCCGCGAGGAACGCGAAGACCGCGGAACCCAGGCTCGTGACTTCCGCCTTCGGGACCAAAATCGGCTTGTTGAGGACGTTGGCGTACACGGAGTTGAGTGTCTGGTTCTTGCGAGGGATTCCGCCGCCGTTGATCACGCGACGGATGGGAACGCCGTACTCCCCCATGCGCTCGAGGATGATCCGCGTATGGAACGCCGTGCCTTCGATCGAGGCGAACAGGTCGTCCTGGGCCGTGTGGGTCAGATTCCACCCGAGCGTCACGCCGCCCAGTTCCGGATTGACGAGCACCGTGCGGTCGCCGTTGTCCCAGGAGAGATGCAGGAGGCCGGTCTCGCCCGCGCGGTACCGTTCGAGCCCGTTGGAGAGGGCGGCGACAGAAGTCCGGGCCCGACGCGCAATCGCGTCGAAGATGTCACCCGTCGCAGAAAGCCCCGCCTCGATCCCCGTCAGCGCCGGATGCACCGACCCGGGGACGACGCCGCACAACCCTGGCACGCAGGCCGCCTTGTCGCTGAGAGCAATGATGCACGTGGACGTGCCGATCACATTGACCACGTCGCCGAGGCGGACGCCCGCGCCGATCGCGTCCCAGTGTGCGTCGAATGCGCCGATCGGGATGGGGATGCCGGCGCGAAGCCCCATCCTGGCCGCCCACCCGGGCGCGAGGTGTCCGGCCAGGTGGTCGGACGTCTCGAAGCGTCCGCTGATCTTCGCCCTGACGCCGGCGAGCAACGGATCCACGGCAGTCAGGAAGCTCTCGGGCGGCAGGCCTCCGAGCGCCGCGCTCCACATCCACTTGTGGCCCATGGCGCAGACGCTTCTCGGCACCTGGGCCGGGTCGGTGATGCCGCACAACGAGGCGGCCACCATGTCGCAATGCTCCAGCGCCGTGACGAACCGGCTGCGCTTCTCCGGGTTGTGACGCAGCCAGTGCAGCAGCTTCGAGAAGCCCCACTCGGACGAGTAGGTGTCGCCGCACCAGTGAATGGCCTCGAGCCCCGTCTCGTGCGCCACCCGCGAGATCAGCGCCGCCTCTTCCCAGGCGCGATGGTCACACCAGAGGTAGTACTCGTCGAGCGGCGCGAGCCCCTCGCCCACGGGAATGACGCTGGACCCCGTGGTGTCGAGGGCGATGGCCGCGACCGACTGGCCATCGACGCCTGACGCGTCGATCGCGCGACGCGAGGCCAGCGCGAGCGCCTCCATCTGGTCCTGGTGGCTCTGTGTCGCGCGATCGGGGTCGCTCTTCGTCCGGTGCAGCGGGTACTCCGCCATCCCGGAACCCAGCCGGCCCCGCTTCGAATCCACGATCGACACCCGGACACTCAACGTGCCGAAATCAACGCCGACGACAACGGCCATACGCTCACCATCTTCGCTGGATCGCTCGACAGGGGCGAGGATTGAGGATCGAGGGCTTTGGCCCCTCATCCCTCGTCCCTCGCCCCTATCTGTGCCAATACACATCCCACCCGAGGTAGTTCGTCGTCGCCTCGTGCACGATGCCGGCCACGGAAGACAGGTTGGCGGCGACGTGATGCTCGAAGCCGTTCTCGCAGATGAAGCGGAGCAGCTTCTGCATCTCCGGGATGTGAACCACGCCGGCCCCGCCGAAGGTCTGGAGCGAATCGTTCGTGAACACGCCCTCGCCGACGTAGCCGCAGATCCTCCCACGGAGGTCGTCCGTCGAAAAGCGGGCGTAGGACATCGGGCCAGCCTTGACGCGGCCGACACACGTGCCGTACGTGTTGTCGCGGCCGACCGTGCCCGCGATGATCGCCTGGTAATCCATCCGCACCTCCTCGAAGAAGTGCTTCGGGAGGTTGCTGCAGTGGAAGCAGACGGCCTTGTCGGGATCGTCGCCGTAGTTGTTGTTCCAGTCGAGCAGGGCGCTCGGCGTCCCCGACGCCAGGCGCATCGCGTGCATCCCGATGACCCCGCAGATATCCATCTCGCAGGCGCTCGACATCAGCTCGTTGCTCATCATGCTCATCACGGTGCAGGGCACGACGCCGAAGAACTCCTCGAGCGAGGTCCAGCACTGCACGGCGCTGACGGCCACGTCCGTCTCGCGCATCCAGCCGTCGATGACCGCCCCGAGCCTGGCCATCTTCGTCAGGGCGCCAGCCGGCACGTTTCCCGTTGGCACGTACGCCTCGATCGCGGCCAGCTTGGCCTGCACGCAGGAGTCGTCATCCTTCAGCCGGTTGATGCGACCGACGATCTCCGACAGGTCGATCGGCTCCACCGAGATGCCCGCCGCTTCCAGCAGTTTCTCGCTGAAGCGGACTGTGTTGAACGCGGCCGGCCGCGCGCCGATGGCGCCGATTCGCAGGCGGCGCAGTCCCTTCACGACGCGGCAGACGCCGAGGAACCAGCCGAGATCCTTCGCGAACGCCACCGAGTCCGGCGCCTCTGTGTGCTGCGTCGTCAGCGAGTAAGGGATGCCGTACTGCTTCAGATTGTTGCACGCGGACATCTTGCCGCAGAAGCTGTCGCGGCGGGCCTGGATCGTCATCTGCGACGGCGTGTCCGGCGTCGCCTGCACGAGAACAGGCACGTTCAAATCGGCCATCCTGAGCGCGTCGACGATCCCGCGCTCTTCACCGAAGTTCGGCAAAGTCACGATCACGCCGTCGATCTCGTCGCGGTGCCGCCTGAACAGGTCGGCACACGTCCGCGATTCCTCGCGAGTCTCGACGGCGCCGTATTTCGTCTCCTGCGGCGTGGGGACAATGACGCCTGTCCCCGCCTTCTCGAGAACGCGAATCATCTCTTCACGGCCGCTCCTGGCGAGGTGATCGGGAAAGAAGCCCCTGTTGCCGACAATGAGACCGAGGGTCATGGATGTCTGCGCGTTCATCTACTCGTGCCTCCGGGGGGAAAACCGATGTGTGTAGACGGCGCCGAGCACGAGCAACAGCCCGCCCCACCAGATGCCCGCATGCAACTCGCCGAGCACCACGGGCCTCGCCGGTGGAGAGACAAGCTCGTAGAGCCCGGAGGCCGTAATCAGCACGCCGTACGTCAACAGCAGAATGCCGATGAAGAACCAGATCGAGATCAGACCTGGACGGTGCATGTACGTATCCTCTTTTGCGGGCGCGTCAGCCCCGCGCCCGCTATCTGCCCAGCTATGCCAGCTACCAGAAGATCACATTCAGGACGACAAAGCACAGGCCGACCACGGCGGCCCAGAACACCGGGCGCTGGTACAGCGGCAGATGGCCTTCGCCAGGAACCTCGGTGCATCCATAGACCAGGCCCGCCAGTTCGGTCGTGGGTTTCGGCTTCGTCAGCAGGCTGACCACGACGGTCACCAGCACGCAGACGATCCACGACCAGAGCGCCCGGTACATGTTCTCCGCCATGTCGCGCGCGTTCGACGAGAGCGCGATGTACTTCAGCGCGGCAGGATCCAGCTTCACCCAGGCCCACATCCCAATCGAGGAAAGCGTGCCCGCGAGCAGACCCCAGAACCCGCCAGCCGGCGAGCAGCGTTTCCACAGCATGCCGAGGATCACGGTGCCGAACAACGGCGCGATGAAGAAGCTGAACAACGCCTGCACGTAGTCCATGATGCTGAGGAACTGCATCACCAGATACGCCGTGCCGATGCTCACCAGGACGCCGAGAATCGTGCACCAGCGCCCCATCGACACGTAGTGCGCGTCAGTCGCGTCCTTTCGGACGAGCGCCTTGTAGATGTCGTACGTCCACACCGTGGCGAACGCCGAGACGTTGCCCGCCATGCCCGACATGAAGCCGGCAATGAGCGCGGTGATGCCCAGCCCCAGGAGGCCCGGGCCGCAGTAGCGCGCGAGCATCAGCGGCAGCACTTCGTTGTAGCTGTGTCCGCCGGTGGCGACCGCCTGCGCCTCGCCCACCAGTTTCGGCTGGAGCAACGCGAGGCCGAGGAGCCCGGGCAGGATGACGATGAAAGGGACCATCATCTTGAAGCCGGCGCCGATGATCGGCGCGAGCCTGGCCGACCGCAGGTCCCTGGCCGCGAGGACGCGCTGCACCACCAGGAAGTCGGTGGTCCAGTAGCCGAACGAGATGACCCAGCCGAGGCCCAGCACGATGCCGGTCCAGTGGATTCCCATCGGGTTGTCCGTGAACGAGCCCATCGTGCGCCACAAGTGCGTGTAGTCGGCGCCCGGGAAGTTGGCGTGGATCCGGGCCACCATGCCGCTCCAGCCACCCGTCTCGATGAGACCGATGATCGAAATGAGGATGGCGCCGAGCCAGATCAGGACGAACTGCAGCACCTCGTTGAAGATGGCCGAGAGCAGGCCGCCGAGGCCGACGTAGATCGCCACGGTGATCGACGAGACCCAGATGCTGAAGTTGATGTCCCAGCCGAGCACCACCTTCATCACGAGCGCCATCGAGTACATGTTGATGCCGCTCATGAGCACGGTCATGACGCCGAACGTGATGGCCGACAGCGCGCGCGCCGGTTCGCCGAACCGGAGCTTCAGGTAGCCCGGCACCGAGTGCGTCTTGGAGATGTAGTAGAAGGGCATCATCACGATGCCCAGGAACAGCATCGCGGGGATGGCACCGATCCAGTACCAGTGCGTGGCGAGGATGCCGTACTGATACGCAGCCGCGGACCACCCCATCAACTCGAGCGCTCCGAGGTTCGCCGCGAGGAAACTCAGGCCGGCGACCCAGGCTGTCATCTCCCGACCGGCCAGGAAGAAGTCCTCGCCGGTCTTCGTGTAGCGCTTCAGGTAGAACCCGATCCCGAGCACCATTGCGAAATAGATCGCGATGATGATCATGTCCACCGGCGCCAGCGCGAGAAGGCTGGCCGGTGCGGGTGTGTCGGCAAGGGACAGCGCAATCAGAGGAACGGGCATAAGCCGCAATTTCTCGTCATCTGGCCGGCCGAATGCCGGCCGGTCCTACTGCCTGGCCAGCGTACGGATCTCGAACACCTGCGCCGTCGCCGCCTGATCCTGCGGCTGGAACATCACAACGATCCGCGTCTTGCCCCGGGTCAAAGCTTCTGGGATCGGGTACTCCATGTCGAGCAACTCGGTCGGGTGGTACGGGAGCGTCTCGGTCGCGATCTTCTCTCCGTCCACGACGATGTCGAACACCCGCCGCTTCCCCTCGCTGCCCCGGCACGTCACGGCGAGCGCCAGTGGCGCGCCGGGCCTGGCTTTCAGCACGTAGCTGAACCACGCACCGCCCGCGGCCTCGCGTCCCATCCGGCCATCGAAGTCGGCCTGGGTGGCCCCGGGGCCTCGGTACTCGTGGGCCTTCTCGCTGTCCGGGATGCCGAGATCGACGGTGTCCACCGTGCGTGCGGGGAGGCTGCGTTGGCGGGCCTCGGCTGCCGCACGCTCCGCCGCATGCGTCTCCCACTCCGCCGCGGTGTAGACGTTCCAGTACGCCGCGTAGCGGATGTCGGAAGCGCGGTAGAACGGGACGAACGTGACGTCCGTCGGCCTGCCGATGCCCGACGTCCTGAACGTGAGCGGCAAACCAGCCACCGGCTTGATTGCCGACACGAGCGTCCGCGTATCACCCACGAGACCGGGCACGGCCGGCACCGTCATTCGCCGGACCGGCGGTGCGCTGGGCCCGTATCGGACCGCTGGCGTCAGCCCTTCCTTGCCAAGGTCGCCGGCCAGCAGGATCGGACCGTAGAGCACGGCCACCGCCTTCGGGTTGTCGGGCAGCGCCTCGATTCGAAGCGCCATCGGCATGCGGACCGCGAGCGTATCACCGGTCTTCCACTCGCGATCGACCGTCACGTACGACCCGGGCTTCCCGGTGACGGGTTGGGCGGCGCCGTTCAGCGACAACGTCATGCCTGATGTTGCCCACGCCGGGAAGCGGACCTTCACCGCGAGGCGAACCGGCTCGCGGGCCGAGAATGACAGCCGGGTTCCATCCTCTTCCGGAAAGCGCGTGTCCTGCCGAATGCGCAGGCCCTTCTCGCGCCAGTTCAGTTCCGAGGCGATGAAGAGGTTGACGTAGAGCGTGCCACCGCTCTGGAAATATACCGAGTCCGGGTACTTGGCGTGATTCTCGAGGCCTGTGCCCACACAGCACCAGAACGACGCGTCCGGCGTGGAATAGGTGCGGAAGGCGCCGGGAAGGAACGGGCAGTAGTAGGTCATCCCGCCCGTCGCCGGATCCTGTGACGCGAGGATGTGATTGTAGAGACCGCGCTCGTAGAAGTCCATCAGCGTGGCCGACGGCTCCCATGAGAACAGGTGGCGCGTCAGCTTGAGCATGTTGTAGGTGTTGCAGGTCTCGGAGCTCGACGCGCCCAGGTGCTCTGAGAACTTCTCCACCGGGAAGAACGATTCGTCGTCGCTGTGGCCGCCGTTCGCGTAGGACCGCGAGAGCGCGACGCGCTCCCAGAAGAACGTGGCGATGTCACGGTACCGGACGTCGCCGGTCAGCTCGTACTCGCGCGCGGCGCCGATGATCTTCGGGATCTGGGTGTTGGCGTGGAGACCGTCGAGCCTGTCCTCGCGCCGCGCCAGCGGCTCGAGGATGAATGCGTGGTCGAACAGCCGGGCGACGCGGAGGTAGTCGATGTCGCCCGTGACCCCCTCGAGGTTGGCGAGGACCTCCGTCATTCCGCCGTGCTCGGTCATCAGCATCGCCTGCTGCTGGTCGCGGGTCAGGCGGTCCATGCGAAACCGCACCCAGCCGGCCTGCTTCTTCAGCACGTCGAGCGCCTGGCGATTGCCGCACCACTGGTACATGTCCAGCAGGCCCGCCATGATTTTGTGCAGCGTGTAGTAGGGTGCCCAGACCCGCCGCCGCGCCTCCACGCGATCGATCAGTTCTTCGGGGAAGGCCGACAGATACCCTTCGTGGTACCCCTTCGACGGGGATGCCTGCTGCACCTTCGCAAGTTCGGCGACAATCGCGTCGCCTCGCGTCTTGAACCGTCCGTCGCCCGTGCTGGCGTACATCGACGCCAGGGCCGAAAGGTAGTGACCGACGGTGTGGCCGCGCAGCTCGACGTCGGGCGCTTCCCAGCCGCCGAGCGGCCTGGCCGTGGATGGCAGGCCGGCGTTCACGCGAAAGTCGTGAAGCAGTCGCTCGGGATCGAGGTCGAGCAGGTACTTCTGGTCGCGCAGCATCGCCTCGCGGAAGAGACCATCGAGCAGGCGAACGTCCTGGAGCGGGAACGGGACAGCCCGCAGGATGACCCTGCCCGGCGCATCCGACAACGAGGACATCCGGCCGGCAGGCGACGCCGCGGCGCCGAGGCTGCGCCACCCGGTGAACAAGGCGAAGGGAAGGAGGACGAACAGACAGAACCGCAATGGGTGCCACAGCTTCACGGCGGTATTCTCCGTTCTCCGTTCGACGTTCTCCATTCGCGCCGCTCCTGTTTCACAGGCCTGCGATAGAGCCTGGGTACGTGAACGTTCACGGTATAATACACGCCGACTGGCGGGGGGACAATCGGGCTCGCGCGGGCATCCCCCGATGCCCGTTCGATGGCACGGCCCGCGGCGCGTGACAGGCAGGCGCGGACCGGGTCGGCGCAAAGGGCGACTGTGAGGTCCTCCGAACCGGAGCCCGGAGTCGACGAACCGGGCCACGCCTGACGTCTCATCGGCCGGCAAGAGACCGCCTTGTGAGGTGCGCATGGGAGTCCGACTCAAGACGACGGTTGCTGCGCTGCTCCTAGTCGCGTCGGCCGGCGCATGGTGGGTGTCGGCCCAAACCACCGCCCCGCCGCAGAGGCCCGCGCAGCAGACGGCACCGCCGCGCGACTACCCGGTCCAGCCGGTCCCCTTCAGCGCCGTTCACCTCGACGACGTCTTCTGGGCCCCGCGGATCGAAACGAACCGCGCCGTCAGCGTGCCGTTTGCGTTCGAGCAGTGCGAACTCTCGGGACGCGTGGACAACTTCGAGCGCGCGGCCAGGGCGCTGCGCGGCGAGGAACTCACCAACAAGAAGCCACCGGGCTACCCGTTCGACGACACCGACCTCTACAAGGTGATCGAGGGCGCGTCGTACACGCTCAGCGTCCACCCTGACCCGAAGCTCGATGCCTACGTTGACGGGATGATCGCGAAGATCGGCGCCGCGCAGGAGAAGGACGGGTACCTCTACACGACCCGCACTATCGACCCGCAGCACCCTCACCCCTGGGCGGGCGCGAAACGGTGGGAACTCGAGAAGGTGGACAGCCACGAACTGTACAATCTCGGGCACCTGTACGAAGCGGCCGTCGCGCATTACCAAGCGACCGGCAAGCGCACGCTCCTCGATATCGCGATCCGCACCGCGGACCTGCTCACCGGGACCTTCGGCCCCGGCAAGAAGTCGATCTGGCCCGGACACCAGATCACCGAGATGGGGCTGGTGAAGCTGTACCGGGTGACGGGCAACGAGCAGTATCTCGACCTCGCGAAGTTCATGCTGGACCAGCGCGGGCCGGATGGCGACAAGGGCGCTGGGCGCGCCTACAACCAGTCGCAGACGAGAATCGTGGAGCAGACCGAGGCCGTCGGCCACGCCGTCCGCGCCACCTACATGTATTCCGGCATCGCCGACGTCGCCGCGCTCACCGGCGATGCGGCCTACCTGAAGACCTCGGACACGATCTGGGGAAACCTGGTCGCGAAGAAGCTCTACATCACGGGCGGCATCGGCGCGACGGGACGCGGCGAGGCGTTCGGCGGCGACTACGAGATGCCGAACATGACGGCCTACAACGAAACCTGCGCGGCCATCGGCAACGACTTCTGGAACCACCGCCTGTTCCTGCTCCACGCCGACGCGAAGTACATCGACGTGATGGAGCGGACGCTCTACAACGGCCTCCTCTCGGGCGTTTCGCTCGACGGCAAGGCGTTCTTCTACCCGAACCCGCTCGAGTCGGCCGGCCAGCACGCGCGCAGCCCCTGGTTCGGCGTCGCCTGCTGCCCGGGCAACATGACCAGGTTCATGGCGTCCGTTCCGGGCTACGTCTACGCAAAGAGCGGCACCACCATCTACGTGAACCTCTTCGCGGCCGGCACCGCCGACGTGCGTCTCGAGAACGGCCGCGCAATCAAGCTCCAGCAGGTCACCCGCTATCCGTGGGACGGGAGCGTCAAGCTCACGGTGACCCCGGACCGGGCTGCCGACTTCACGATTAACGTCCGCATCCCGGGCTGGGCGCGCAACGAGCCGGTGCCGAGCGACCTCTACCGATTCCTCGACCCGGTCGCTGAACCGGTCGTCCTCAAGGTCAATGGCGCCGCGGTGCCTGTCGCACTCGACAAGGGCTACGTGCCGCTCCGCCGCACGTGGAAGCCGGGAGACCTGATCGAACTCGTTCTGCCGATGCCGGTCCGCCGCGTGCAGGCGCACGACCGCGTGGAAGCCGATCGCGAACGCGTCGCCCTCCAGCGCGGCCCGCTGGTCTACGCGGCCGAGTGGCCCGACAACCCCACCGAGCGCGTGCGCAATCTCCTGCTGCCCGACTCATCGGCGCTCTCCGCGCAGTTCCGGCCGGACCTGCTGAACGGCGTCACGGTGATCACCGGGAAGGCGTACGGCCTCGCCTTCGATGCCGCGGGCAAGGTGACGAAGACCGAACAGCCCTTCACGGCCATTCCCTACTACGCGTGGGCCAACCGCGGTCGTGGCGAGATGCTGGTGTGGATCCCGCGCGTCGAATCGGTGGCCCGACCGACGCCGTGGCCGACAGTGGCGACGACGAGCACAGTCGCAGCTTCGGGCAAGAGCCGCCGAAGTCCGAAGATGATCAACGACGGCGAGGAACCGCCGTCCTCGGACGACTCGGCGTCGTACTTCGACTGGTGGCCCACCAAGGGCACGACCGAGTGGGTCGAGTACGCGTTCCAGAAGTCGGCGACCGTCTCAGAAGCCGAAGTCTACTGGTGCGACGACACCGGGCACGGCGACGTCCGGGTGCCCGCCTCCTGGCGGCTGCTCTACAGAGACGGCGACGCCTGGAAGCCGGTGGAGAACCTCGGCGCCTACCTCGTCGAACGCGATCGCTACAACCGGGTCACCTTCGCGCCAGTAAGCACCTCGGGCCTCCGGCTGGAGTTGACGATGCAGCCGAAGTGGTCGGCGGGCGTGCAGGAGTGGAAGGTGAAATAGTGAGGGCGCGAGTGCCGCCGCCGGCGCGGCCGGTTGGCATCAAGGACATCGCCCGCGCGCTGGGCGTCTCGATCGGGACGGTCGACCGGGCGCTCCACGACAAGCCGGGCATCAATCCGGACACCCGGCGGCGGGTCCTCGACACCGCCGCCGCGCTCGGCTACCGCCCGAACCTCGCCGCCCGCCACCTGAAGTCGCGCACCACGATCCGCATCTCGGTGCAGCTGCCGCAGGAGATCGCGCTCTTCTGGGACTCACTCCGCGACGGCATCCGCGAAGCCGCCGCCCTGTTCGAGCCGACGCTCCAGGTGGAGTTTCGCAGCAACCCGCGCCTCGGCGAAGGCGAGGTCGAACTGTTCGAGCAGGCGCTGGCCAGCGGCGTCAACGGGATCATCGTGGCGCCGGGGGACCCGGTCGCGCTCGAGCCGTGCATTCGGCAGGCGGCCCGGGACAACATTCCCGTCATCTGTGTCGTCACCGACGCCCCGAACACCGAGCGCCTCGCGTCAGTCTCTGCCGACCCATTCACCGTCGGATCGGTCGCGGGCGAGCTGCTCTCGCGCTTCCTGCCGAATGGCGGGGACGTGGCGTTCTTCACCGGGTGGCTCGGCACCGAGGACCACGCGGAGAAACTCCGCGGATTCGACGCGAGCGTCAACGCGGTAGGCCAGGGCGTCCACGTGGTGGCCGTGGTCGAGGCGCACGACGACGAGCGGACGGGATATCGGCGTGCGCTGGCCGTGCTCGACGCGCACCCGGACCTGAAAGGCATCTACGTCAGCACGGTGAACTCGCTGCCCGTCCTGCGCGCCGTGGAGCGGAAGGGCCGCACCGGGCAGGTCGCCATCGTCACCACCGATCTCTTCCCGGCCCTGGTGCCGCGAATCCGCCAGGGGCAGGTCGCGGCCACCATCTACCAGCGGCCCGTGACCCAGGGTCGTCACGCCCTGCAGGCGCTCTACCAGTTCCTGCTGGATGGCACGAAGCCGCCGACCAGGATCAAGGTCGTTCCGCACGTCGTCATGCGCAGCAACCTGGACCTGCTGCTCGAACGACGGCCGCTCGAGGGGGAAACGAGGTGGCGTCCGGCTGGCGGCTGGCGACTTGCGGCTGGCGGCGGTCTTGCAGGACAGGAAGGCCATGCCCAGAAACCCCGCCCAGCTCGAGGTCTTCCACCGGGCGCACCGCCTAGCGCTCGACGTCTACCGCCTGACTGAGGACTTGCCCCCGACGGAGCGTTACGGCCTGAGCACTCAACTCCGCCGCGCCGCAACGTCGGTTCCAACGAATATCGTGGAAGGCTGCGTCAGACGCAGCCCGCGCGAGTACCAGCGCTTCATCGATGTGGCGCTGGGTTCGGCGGCGGAAGTGCGCTACTTGCTCCGCTTGGCGGTGGACCTTGGCCTGTTGAGCGCGGACGACGCGGCCGGTTGCCAGGAATGCAGCGACCACGTCGTCCGGGAGTTGCAGAATCTGCTGAAGGCGGTGTCCGGCTTCACCCGTACTGCCGCGTCCGCGTGACATCGCCGCAAGCCGCCAGTCGCGAGCCGCAAGCCGGTCTCCATCCCCCGTTCGAGGGAGGCATTTCGCGAAAGCCGGGTGATG
>DASVIS010000107.1:0-5872 GCA_036381995.1 Vicinamibacterales bacterium | reverse complement strand
GGGGTCAGCCCGACCGCCACGGACATGGCAAACAGAAACGCGTCCAGCCAGTTGTGCTTGCTCAGCCCGTTGATGAGAAACACCGCCGGAACCATCACGGCGATGAAACGGATCATCAGCCAGGTGAACTGGTTGACGCCTTTGTCGAAGCTGGGCAGCTGGCGCTGCCCGACGATACTAGCAGCCAGCGATCCAAAGTAGGTCTTGTCTCCGGTGATGATGACGACAGCCGTCGCGGACCCGCTCTCCACGTTGGAGCCCAGGAAACAGAGATTGGGCAGGTCCAGCGGATTCTGAATGTCGGCGGACGCGGCGTCGGCTCTTCTCTCCACGGGCAGGGACTCGCCGGTCAGAGCCGCCTGGTTCAGGAACAGGTCCTTCGCGGAAAGCACCCGAATGTCGGCCGGGACCATATCACCAGCGGCCAGCCGGATGATGTCGCCCGGCACCAGCATCCTGAGCGGTACTTCGGCTACCTTGCCGTCGCGCACCAACGTTGCCGTGTTGCTGACCATCGCCTGGAGCTTTTCAGCGGCCTGATCGGCCCGCATCTCCTGGAAGAAACGCAGCACCACGCCGAGAAGCACCATCACGAATATGACCGCGGTCGCCCGGCGGTCACCGGTCAGGAAAGAAAGCACCCCGAGCGCCGTGAGCAGGAGGACCAATGGGTTCTTGACGTTGCTCAACAGGCGCATCAAGACCGATTGATGCTTCTCGCGGGCAATTTCGTTCAGCCCGTACTGCTTCAGGCGCAAATCGGCTTCCGCCTGGCTCAGGCCGTCCAATCGCGATGAGAGCTCCCTCAGGACGGTCTCCGTATCGGCGCGCGCCATTGCCAGTAGTTGACCGGAGACGTGCGCCCTGTTTGCGACCGCGAGATGACCCATTCACACCTCCGCTGTCTTCGCCTGCGGCCGGGGGATCCCCGCGGTTCGACGATGCTCACCGCGCCATGAGCGACGCCGAGGGGCGCCCGACGCGGATACACCGGGTCACTGTTGGCTGGCCGTCTGCAATTATCTTAGGAGCGGCATCCAACGTCGTCTGTCCGTTTCAGTACACGTCCTGGAAGCCCGGTGGGACCGGTTCAGCTCTTGCCATCTCCTGTCGTCGACTGGTCGGTCACTGCTGGGTGCGACGCCTGCATCCCGGGGCCGACTGGTACTTTCGTACTGTGTCGGCCAGTACCTTCGGTTCATTGTTCAGCAGCCCGGCTTCGGGCAAGTTGTCACAGGCGAGAGGCAGCCTCACAGCAGGCTGGAACGGCGATTCGGCCTGGCAGACGCTTGGCGGATTCAGCAGGTGACCGGAATGACGACAACTGGTCCCGAGCCCAGGGCGACGCGTTTCGAAATGGCGACACCGATCTCGTTCCGTGAGCCTGGCGAAGACGCGTGGCGTGAAGGGTGGACTCGGAACGTCAGCCGCACGGGTGTGCTGTTCGAGACGGCGCCTCCCTCGCTGCCGCCTGGTGCACAGGTCGAGGTGATCCTCGAACTGACGTCGTACAGCCCGTCGGCTCTGGCGCGAGTCCGCTGCAGCGGGAAGGTGGTGAGAACGTGCAGCCCGGACCCGACGAGATCGACGGTGGCGATGGCCGCCACCATCGACGACTACGAGCTCCTGGGAATCGGGGACTAGCGGGATCGCGCCGCGCCGAACCCCGCCGGCAGTGTCATTCTCAACTCGCGCAGCAGGAAGCCGTACATGTCGGCACGCTCCTCGATGATCTTGTCGGTCGGCTTGCCCGCGCCATGGCCGGCCTTGGTCTCGATCCGGATGAGGATCGGCGCCAGGCCCGCCTGCGCGGCCTGCAGCGTCGCCGTGAACTTGAAGCTGTGGAGCGGCACCACGCGATCGTCGTGGTCCGCGGTCGTCACGAGCGTGGCCGGGTACTTCGTCCCCGGCTTGATGGTGTGCAAGGGCGAGTACTTCATCACGGTGTCGAAGTCCGCCTTGTTCTTGTCGGGCTGGCCGTAGTCGGACCGCCACGCCCAGCCGATCGTGAACTTGTCGAAGCGGAGCATGTCCATGACGCCAACCGCCGGCAGGGCGGCGCCAAACAGGTCGGGACGCTGAGTGAGGCAGGCCCCAACCAGCAGGCCGCCGTTGCTCCCGCCCTGGATCGCCAGCTTTGGGGTGGAGGTGTACTTCTCCCGAATCAGGAACTCGGCCGCGCCGATGAAGTCGTCGAACACGTTCTGCTTGTTCGCGAGGCGGCCCGCGTCGTACCACTCCTGTCCGTATTCGCCGCCCCCTCGCAGGTTGGCTACCGCGTAGATTCCGCCCATCTCCAGCCAGCCTGCCGCCGCCGGCGAGAAGGCGGGCATCGACGGGATGTTGAAGCCGCCGTAGCCGTAGAGCAGCGTCGGGTTCTGGCCGTTCTTCTGCAGCCCCTTCTTGCAGGTTAGGAACATCGGAATCCGCGTGCCGTCCTTCGATGGGTAGAAGACCTGCACCGTCTCGTACCTGCTGGGATCGAAGGCCAGCGCGGGCTTCTTGAAGACCTCGCTCCGTCCGTTCGCGAAGTCGTATCGATACACGGCGGTCGGGTAGAGGAACGACCCGAACGAATAGAACATCTCCTTGTGCGTGCGGCGGCCGGTCAGCCCGCTGACGCTGCCGAGGGTGGGCAGCGACACCTCGGTGCCTGCCGTCCCGTCGAGGCCGTAGAGCCGGACGGCGTGATGGGCGTCGGTCATCCAGAGCGTCACGAACTGGTTGTTCACCATCGTCACGGCCTCGAGCACGGCCTTGCCCGGCGCCTCGGGAATGAGCGTCGTCCACGCGTCGGCTCCAGGCTTCGACAGGGAGATGGCGACAAGCCGGAACCGTGGCGCGTTCCTGTTGGTCAGCACGTAGAACGTGTCGCCGTCGTTCCCGACGACCGAGTAGGTGGCGTCGAACGTGTCGAGGAACGGTTCGATCGTGCTGCCCGGCTTGCTGAGGTCCTGGACGAAGACCCGGTTCCGGTTGTCGGTGCCCTCGGTCTGGGTGACGAGCAGGAAGCGGCCGTCCTCGGTCACGTCGCCGCCCAGCCCCCAATCCGGCTTGTCGGGACGCTCGTAGACCAGCCTGTCTTTTTCCTGAGTCGTGCCGAGCGCGTGGAAGAAGACCTTCTGATTCTTGTTCAGCGCCTGGAGGGCCTCGCCCTTCGGCTCGTCGTAGCGGCTGTAGTAGAAGCCCGATCCATCCTTGAGCCACGAAGCGCCGCTGAACTTCGACCACTTCACGAGGTCGGGGAGGTCCGTGGACGTGGCGACGTCACGGACACGCCACTCGATCCAGTCGGAACCGCTGGCAGCCAGCGAGTACGCCAGGTAGCGGCCGTCCTCGGTGAACGACGTGCCGCCAAGCGCGACCGTGCCGTCCTTCGAGAGCGTGTTGGGATCGATCAGCACTTCCGGCGCTGCCGCCAGGGCTTTCGACTTGAAGAGGACAGCCTGCGGCTGCAGGCCGGTGTTCCTGGCGAAGATGTACCAAGCCCCCTCGCGCGCCGGCGTGCCGTAGCGCTCGTAATCCCAGATCTGCGTGAGCCGCGCCTTGATCTGCGCCCGCTCGGGAATCTGCGACAGGTAGTCGAAGGTGACCTTGTTCTCGGCGTCGATCCACGCCCGCGTGTCGGGTGCGTCGGAATTCTCGAGCCACCGATACGGATCGGCGACCTTCGTGCCGAAGAAGTCGTCCACCGCCTGGACCTTCCTCGCGACCGGGTAGGTCAGCTTCGGGGTGTCGGACTGGGCGGAAGACATGGCCATGGCAGCGCTGATCGCGAGCACGAGACGCGTTCTCATGAGTGAACCTCGTTCCCTACAATCCTAACTCTCCAGACAACCCTCGAAGCGACAATCCGACCTGCGACATGCGGGGCACGACCTGCGGCGGTGCACCCACCGACGCGCCGCGACCGGCAGGCCTTCCGACCATCCGGCCAAGCAGGAACGAATCAGCTACGTCGGGCCGGTTGTGCCCGTCTGGCCGCGCGTTGCGAGCCGCCGGGCGCAGGCCGACTGCCGGCTATCTCACCGGTTTCAACAGAAGGTCCTGGAAGTCGTAGCTGAAATCTGTCGCAGGCGACACCGCCTGCATCTTCGCCTGGTCGATCGTGCCGTCCGGGTTCAGCGCGAACGTGACGAACGCATCCGCCCGCAGTTCAGGGTTGCGCCACTTCACGACGAACGTGTCGTATTGCCAGTGGAGGAGGTCGCCGACGAGCAATGGCGTCTTGCCGAACCGCATCACCAGTTTCCCGCCTTCCTGGGCGATCGTGATGTCGCCGTACCAGGCGTCGCGGTAAGTGCCGGCGTACCCGCCGGGCGGAAGCGACGGTTGCGAAGTGGTGTTCCGCGCGGAGGCCGTCTTCCGTTCCGCCTCGGCGAGGGCCGCGGCGTCGCGTGCGCGGATCTTCTCGTAGCCCTCCAGCCACTGGCTGTGCGGGGCGCCGATGTAGGCGTCGGCCACGGCGTAGGCGATGGCGTTGAACGCCTCGCTCGACTCCTGGTTGGTCAGCACCGCCACACCCAGCTTCAGGTCGGGGATCATCAACACCCTGGAGACGTAGCCGGGAAGGCCGCCCGTGTGCGTGAGCACCTTGTAGCCCCGGAAGTCGCGCGTCTCGAGGCCGAGCGCGTAGCCGCGGAAATTCGAACGAAGGGTGGAAAACTCGGGCGGAGGCGGACCATTCGGTTCCGGCGTGACCGGGGTCGTCAGTTGCCGCCACGTGGTCGCACTGAAGAGCCTGGAGCCGTCGGCCAGCTTCCCCTCGTTCAACAGCACTGCCAGCCACTTCGCCATGTCTTCGGCGCACGCGTTGACGCCGCCGGCCGGGTTGGTGTTGTCGCTGTCGAACGGCGCAATCGGCCGCACCTTGCCCTCCACGCTGGCATGCGGTGACGCCACGTTTCCGCCCGCGGCGGCCGCGGAGTGCTTCACGGAGCTGTTCGTCATGCCGACCTTCGAGAGGATGCGCGACGAGACGAAGTCTTCCCAGGACTGGCCGCTCAGCGCCTCGATGACCTCGCCGGCCACGAGGTAGAGCACGTTGTCGTAGGCATACGCGCTCCGGAAGCTGGTCGCAGGCCTGATATACCGCAGCCGTCGGGCGATTTCCCTCCGGTCGTAGGTGCTCTGCGGCCACCAGAGCAGGTCGCCCGCACCCAGCCCGAATCCGCTCCGGTGGACCAGCAGGTCCCGAATTGTCAGCTCGCGGGTGACGAACGGGTCGTACAGCTGAAACCACGGCAGGTAGTCGATGACGGGCGCGTCCCATTGGAGTTTGCCCTGCTCGACGAGCAACCCCAGGGCGGTCGCCGTGAACACCTTGGTGTTGGAGGCAATGCCGAACAGCGTCTTCCCGTCCACGGGGGCCGGCTCTCCCATCCTGCGCACGCCATAGCCCTTGGCGACAACCACGCGGTCGTCCTTCACCACGGCCAGGCCGACGCCCGGGACGTCGAACGACTTCATCACGCGCTGGACAAAAGCGTCAAGGTCGGGCGGGACGACCGGGGCGGGCTGTGCCAGCGTGGTGGCGGCGGAGAGAAGGACGAAGAGAACGGGAAGCAGTCGGCGGTCGAGGGCTCTGATCATGATTGCGAATGGTACCACGCGCTGGCAGGTATGGGGAGGTTTCGGCGAGGATGTGGCGCGGGGCGTGGCGAATGTGGCGCGGGGCTTCAGC
Source organism: Vicinamibacterales bacterium (assembly GCA_036381995.1). Lineage (GTDB taxonomy): Bacteria > Acidobacteriota > Vicinamibacteria > Vicinamibacterales > Fen-181 > FEN-299. Next base: position 189 of record DASVIS010000107.1, on the reverse strand, counting down.
CCCGCGATCAGAGGTACCGAAGCACCACCCGCAGCGCATCCACGAGTGCATGCGAGACGAGGGTGTAGACCGACGACAAGTCGCCCGTGTGAACGGCCGTGGCGACCGCGACGGGGTCGCTGAGGACCAGCCAGATCGCGGATGCCGCCAGGAAGATACACATGACGGCAAGGGCGCCGGAAGCTCTCA
>DASVIS010000106.1:0-5179 GCA_036381995.1 Vicinamibacterales bacterium | reverse complement strand
CACCGGGTAGAGCGCGCGGCCGGACATGTACATTTCACGGCCCGGCAGCCGTCCCGTGTGATTGGCCATCGCCAGGGTGTTGCTCAACTTCACGCCGAAGGTCAGGCCCCGGCCCGCCGCGACGCGCTTCAGCGACGCGATCAGCTCCACCGCGCGGTCGTAGCCCAGGTCGTGCTCGAAGATCGCGTCGGGAATGTCGACGTCATGGAATCCCAATTGGTCGTGCAGGATCGCGACGACCGAGTCCTTCCCGAGCAGCGTGGGATTCAGCTTGACCACGGTGTGCAGCCCACGCTCCTCCAGGCAGTACCGCGCAATTCGCTCGATCTCGTCCGGCGGGCATCCGTGCATCGTCGACACCGTCACGCTGTTGACGATGTCGGGCGGGATGTCGATGTCCGCGAACTGCGGGAACTCGCGTCGGATCGTCGAGCGGATGTCATGGAGCGGCTCCGACGCGTCGGCCAACGTGTCCATGAAGCGTGTCATGTGCGGATGCCGGATGCCGGCCAGATCGTAGCCCACGCTCATGTCGAAAATGGCGCCGGGGTCGTTCCACCCGAGCACGCGAGACAGGATGTGGACGAGTGCCCAGGCGACGACGTACTCGTGGGCCGATTGATCGAGGGCGAGCTCCTGCGACCACTCGACGTTGTATCCCTCGTCGGTCATGTCGATGCACGGCCGCGGAATCACGAGGTCGTCCTTCACCTGGACGGTCTTCAGCTCCATGAAGCGGCCGCCGCAGAGCCACGACGCGATAATGTTCTGGCTGAGCTGCGTGTGCGGACCGGCGGAGGGGCCGATCGGTGTCGCCAGGGTCTTGCCGAAGAGCGGCGGTACGCCGAACGAGACCGCCGGAGCGTAGAAGAGAGTGGCCGGGATATCGAAGACCGCCCGCTTGCGCTCGTATTCCATGAGCACGCGGCGGAGCTGGGTGGCGAACGATTGAATGCGCATCACGTCGGACATGCCAGAGAGTAAGCCACCACGCTTCCCCTCGCGTCAAGCGGAAGCCAGGTCCGCTTGCCTGACGAGTCGGAGTGGTCCAGGGGTCGCTGCGGCGGGACGCGGGACAGGCCCGTGCTACAATTTCCTGTTTAGGGATTCGAGCAAACAGCCGGCAGGGTGCCGGCGGCTGGGTAGCATGGGTCACGACTGGATCGCGGTTCGCGGCGCCCGGGTTCACAACCTCCGCAACATCGACGTCGACCTGCCCCGCGGAAAACTGGTAGTCATCACCGGCCTCTCCGGGTCGGGCAAGTCGTCGCTCGCCTTCGACACGATTTACGCCGAGGGTCAGCGGCGGTACGTCGAGTCGCTGTCGGCGTACGCCAGGCAGTTCCTCGAGCAGATGGAGAAGCCGGACGTCGATCTCATCGACGGCCTCTCGCCTGCCATCTCCATCGAGCAGAAGACCACCGCCTCGAACCCCCGATCCACGGTTGGGACCGTCACAGAGATCTACGACTACCTGCGCCTGCTGTTCGCGAACATCGGTACGCCGCACTGTCACCAGTGCGGGCGGGAAATCTCCTCGCAGTCGCTCGGCCAGATCATGGACCTCGTCCTCGCGTTCCCGTCGGACGAGCGCATCAACGTTCTGGCTCCGATCGTCCGCGGGCGCAAGGGCGAATTCAAGAAGGACCTGGCCGCGCTTCGGGCCCGGGGGTTCGCACGGGCGCGCATCGACGGCCAGGTGCGGGCTCTGGACGAGGAGATCGGCCTCGATCGTCGCCGGAACCACACGATCGAGGTGGTCGTCGATCGTCTGCTCGTGCGGCCGGGTATCGAGCGCCGGCTCTCGGATTCGGTCGAGATGGCGCTCGGCCTCGCCGACGGCATCGTCATCATCAACAGCGTCGAAGCGGGTGACCGGCTGTTCTCCCGGCGTCTGGCGTGCGTCGAGTGCGGCATCAGCATGCCCGAGATGACGCCGCGCGCCTTCTCGTTCAACTCGCCGCACGGGGCGTGCCCCGAGTGCCAGGGCCTCGGTGCGATGTTCGACTTCAACCCGTCGCGCCTGGTGCCGGACGACTCGTTGTCGCTGCTCGACGGCGCGATCGCGCCGTGGGCGCAGGGTGACAGTCGGCTGGTGCGTGACGCCCTCACGGCGCTGGGGCGGAACTTCGGCATCGACCTCGCCGTCCCGTTCGGGAAGCTGCCGAAGAAGGCGCGGGATCTCCTCCTGCTCGGTCCCGATGCAGCGCGCCACGCCAACGGCAAGGCCAAGGGCAACGGCAACGGGCCCGCGGGCGCCATCGAACCGGCGGCGGCCAGGTGGCGCCGGCGCGCGGCGGACCCCTACGGGCGGGATTTCGAAGGGTTGATCCCCAACCTGCGGCGCCGATTCGAGCAGGGGACGTGGTCCGAGCAGGAAGAACTCGAGCGGTATCGCTCGCTGCGCCCGTGCCCGGCGTGCCACGGTGAACGACTCAAGCCGCAGAGTCGGAGCGTGCGCGTCAAGGGACGCACGATCACCGAGTACGTGGACCTCCCGCTCGGTGACGCGCTTCAGGCGTTCGAGTCCATGGCGCTCTCCGAGCGCGAGCAGCTCATCGCGGGCCGGATCCTGCGCGAGATCCAGGAGCGGCTTCGCTTCCTCACGGACGTCGGTGTCGAATACCTGACGCTCGGGCGAGGCGCCGCTACGTTGTCGGGCGGCGAGGGCCAACGCATTCGGCTCGCCACCCAGATTGGCGCCAGCCTCCGAGGCGTGCTCTACGTGCTGGACGAACCGTCGATCGGCCTTCACCAGCGCGACAACAGACGGCTGCTGACCACACTGCGTCGGCTTCGGGATCTCGGGAACACCGTGATTGTCGTCGAGCACGACGAGGAGACGATCCGCACCGCCGACTACCTCGTGGATCTGGGCCCGGGCGCCGGCGAGCACGGCGGGCGCGTGATTTTCCAGGGACCCCCTGGCGCGCTGATTTCCGGTCCAGCGGAAATCACCCCCGGACTGATTTCGCTGACGGGGCAGTACCTTCGCGGCGAGCGATCGATTCAGACTCCGGCGACGCGCCGCCCGGCAGACCGGGATGCGCTCGTGATTCGCGGCGCCCGCGCCAACAATCTCAAGAACATCGATGTCCGCATCCCGCTTGGCGTCCTCACCGCGGTGACCGGCGTCAGCGGCTCTGGGAAATCGACCCTCGTCAACGACATCCTGTATCGCTCCCTGGCGCGGCTGCTGTACCGCGCCGCCGACGAGCCGGGACCGCACGCGGGGATCGACGGGATCGAGCTGGTCGACAAGGTCATCGAGATCGACCAGTCGCCGATCGGCCGAACGCCACGCTCGAATCCCGCAACGTACACCGGCCTGTTCGCCTTCATCCGCGAGCTGTTCGCGGTGCTGCCGGAAGCCAAGGCCAGGGGCTTCAAGGCCGGCCGTTTCTCGTTCAACGTGAAAGGCGGACGCTGCGAATCCTGTCAGGGCGACGGCGTGATCGCGGTCGAGATGCACTTCCTCCCGAACGTCTACGTCACCTGCGAGGAGTGCAAAGGGCGCCGATACAACCGCGAGACACTCGAGATTCGTTACCGGGGGAAGTCGATCGCCGAGGTGCTCGACCTCACCGTCGATCAGGCCCTCGAACTGCTCGAGAACTTTCCGCCCATCGCGAACAAGCTCCGCACACTCCAGGAAGTCGGGCTCGGCTACATCAAGCTCGGGCAGTCGGCGACGACGCTCAGCGGAGGCGAGGCGCAACGCGTCAAGCTTTCCAAGGAACTGTCGCGGCGCGGCACCGGCAAGACCCTCTACATCCTCGACGAGCCAACGACGGGACTCCACTTCGAGGACACGCGAAAGCTGCTTGACGTGCTGGGGCGCCTCGTGGACCAGGGAAACACGGTGGTGGTCATCGAGCACAACGTCGATGTCATCAAGACCGCAGACCACGTGATTGACTTGGGACCCGAAGGCGGCGACGATGGTGGGCGCGTCGTCGCAGTCGGGACGCCCGAGGAAGTTGCCAGAGTTGCAAAGTCGCACACCGGTCGGGTCCTGGCCGAGTTGTTTGGGCGTTCCTCTTTGCGGCTGGTAAGACGGTTGGCAGGATGAGTGATTGTGGTAATATAGCCACACTTTTGGTCTTATTGGTTGTGGTTGCCCTGACACAGCCAGCCCGGCCATAGGTGCGCAAGCGATGGATGAGAGATGGTAAATTTCTGAAAATGAGTCTGTTATGGATCAGTCGGCTCAGCAAGGCTTGACGGTATGGCCCTTGCTCTAGCATAAGCCGGCCTGATAGCGTACATGTGCGGATTGAAACCCTCATGGACTCACAACGGACTCTTCGACGGCAGGTATCCTGCGCTGGAATCGGGCTTCATTCAGGCAACAAGGTCACGTTGGCACTTCGGCCCGCGCCGGCCAATTCCGGCATTCGCTTCCGGCGCATGGATCTTGGTGGCCTCGAAATCGAAGCCACCGTCAACAACCTCGGGGGCATCCAGTACGCCACCGGCCTGGCGCAGAACGAGGGTTCGGTCGAGACGGTCGAGCATCTGCTGGCGGCGCTCGTCAGCCTCGGGATCGACAACGTCGTGGTCGAGCTGAATTACCCCGAGGTGCCGATCATGGACGGCAGCGCCGCGCCGTTCGTGTATCTGATTCACGAGGCCGGTATCCGTCCGCTGCCGGTGCCGAAGCGGTTCCTTCGGATCACCCGGCCGATCGAGCTCGTGCGCGGCGACAAGCGCATCGCGCTCTATCCGAGCGACCATTTCAGGGTCACCTACTCGATCAGCTACGACCACCCGCTGCTGCGCCACCAGGCGCGGACGATGACGATCGACGAGTCGGTGTTCATCGAGCAGATCGCCCCGGCCCGCACGTTCACCTTCCTGAAGGAAGTGGAGACGCTGCGGCAGCACGGTTTCGCGCTCGGCGGCTCGCTCGAGAACGCGGTGGTCATTGGCGAGACGGGCGTCCTGAACAACGCGCTCCGGTTCGAAGACGAGTTCGTGCGCCACAAGATCCTCGATGCGATTGGCGATCTGGCGCTCGTGGGCTTCCCGGTGATCGGCCACCTGGTGGCGCACCGCGGCGGTCACGGGCTGCACACGGCGTTTGCGTCGAAGATCTCGGAAGAGCGTAATGCGTGGGAACTGGTGGAGCAGCCGCTGACTCCGCCGCTGCCGGTGCCGGTCACCGCGTCGCTCGGCG
>DASVIS010000105.1:0-5377 GCA_036381995.1 Vicinamibacterales bacterium | reverse complement strand
CAGAGCCGTCCGTCCTCGTCGAACTGGTAGATGGTGGTGCCGCCCAATTGGCTGAAAAACAGCTTCGCGATCGTCCCGTCCTGAACGGCGTGGATCGGGACGATAGGACGGATTAGAGGCGTTGCCGCTCGCTCTCCGCTCAGCAGGGTAACAGAATCTCCCATTATCAGACGGCGTTGGCGTCGTTCGGAGGAGCCGCCCCGCCCAGGCACAACCGCCCAGGCACAGCGCGCGGGTTGTTCGGGTCAACGCTCAGGACCGCTGAGTACTCGCTCTTTGCGAGCTCGGTGTCGCCCGCGTTGTACGCCGACTCGGCGGTCCGGAGATGCGCTGACACAGAGGCTGACGCCGACCCTGTGGTTGGCTGCGCGTGCGCGGGCAGAACCAGCAGACCCATCAGCAGCGCGATAAGCGTCGCAACGCGCGCCACGTCGTCGCTGCGACGGTTCACGATCAGGCGCGCGACCTGAACAGCGATCAGAACCAGTGAGAGCGTGCCGAGTGAGAGAACGAGCGCGCCGATCTTGAGCACGTTCGGTACGTGATGCCCGCCGCCCGGAGGCTTCATCGCGCCGAGCGAGTCGGGATAGGCTTGGATCATGAGCGCCAGCAGCCAACCGGTTACCCATAGCGCGGCAAGAATACCGATGGCGATCGCGAACTGTCGCATCACCAATCGCCAATTGACGGGCGGATCTGTCTCGCCGCGATCGCTGAGCTTGCGTCGCACCGACCGAAACGCGGCGTGAAACGGCATGCCGATCGCGCTCAGCATGTAGAACAGCCCGCCGATTCCGGCACCAGGAAGTCCAGCCGTCATCTTCAGTGCCCCTTCTCGTATTTGTGAAATCCGCGGCCGAAGAGCTCGGAGCAGAGCGCGCGAAGAAAAAACACCGCGTTGACGGTTCGCAGAACGAAGAAAGCGGGCATGCTCGCCAGCGCCCGTAATCCTTCGCCTCGCGGGATAGCGCCCGCCATGACCGGGACCAGCATCGCCGGCGCGTCAATGACGTATCCGAGGAGAATCCAGGGCGTGCGGAAATAAATCGCGAGAAGCGGAAGGAGCACCAGATAGAGCAGCGCGGCGAGGCTCGCGTCCCACATCGAGACCGCGACGGCAGAGCGCAGATATGGAACGTGCAGAACGCCGCGCCAGTGGAGTCGAACGTTCTGCACGAAGCCGTGGGACCAGCGCTTGAGCTGACGGCTCATGAAGCGATACTCGTGCGGCTCGATCGGATAGCAGACGGCTTCAGGGACGAACCTCACTTTCTTTCCGGCCTCGTAGAAGGACCAGGTGAGGTCCATGTCTTCCGCCAATGTTCGCGTTTCCCAGCCGTTATAGGCGATCAGCGCATCCGTGCGGTAGATCGAGAAGCAGCCGGACGAGATGAGCGGCCGCTCGTAGTATTCCTGGACCTGCTTGTAAAACGTGAACGCGAACAGATACTCGACATATCTCCCGCGCTCCCACAGAGTGTGCACGCTGCGCGGAATGACGAAGCCGCAGGCGGCGGCTACGCCAGGTGCGTCGAGTGCGGGCAGGAGCTTCTCAATCGCGTCGGGTGCCAAGGCGGTATCGGCATCGATCGCCATCGTGAATCTGGTCTTGACTCCAGCCAGAGCGAAGTTCTGAGCGCCGGCCTTGGATCCGGTGTTGACTGGAGGCCTGATCACGCTGACTCCCATCGAGCGTGCTACGGCTGCAGTATCGTCAGACGAGCAATCATCCACGACGAGAATCTTCTCCGGACGGAGGGTCTGCGCCTGGAGGCTCCTGATGGTGTCGCCAATCGATTCCGCCTCGTTATAAGCGGGGATGATTACGGTCACCGGGGCGGTCCGTTTCGTGTCCGGGAAAGCGGGCGACTTGCCTGCCGCATGAACAGCCTTTTGGACCGGCTTTTGTCTGGTTCTCGTTTGCGGTAGTGCTGTCTGCATTGCTCAAGATGATGAGGTATCCCTTGTAATACACGAACGGTACCGCGAAGTGCGCCTGTCTTCGGCCAAGGCCCTGAAAAGGTGCGCCAGCGTGCGTCGTCGACGCCGCGCATGAGCCTGGACTCACCAATGTTGACGCTCAGCCTCCGCCCAGGTTAACATCCTCCCCGATCCTACTCGACGAGCAAATGGCGACTACTGCACCCGCCGAGCCCCGCAGCGCCGCCCGGCGTGATGCGGATGGCTCGATTTCGCGCTTCATCCGGCATCATTTCCGTCATTTCAACGCCGCAACTCTGGTGGATGCGGCCGACGCCTACCGTGCGCACCTCGACGGCGGCGGCAAGATGTTCATGACCATCGCCGGCGCGATGAGCACCGCCGAGCTCGGACTCTCGCTCGCCGAGATGATCCGGCGGGACAAGGTCCAGGCGATCACCTGCACCGGGGCGAACCTGGAGGAGGACATCTTCAACCTCGTCGCCCACGATCACTACGAGCGCGTTCCGAATTATCGCGATCTCACGCGACGATAGGACGGATTAGTTCCCCATGCGGCGGCGCCGCACCCACGCATCGATGAAACAGGGCACAGTGGCCCCGGACGCTGGCGCCGAGGTCGATATCTCTATGGTGCGCGAAGCCCGAGGATTAGTTGGACCCGGAGTCCCGCGAGTATCCTGCATTGTGGCCCCGGCCTGGCCGGTGAGCACGCTCTGTAGATTTCGCGTCTGGGGACTCCCTGCCCGCGTCCCGATGAAGGGAGGCGTCCGATGGAAGTCTTGTATCCGCGCTGTGCCGGTCTGGATGTCCACGCGGGCCAGGTCACCGCCTGCGTGCGGATCGCGGACGGCCCGCAGGTCCTCTATCACCGCCGGACGGTCGCGACGACCACGCGAGAGTTGCTGACGCTCGCGGACTGGCTCACCGCGCACGCGTGCACCCACGTGGCGATGGAGGCGACGGGCGTGTACTGGAAGCCCGTGTGGCATATCCTGGAGGACCAGTTCACCCTCATTCTCGCCAACGCGATGCATATCCGGCAGGTGCCGGGCCGCAAGAGTGACATGAACGACGCGACGTGGATCGCCGACCTGTTGGCCCACGGCCTCATCCGCGCGAGTTTCGTCCCGCCGACCCCGATTCAGGATCTGCGGGATCTGACGCGGACCCGCCGTCAGTTGGTGGCCGAGATCGCCCGGCATACCTTGCGGATTCAAAAGACCATGGAGGATGCCAATCTCAAACTGACGCGTGTCATCAGCGATGTGCTGGGGCTGAGCGGGCGCGCCATTCTCAAGGCGATCGTCGCGGGCGACACCGATCCGGAACGGTTGGTGGATCTCACCAGCGGCCGGCTCAAAGCCAGTCGCGCGCAATTGGTGCAAGCCCTACACGGTCGAATCACTCCCCACCATCGCTTCCTGATTGGTCTGCATCTGACCCAGGTCGAGGCCCTCGAGGCGGCAGTGGCGCACGTGGAAGGGCACCTGGAGGACGCCCTCGGCCCCTTTCAATCCGCCGTCACCCTCTTGAGGACGATGCCCGGCCTGGGGGAGACCGCGGCGCGCGTGCTGGGGCCGCGCTTCCTGTTGTTGCTGTTCGGCCTGTTTGCCGGCGTCGCCGCGCTGCTGAGCGGCATCGGCGTCTACGGGCTCGTGTCGTACACCTTCGCGCAGCGCACGCGGGAAATCGGCGTGCGAATCAGCCTCGGTGCCGGGCCCGTACAGGTCTTCCGGCTGGTCGCCGCCAGCGGCTTCACGGCGGTGATGGCGGGAAGCGTTGTGGGACTCCTCGCAACGCTGGCACTCACGCGACTGGTCGGGTCCGCGCTGCCCCAGATGGAGCCGTTGCGTCCCGTCGCCGTCCTCATCGCGTGGGTTCTGCTGGTCGTGCTCGGTTGGGTGGCGTGCTACCTGCCCGCCCGGCGTGCTTTGAGGATTGATCCGGTGAATGCGCTCAGGCTTCCCTGATAGCGCCTGGCCCGACGCCGGAGACCCGGAAACACTGCGCGGAACGGAAAAGGGCGACAGGACAGGTCGATCCTGCCGCCTTGGATGTCCACCCGTCGTGCCGGTGGGGCAAGGCCCTCGCCCAAGACAGGCAAAATGCGGCACCGACGGCCTCGGCCTGGCGGGACACCGAAAGCCAGGGATCCCCTGTGCGACGATCTGTGCGATGGGTCGGCTTGGCGGAAGAGGGAGTCAGCTCTGGCTGGCGAGCGCCAGCACTTCGTCGAGGGCCGGGATACCCGCCATCGCCCCGAGCCGCGTGCAGGCCAGCCCCGCGGCCGCGTTCGCCATTCGAAGCGTGCGGTCCAGGTCCCATCCCTCCAGCACGCCGTAGATGAAGCCGGCGCGGAACACGTCGCCCGACCCTGTCGTGTCCACCGCCTTGACCGGGAATCCCGGCGAGAGGACGAAACGGTCGCCATCCAGGGCGGCGGCGCCCTGCTGGCCGAGCGTGACGACCAGCCACCCGTCGTGGCGCCGACGCAACCGGCGCAGCGCCCGCTCGTGGTCGCGTTCCCCGGTCAACTGCTCCGGCAACCCGTCGGCAAAAATCGGACAGGTCACCGCCATCACGAGCTCGTCGGTGTGTTCGGTCATCCTGTCCAGGTCGCTGGTCACCGGAATCCCGCACCCCCGCGCGTGGCGTGCGGCCCGGATCGCCGCCTCCTGGTCCACATCGTCCACGTGCAGCACCCGCGCGGACGCGATGACGTCGAGCGGCACGTCTTCTTCCCGCAGGCGCAACGCCTCATCACGATCCCACAGGACCGCGCGCTCGCCCGTCTGCTCGTCGATGACGATGACGGCAAACTGGTTGCGCCCGTCGCGCACGACGAGCCCGGCGGGATCGAGCCCGTACTGCGGGAGTTCCTCCCGAATCCTCCGCCCGTTGTCGTCCCGGCCGATCGCCCCGACGTACCACGACCTGAGGCCGAAGCGGGCGCACGCCGCCATCGTGGTCGCCGCCTGTCCCCCGCACGTGGCCAGGTGACGGCCGATTCGCATCTTGGAGTGCCAGCCCTCAGGCCGCGGAAACGCCGGGACGACGGTGACGAAATCGATCGAGTTCGCCCCGATGCCGACCACGTCCCACGCGCGAGGCTGTCTGGATGCCGCTCGATTCACGCGGCAGAGTATAGTCCCTGAGGTGCAAGGTGCCCTACTGCAGCGGGGACGGGATCTCCGGTGTCGGCACGATTACGCGGATGAACTGGCCGCGTTGCAGCAGCTCGCGCCCTCGCCCACCCCGGCTCGTCACCTCGTACTTGGTGGTGCTGACGGTCTGCTCCGCACCCCGGCTGGTCTCGACGGTGAGCAGGTCGCGGTCGCCCTTCGAGGCGAGGAACCCGAGCACCCGGTCGTCGCCGGGCTTCAACTTGATCAGGATGACGCCCTTGCCGGGACCTGACAGGTAGTTCACCTCC
>DASVIS010000104.1:0-14124 GCA_036381995.1 Vicinamibacterales bacterium | reverse complement strand
GCGAATCCGGCCACCACGGCGCCGACCGCGAGCACGACGAGGGCGAACGTCATCGACTTCGGCGCATCGTGCGGGCCGTGCCAGGCGCCGTGGCCGCCCGCCGGCGAGGACGCCGGCTCCACATGACCTGGGTCGTGATGGCCCGCCGTCTCCCACGCCGGCCCACGGTAGCTGCCGAAGAAGGTCAGCGACATCAGCCGGAACATGTAGAACGCCGTCATCAGCGCGGCAAACGCCGCCAGCCCGTAGACGAACTTGTTCTTGAGGAACGCCTGCAGCAGGATCTCGTCCTTGCTGAAGAAGCCGGATAGCGGCGGGATGCCTGCGATCGCAAACGTGCCGATCATCATCGTCGCGTAGGTGATCGGCATGTGCTTCCTGAGGCCGCCCATCTTCAGCATGTTCTGCTCGCCCGCCATCGCGTGGATGACCGCACCACTGCAGAGGAAGAGGAGCGCCTTGAAGAAGGCGTGCGTCATCAGGTGAAAGGCGCCGGCGGCAAACGCGCCGACGCCCATGGCGACGAACATGTAGCCGAGCTGCGACACCGTGGAGTAGGCCAGCACCCGCTTGATGTCGGTCTGCACGAGGCCGATGGAGGCCGCCATCACCGCCGTCAGCACGCCGACAATCGCCACGACCTCCATGGTCATCGGCGCGTGCGAGAAGAGAACGGCGTTGCGGCCGACCATGTAGACGCCCGCGGTCACCATCGTGGCCGCGTGGATCAGCGCGGACACGGGCGTCGGGCCCTCCATGGCGTCGGGCAGCCAGACGTAGAGCGGAATCTGCGCGCTCTTGCCGGTCGCACCGACGAACAGCAGGATCGTGATCAACGACAGGGTGCCGAACTGCGCGGTCTCGACCGGCATGGCGGCGGCCGCGTTGGCCACCTCGCCGAAGTCGAACGAGCCGAACGTGAAGTAGACCAGGAACACGCCGAGCAGGAACCCCCAGTCACCGACGCGATTGGCGATGAACGCCTTCTTGCCGGCGTCCGCCGCGCTCTTCTTCTCGTACCAGTACCCAATCAACAGGTACGAGCACAACCCCACGCCCTCCCACCCGACGAACATGACCAGGTAGTTGGCGCCCAGCACCAGCGTGAGCATGAAGAAGCAGAACAGGTTCAGGTAGGAGAAGTACCGGGCGACCCCGCCGCGCGACTCGCCGTGTATGTAGCCGATCGAGTAGATGTGGATCAGGAAGCCGATTCCCGAGACCACCAGGATCATCATCGCCGACAGCGGGTCCAGGCGGAATGCCCAGGGGACGTGCACCGAACCGATCCTGCCACCCATCGTCTCGAGGGCGGTCGGCGGGATCCAGTCGAACAGGACCACGTCGTGAATCCGCGCCTCGGGCGACAGGCCGAGCAACTGGACGAAGGCCGCCAGCGACACGCCCAGCGCGAGCGCCATGGTCGTGCACGCGATCACCCCGGCGGTCCGCTTGCTGAAGAAGCGGATGCCGAAGATGCCGTTCACGGCCGCGCCCAGGCCGGGCAGGAGTGGGATGAGCCAGATCAAGTCCATGTGACGCCTATGCCGTTCGAATTCCCTACCACCGCATCAGGGTCATCTCGTCGATGTTCACCGTTTCCTTGTTCCGGTAGAACGCGAGGATGATGCCCAGGCCGACGGCGGCTTCCGCCGCGGCGACGCAGACGACGAAGATCACGAACACCTGGCCGATCGCGTTCTGCCAGAGGTTCGAGAACGCCACGAGGTTGATGTTGACCGCGTTCAACATCAGCTCGATCGACATCAGGATCACGATGATGTTGCGGCGGACCATCACCCCGATGACGCCGGTGATGAACAGCGCGGCCGACAGAACCATGTAATGAACCGGGGTAATCGGAATCATACCTTCAGCACCCGACAGGCCGGGTTCCATCTTCCATTCAGGATGCCGTCTCCCGGCATCCCGCTACAGCTCACGACGGGCCAGCACGATCGCCCCGACCATCGCGACGAGCAGCAGCATCGACGCGAGTTCGAACGGGACCAGGTAATCGGTGTAGAGCAGCATCCCGACCTGCGCCACGTTGTCGGGCTCCAGGGGCCGGGCGGCCGGAAGACCGGCTCCCGGCGACACGTACTTGTAAGCGGCAATCGCCACGAGTTCGGCCAGCACCACCAGCGAAACGACCATGCCCAGGCGCCCGCGCCGCCGTCGATCCTGGTGCGCCTCCGGGGGGCGCTTCAAGTCGACCAGCATGACGACGAACAGGTAGAGCACGACGATGCCGCCGGCGTACACGACCACCTGGATGACCGCCACGAACGGCGCGCCCTGGAACGCGTAGAGCGCGGCGATGAACAGGAAGTCGGCCACCAGGAACATGATGCTGTGCACCGTATTCCTGGCGGTGATCACGAGCACGCCGAACCCGAGGATGAATGCGGCGAGCGTGTAGAACGCGAGTGCTTGACCCATAGCCTCACAGGAGCTGCTAGTAGCTCAACGCCACCTTCACGGCGGCCGTCACGATGATGTTCGCGATGGCCAGCGGGATCAGGAGCTTCCATCCGATCCGCATCAGCTGGTCGTAGCGGTAGCGCGGGAGCGTCGCCCGGATCCAGAGGAACAGATAGAGGACCAGGAACGTCTTGACCACGAACCACATCCAGCTCGGCACGTAGTCGAGGAACCAGAGCATCGTCACGTTCGGGAACGGCCGCAGCCAGCCGCCGAAGAACAGCGTCGTGGCGATCGCCGACACGACAATCATGTTCGCGTATTCGGCGAGGAAGAACAGCGCGAACCGCATGCCGCTGTACTCGGTGTGGAATCCGGCGACGAGTTCCTGCTCGGCTTCCGGCAGGTCGAACGGCGCCCGGTTGGTCTCGGCCAGCGCAGCCACGGTGTAGATGAACAGCGCCACCGGCTGCACGAACGCGAACCATACCCCGTTCGTCTTCTGGGCCGTGATGATGTCCACCATGCTCAGGCTGCCGGACGCCAGGACGACGCTCACGAACGTCAGCGTCACGGCCAGCTCGTAGCTGATCAGCTGCGCCGACGACCGCAGCCCGCCGAGCAGCGGGTACTTCGAGTTCGACGACCAGCCGGCGAGGATGATGCCGTAGACCCCGATCGACGCCACCGCCACGACGTACAGGAGCCCGATGTTCAAATCGGCGATGTACAGCGGAACCGGCTTGCCGAAAATGCTGACCGTGTCGCCGAACGGGATCACCGCGAGGGCGACGAGGGCCGGCACCAGCACGATGATCGGCGCCAGCATGAAGACGCTCTTGTCCGCCCGGACCGGCGTGATGTCTTCCTTGACGAACAGCTTCAGCACGTCGGCAACCGGCTGGAGCACGCCGTGCGGCCCGACCCGCATCGGCCCCAGGCGCGTCTGAACCCACGCCTGAACCTTGCGCTCGAGCAGCACCAGGTACATGACCGTGATCAGCACGCCGGTGAGGACGATGACGATCTTGATGAGCGGAATGACGAGCAGATCAATCATGCGTTTTCCGAAGCTGGCAGCTGCCGGCGGGCAGCGGATCACGCTGCCGGCTGCCTGCTGTCGCGTTACCTGTCCACTTCTCCCAGCACGATGTCGATCGTGCCGATGAGCGCAATCACGTCAGCCACCAGGTGGCCGCGCACCAGTCGCGGCAGCGCCTGGAGATTACAGAACGACGGCGGGCGCACGCGCAGCCGGTAGGGGCTGGTGGACTTGCCGTCACTTGCGATGAAGAAGCCGATCTCGCCCTTCGGGGACTCGTTGGCGTGATACGTCTCGCCGGCCGGCGGCTTGATCAGACGTGGAACCTTGCTCATCACCGGACCCTCGGGCAGCCCACCCAGCGCCTGCCGGATGATCCGCACCGACTGCCGCATCTCCTCGAGCCGCACCAGATACCGGTCGTAGGTGTCGCCGTTCGCTCCCACAGGCACGTCGAATTCCATCTCGGCGTAGGCGGCGTAGGGCTCGTCCTTCCGCACGTCGCGTGGGACACCCGAACCGCGGAGCGGCGGCCCGCACAAGCCCACGGCCACGGCGTCGGCTGCCGAAATCACCCCGATGTTCCTCGTCCGTTCCAGCCAGATCCGGTTGTGCGTGAGCAGCGTCTCGTAGTCGACCAGCTTCTCCATCTGGATGTCGCAGAACTGGAGCACTTTCTTGTCCCAATTCGGCGGCAGGTCCTGGGGAAGCCCTCCGATCCGCATCGAGTTGTAGGTCAGGCGCGCGCCGCAGTACTCCTCGAAGAGGTCGAGGATCAGCTCCCGCTCGCGCAGGCAATAGAGGAAGACGGTGACCGCGCCGATGTCCATCGCGTGGCTTCCGAGCCACACCAGGTGGCTGGCCAGCCGCTGGAGCTCCGCGAGGATCGTGCGGATGTATCGCGCGCGGCGGGGCACCTCGAGCGACAGGAGCTTTTCTACCGTCTCGACGTAGGCCAGGTTCGCCGCGGCCGACGCGACATAGTCCAGGCGGTCGGTCAGCAGGACGATCTGCGTCCAGTCGCGGTTCTCACTGAGCTTCTCGACCCCCCGGTGGAGGTAGCCGATGACCACGTCCGCATCGACGACCTTCTCGCCATCCAGCTTCAGGACGATGCGCAGCACGCCGTGTGTGGCGGGATGCTGCGGCCCCATGTTGATGACGAGTTCGTCGGTGTCGAACATCGGGCGGGCGACGTCCGGTTCCATTTACTCGGTCTCCGCTTCCTTGAACGACTGGCGCAGCTCCAGCCAGTCCTGCGGACTCTCCAGCATCAACTCTCCGGGCCCCTCGAGCGGATAGTCCTTGCGCTGCGGGTGTCCCTGCCACTCATCCGGCATCAGGATTCGCCTCAGGTCCGGGTGGCCCGCGAACCGAATCCCGAACATGTCCCACGCCTCGCGCTCCAGCCAGTTGGCCGCGGCCCAGAGACCGGAGACCGACGGGACGCTGTCGCCATCCGCCACTCGGGTCTTCATGCGAACGCGCATGCGCAGGCTCGTCGAATACAGGCAATAGACGACATCGAACCGTTCTCCGGCTCGCGCCAGCCAGTCCACTGCCGTCACATCGGAGCAGTAGTCGAACCGGGCGCCGGCCGTGTCGCGGAGGTGCCGCGCCACGTCGAGCAGCCGGGGCGTCGCGACGATCACCGTCCAGTCGCCGACCCAGTAGCTCACCTGGGTGACGGCGCCGGGCAGGGCGCTCTGCAACGCCTGGATGTAGTCGGGAACGGGAACATCAGCGGGCGGCGCCGGGTCGGGCGGCCCGGGCGGCGGCGGCGGAGCCTTCGGAACCTTGGACGCCACCGCGGGCTTCGGACTCGCAAGGTCGGTGTGCTCGGTATCAGCCATGGAACTCGCCTCGTCCTACGGCGGCTGTTGCGCTGCCCGTCATCGTCACAAGGCCTACGCCCACTCGAGCGCGCCCTGCTTCCAGGCGTACGCGTAACCGACGACGAGGATGAAGAGGAAGACGATCATCTCGACCAGGCCGAACAGCTTCAACCGGTGCATGATGACCGCCCACGGGAACATGAACACCGTTTCCACGTCGAAGACGACGAACAGCATCGCGATGAGGTAGTAGCGGATACTGTAGCGGTCGCGGGCGTCGCTCCGCGTCTCGATGCCGCACTCATACGGCTCGAGCTTCACCTTGTTGTAGCGCTCGGGCCGCACCAGCCATGCCATGAGGAGCGCCACGATGGCGAACCCAATCGCCACGATGATGAACAACCCAACAGGGATATAGGCTTCGAGCATGCTCAAGGGCCGCGGTAAACTGTGAAACAAGGCTGAACCCAAGTCCAGGGAGGAACACCGCGCCTGCAGCCCAAGTCTCTGCGTCCCGACCGGGTTGTGACCCCTTGGGATGCGGGCGGACCCTCACCCTCCCACGGCACCACCCGGGCACCCCCGTCGACGCGGCCGGACACACAGAGGCGACGGCGCGATCGAGCGACGATCTCGGGTGTTTATAGCACGCCCCCCTAGGGGTGTCAAGAAATCCAACCTCGTTCGCCGCGTGGCCATCACAGCCGCAAATACCTGAATATTAAAGAGTTTTCGTCCCTCCGCGCCTTGACCCCGATCCGGCGGGGTCCTATACTGGACTGAAGGCCAGTGTCCAACTCACCGGAGACTCCCATGACTAGCGTTTCGCGCTCTCGGTGGACTGTACGCGCGCTTGGCGGTGTCGCGCTCGCTTCGCTGCTCAGCTCCGCCGCCATCGCCACGGACCCGCATCGGCCCGAGCAGGCACGAACGTCCCGCTCGACCGATCGCGGGATGTTCGTCAGCGTCCTGAACAAGGACGGCGCGCCGGTCACCGACCTGACGCCCGCCGAGTTCGTCGTCCGCGAAGACGGGGTGGCCCGCGAAGTCCTCCGCGCCGAGAGGGCGACCGAGCCGATCACGCTGACCGTGCTCGTCGACACGTCGCAGGCGGCCAG
The DNA here is from genome assembly GCA_036381995.1 of Vicinamibacterales bacterium. Lineage (GTDB taxonomy): Bacteria > Acidobacteriota > Vicinamibacteria > Vicinamibacterales > Fen-181 > FEN-299. Next base: position 7,705 of record DASVIS010000104.1, on the reverse strand, counting down.
GCCATATATCGCGGACATGCGCCGCGCCCTCCAGGCCTTCGTCAAGCGAATGGCCGGCAAGAATCCGATGGCGATCACCGTCTTCGGCGAGCGACCGTCGGTCATCACCGACTACACGCTCGATGTGCCCGCGCTCGAAAGAGGCATCGACCGGATCTTTTCGACGTCGGGTAGTGGGTCATACCTGCTGCAGGGTGTTGAGGAAATCTACACGAGTCTCGCGAAGCGCGATTTCGATCGTGCCGTAATCCTCGCCATCACCGCCGGCGGCCCGGAGTTCAGCGACCGCAACTACGAAGAGTTCGTTTCGAAACTGCGCGACAGCGGTGCGACCTTCGACGCCATGGTGTTCACGCTCGAACCGCCCAACCTCGCGGACTTCGGGCAGCGCAATCGGGAGATGTTCCTCGACGCCGCGACCCGCGCGACCGGCGGCGACCGCTTCTCGCTGTTGAGCAGCATGGCCCTCGATGGCGCGCTCGCCCGCCTGGCCGACGAACTGACGAGTCAGTACCGGATCACGTACGGGCGGCCGGAATCTCTGATTCCTCCCGAGAAGATCGAGGTCAGCGTCCGGCGGCCGGGCCTGACCGCGCGCGGCACGCCGATCGCGGTCAGGCAGCGATGAGCCTGGTGGGCGGGACCTCCTGGAAGACCGCCTGCCTGGCGGCGATTGCGCTGGTGGCGCTCGGCGCGCCGCCAGGCCACGGCGTGGCCCTGCGCGCACAGGTGCCGTCCGCCCCGCCTCCGGCCGTATCGCCGCAACTGCCGTCGTTCCGCACAGGAGTCGACATCGTCTCGCTGAGCGTCACGGTGACCAACCCTGCGGGGCGCTTCGTCACGGACCTCACGCCCGGACAGTTCGGTGTGTTCGAGGACGGCGCGAAGCAGGATGTGGCGTTCTTCAACCGGACGAACCTGCCGATTGCCCTGGCGCTGCTCCTCGACACGAGCGCGAGCATGGAAGAACAGATGGCGACGGCGCAGGAAGCGGCCGTCGGCTTCGCGCGCCGGCTTCGTCCGCAGGATCTCGGAGAGCTGATTGACTTCGACCGCGAGGTGAAGGTGCTCCAGGGCTTCACCCACGACCAGGCGGCGCTCGAGAACGCGATCCTCAAGACCACGGCTGGCGGATCGACGTCCTTGTACAACGCGGTCTACATCTCGCTGAAGGAACTGAAGAAGGTCCGGGCGGCGACCGAACAGGACGTCCGTCGGCACGCGATCGTCGTCGTCTCGGACGGCGAAGATACGTCGAGCCTCGTCACCTACGACCAGGTACTCGATCTCGCGAAACGGTCGGAGACGGCCATCTACGCGATCGGGTTGCGATCGAAGGACGAAATTGTCGACAAGAGATTCAAGGAAGCGGATTTCGTCCTCCGGCAACTGGCGCAGGAGACCGGCGGGCGCGTGTTCTTCCCCGCGCGCATCGAGGATCTTGCCGGCGTCTACGCCCAGATTGCCGACGAACTGGCGAGCCAGTACATCCTCGGGTACATCTCGAAGAACCCGGCGCGCGATGGGGCCTGGCGCCGCATCGCGGTGCGCGTGGATCGCGAAGGCGTGACGGCGAGAAGCAAGCTGGGGTACTTCGGGCCGACAGGCAAGACGCAGTGATCGCCGGCCACTGCGCGAGAACTCATTGAGGCTATCGTGAACACGATCCCCCTTTTGCTGTATCTGGCTGCCGGCGTCCTGTACGCCGCCCATTTCGTCACGCGCAACGTGACGGTGGGACGCTCGAGCACGGCCCTCCTGGCGATCGGCGCCCTGGCGCACACCTTTGTCATCGGCATGCAGACGATGGCCGCCGGGCACGTGCCGATTGCGGGAACCACGCAAGCCGTGTCGACGTTCGTCTGGCTGCTGGCCCTCGCGTACCTCTACATGGAGATGACCACCGAGGAGCGCGCGCTCGGCGTCTTCATCGTGCCCCTGCTCGTCGCGCTGCAGTCTCTTCGCGCCCTCAATCCGGTCGTCGAGAAGCGGGTGCCGATCCTCGAGAGCCCGTGGTTCGGCGTCCACGTCGCCTCGCTCTTGTTCGCGTACGCGAGTTTCGCGCTCGCGTGCGTGATCGGGATCACGTACGTGCTGCTGTTCAAGGAGATCAAGGCCAAGCATCTCGGCTTCTTCTACAAGCGCCTGCCGTCGCTCGACTCGCTCGATCTGATGAACGCCCGCACCGTCACGCTTGGGTGGGTCTTTCTGACGATCGGTGTCCTCGTGGGCACGATCTGGGCAGCGGAGGCGAAGGGCGGGCCGATCTTCGACCCGCGCGTCCAGGCCATGTCGCTCGCCGATCCGAAGATCCTCGGGGCGGTCGTCTGCTGGGCGATCTACACGTTCGCGCTCTACGCGCGAAGGCTGGGCTGGGGCGGACAGCGAGCGGCGTATCTCTCGGCGATAGGGTTTGCCATCGTGCTGTTCAACTTCGTGCCGATCGGTTACTTCCTGACCCGCAGTCACAATTTCGGAGGGTGAGGACGCCGGTATGCACTTGTTCCTTCTGGGCGTGAGCCACCAGACGACGCCGGTCGAGCTCCGCGAGCGTCTCGACTTCGCGACGAAGGGCCTCGACGCCGCACTCGCGGCGCTGTCGGAACGATCGAGCGCCAGTGAAGCCGTTGTCCTCTCCACGTGTAATCGCTCCGAACTCTACGTCGCGTGCGACGAGGTGTCGGCGGCGCGCAGCGATCTGCTCGAGTTCCTCGCCGAGTATCACGGCCTCGAGGCGGCGGAGGTGGCGCCCCATCTCTACGAGCGGGTGGATGCCGCGGCGGCGCAGCACCTGTTCCGCGTCGCTGGCGGTCTCGACTCGCTGGTCGTGGGGGAGCCCCAGATCCTGGGGCAGGTGAAAGACGCTTACGCGGCGGCGGCCGGCGGGCGAACGGTGGGACCGGTTCTGAACAAAGTGTTCCCGTGGTCCTTCACCGTCGGCAAGCGCGTACGGACCGAAACGGCGCTGTCGGAAGGTGCCGTGTCGATCAGTTTCGCCGCCACGGCGCTCGCGAAGAAGATCTTCGGCGACCTGAAGGGGCGGACGGTCCTCGTGATCGGCGCCGGCGAGATGGGCAAGCTGACCACGCAGCATCTGAAGGCCCAGGGCGTGGAGCGGATGCTGATCACCAGCCGCACGCTCGCTCACGCGACCGCGCTGGCCGAGTCGATCGGGGGCACGCCGGTCCCCTGGCAGGACCTGCTCGCCACACTCGGGCGGGCCGACATCATCATCACCGCGACAGGGTCCACGCTGCCCATCCTGACGAGATCCCAGGTTGAGAGCGTCATGCGCGGGCGGCGGAATCGTCCGCTGTTCTTCATCGACATCGCGTTGCCGCGTGACATCGAGCCCGCCGTGGGCGATCTCGGCTCGGTCTTTCTCTACAACATCGATGACCTCCAGGCGATTGTGAAGGAGAACCTGACGCGGCGCGCCGCCGAGGTCTCGCGGGCCGAGGGCATCGTCGCCGACGAGGTCAGGAAGTTCGAGGCGTGGCTGTCGGCACGGGGCGCGATCCCGACCGTCGTCGCGCTGAGACAGCGCTTCGAGACGATCCGCCGGCACGAACTCGATCGACTGCAGCCGAAGCTGGCCGGCCTCCCGCCGGAGGCCAGGACGCGCGTCGACGAGATCACGCGCCTGCTGGTCGAGAAGCTGCTGATCACGCCGACCGAACAGCTCAAGTCCATTCCCGACCCCGAGCGGGTGCGAACCTACGCAGACGCGCTGACGCGGCTGTTCGCGCTCGACGCCGAAGAACCGGCCCGAGGCGAGCCGGGTCGGGATTCCGCCGCGCGCCGCGCGGACGATGCCGGCACATCGAGGACACCGTGAAGGCAATGCGTCTCGGCACCAGGGGCAGTCAACTTGCGCTGTGGCAGGCCCGCACGGCGGCCACGCTGATCGAGCAGGCGGGCGGACCGCCGTGCGACATCGTCGTGATCAGGACCAGTGGCGACAAGCTCGCGGACGCGCCGCTGTCGGAAGCGGGAGGCAAGCGGCTGTTCGTCAAGGAGATCGAGGACGCACTGCTGCACTGCGACGTGGACTTCGCGGTCCACTCCTGCAAGGACATGCCGGCGGTCCTGCCCGAAGAGCTGGCCATTGGAGCGGTGCTGCGGCGGGAGGATCCACGGGACGTGATCGTCCTGCCTGCCGCTACCGCACGGCCCGCCACGATTGACGATCTTCTGGTGCTGCTCGGCCCGTGCGCGCGCATCGGCACGAGCAGCGTGCGACGTATCGCCGAATTGACGCGGCTCATTCCGGGAGCGTCGTTCCTGCCGATCCGCGGAAACCTCGACACCCGGCTGAGAAAGCTGGAAGGAGGCGGGATGTACGACGCGCTGGTGCTGGCCGCGGCGGGGATGCGCCGGCTCGGCTTCAGCGAGCGAATTTCCTTCACGCTGCCGGTGGACGCGTGCGTGCCCGCGCCGGGCCAGGGGGCGATTGCGATCGAACTGCGCGCCGACGATCAAGGCACGCGTGAGACGCTGGCGGCCATCGACCACCCGGCGACGGCGAACGCCGTCGAGTCGGAGCGGGCCCTCGTGGCCACGCTTGGCGGGGGATGCCAGACGCCGATCGGCGCCGTCGCCCTGGCCGAGGGCGATGACCTCGACTTGCACGCGGTGGTAGTCTCGTTGGACGGGCGCCACGCGGTACGCGGCCGGGATCGCGCGCCGCGCGGGCAGGCCGCCGCACTGGGGCTTCGCCTCGCGCGGCGGTTGATCGCGGAGGGCGCCGAAGCGATTCTCGAGGACGTGCGTGGTGCCCGGCAGTGACCGGCAGCACGTCGCGGACGCCACTATGAAGACACCGATTGTGTACCTCATCGGAGCCGGGCCCGGAGATCCATGGCTGATCAGCGTGCGCGGCCTGCGTTGCCTCGACCAGGCCGATGTCGTGATCTACGACCATCTCGTCCACGAGCGGCTGCTGCGGCACGCGCGCCCGGAGGCCGAACGGATCGACGTCGGCCCGGCGGCGCCCGAGGCTCTGGAGCAGGAAGCGATCTGCTACCTCCTCGCTGAAAAGGCCCACGAGGGCAAGGTCGTCGCCCGGCTGAAATGGGGCGACCCGTTCGTGTTCGATCGCGGCGGCGAGGAAGCGCTGTTCCTCCACGAGCATGCGGTGCACTTCGAAGTGATCCCGGGAATTCCCGCGGCCATCGGCGTGCCAGCCTATGCCGGCATTCCGATCACGTATCCGGGCGGCGGTGACACGGTGACGTTCGTCCGCGGGCACGAGGCGGAACACGCGAAGAAGCCGCATGTGGACTGGGCCAGCCTGTGCAAGCTCGGCGGTACCGTGGTCTGCTACACCGGCCCGAAACAGCTTCCCGGGATGCTCGACTCCATGCTGTCACACGGCTGGTCGCGGGACGAGAAGGCGGCGCTGGTGTTCAACGGGACACTGCCCAGCCAGGAGACGATCCAGGCCACGATCGGCGAACTGGCCGGGATGACGCGCCAGCCCGAGTTCAACAACCCGGCGATGCTGATCGTCGGACGCGTGACCGGCCTCCGGGAACATCTGCGCTGGTTCGACGCCCGCCCCCTGTTCGGCAAGCGCATCGTCGTCACCCGTCCGCGCGAGCAGGCCGGAGACCTGGTGGAGGCGCTCGAGCAGCTGGGAGCGACCGTCGTCGAGGCGCCCACGGTGCGCATCGTGCCGCCTGAGGACTACGCGCCGCTCGACGAGGCGTGCGCGACCGTCGGGCAGTACGACTGGGTGGTGTTCACCAGCGCGAACGGGGTCGACTACTTCTTCCGGCGGATGCAGGCGGGGCCGACCGACACGCGGTCGCTCGCCGGCGTCAAGCTGTGCGCCATCGGCCCGGGAACGGCCGATCGCGTGGCGCGGCATTGCCTGAAGGTGGACCTGATGCCCGCCGAGTACCGCGCCGAAGCGGTGGTCGAGGCGCTGCGCGCGACCGGCGACCTCGCGGGCAAGGCGTTCCTGTTGCCGCGTGCGGACATCGCGCGCGAATTGCTGGCCGACGAACTGCGGAAATCGGGTGCGCTCGTCACCGAGGTCACCGCCTACCGGACGGTGCCGGTGGAAACCGAGCGCGACAGCGAGCCGGACATCTACCGGATGCTCCTGGATCGGAAGGTGGACGTTCTCACGTTCACGAGCGCGTCGACGGTGCGGAACTTCGTGCGGCTCTACGGCGTCGGACCGGTCGCCGATCTTCTGCAACCCGTCGCCATCGCCTCGATCGGACCGGTGACAGCCGAGGCGGCGCAGCAGTGTGGGATCCGGACGACCATCATGCCCGCGGACTACACCATTCCGGGACTCGTTCGGGCCATCGTGGAGCACTTCGAGAAAGCCTGACGCACGGAGCGGTTCAACACGGAGAGGTTCATCATGTCTGCGCCTGACGTCGCTACCCGTCTCGATCTCACGCGCCGCGGCCGCCGGCTGCGGCGGTCGCCAGCCATCCGGTCGCTCGTGCGCGAAACCCGGCTGTCGCCGGAGAATTTCATCTACCCGCTGTTCGTCTGCGAAGGATCGGGCGTGCGCCGCGAGGTCACGTCGATGCCGGGCGTCTTCAACCTCTCGGTGGAGGAGGCGGTCAAGGAATCGATGGCGGCGAAAGCTGACGGCGTGCCGGGCGTGCTGCTCTTCGGCCTGCCGGCGTACAAGGACGAGCTGGGCTCCGCGGCGTACGACGCCCAGGCGCCGGTCCAGGCCGCCGTGAGAGCGATCAAGCAGGCCGACCCGGACATCGTCGTGATCACCGACGTCTGCCTGTGCGAGTACACCTCGCATGGCCACTGCGGGGTCGTGGTGAATGGCGAAATCACGAACGACGAGAGCGTGGCGCTTCTTGTCAGGACCGCGGTGTCACACGCCGAGGCGGGTGCCGACATCGTCGCGCCGTCCGACATGATGGACGGGCGCATCGGTGCCATCCGGCACGCGCTGGACGAGCGCGGATTCCAGGACGTGGCCATCATGTCCTATGCCGCGAAGTACTGCTCGGCCTTCTACGGGCCGTTCCGCGACGCCGCCGATTCGGCGCCGAAGTTCGGTGATCGGCGGACGCACCAGATGGACCCGGCCAATTCCGAGGAAGCGCTGCGCGAGGTCGCCGAAGACATCGAGGAAGGCGCCGACATCGTGATGGTGAAGCCCGCGCTGCCCTACCTCGACGTGATTGCCCGCGTGAAAGCGGAGTTCGGGTACCCGACGGCCGCCTACAACGTCAGCGGCGAGTACTCGATGCTGAAGGCTGCCGCCGCACAGGGATGGATCGACGGCCCTCGCGCGATGATGGAGATGCTGACCGGCATCCGCCGCGCCGGCGCGGACATCATCATCACCTACTTCGCGCGCGAAGCTGCGCGCGCACTCCGGTAGAACATGAAGACGCTGCGTTGGTCCACTTCCGCCAAGTTGTTCGCCCGGGCTCAGAAGATCCTCCCGGGCGGCGTCGACAGCCCGGTCCGTGCCTTCACGGCCGTCGGCGGCGATCCGCTGTTCATCAAGGCCGCGAAGGGCGCCAGGCTCGAAGACGTCGACGGCAACACGTACATCGACTACGTGATGTCGTGGGGGCCGCTCATTCACGGCCACGCGCCCCGTGGCCTGGTGAAGGTCATCGGTCACGCCACTCGGCTCGGCACGAGCTACGGTGCGCCGACCGAGGCCGAGGTGATGCTCGGCGAGAAGGTGCGGTCGCTGATGCCG
>DASVIS010000103.1:0-32385 GCA_036381995.1 Vicinamibacterales bacterium | reverse complement strand
GGGGACAACACGAGCATCCGGGCGGAACTGATCACGCCGGTGGCGATCGAGAAGGGGTCGAAGTTCGCGATCCGCGAAGGCGGCCGCACGGTGGGCGCCGGGACGGTGACGGAGATTCTCGAATAGGCGAGCGAAGCGAGCCAGTATGTCAACACAGTTCGGCGACAAGATCCGCATCCGTCTGAAGGCGTACGACGCCCGGGTGCTCGACCAGTCCACGAAGGAGATCGTGAACACCGCCCGGCACACCGGCGCCAGGCTGGCGGGCCCGATTCCGCTGCCGACCGAGAAGAACAAGTGGACGGTGCTCCGCTCGCCGCACGTCGACAAGAAGTCGCGGGAGCAGTTCGAGATCCGTACCCACAAGCGGCTGATCGACATCTTCGAGCCGACCTCGCAGACCGTCGACGCGCTGATGAAGCTCGACCTGCCCGCCGGCGTGGACGTCGAGATCAAGGCGTTCGGCAAGGACAGCAGGAAGTAAGGTTCCAGCCGACAGCCGCCAGCTGACAGCGGGCAGCCCAGGGCCGCCAGCCACCAGCTGCCAGCTGCCTGCTGACAAGGAACGCGAATGGTCACAGGAATCATCGGTAGGAAAGTCGGGATGACGCAGCTGTTCGCCGACGACGGCAGCGTGCGGCCCGTGACGGTGATCAAGGCCGGCCCGTGCGTCGTCGTCCAGGCCAAGAACGCCCAGCGGGACGGCTACGAGGCGGTGCAGATCGGCCTGGTCGAGGACCGTCCCGCGAAGGTGACGAAGGCGCTGGCCGGGCACTACAAGAAGGCCGACGTGCCGCCCACGCGCGTGCGCCGCGAAGTCGGGCTGGCCAAGGGCAGCGAGGCGATGAAGGGAGGCGACCAGGTGATGGTGTCGCTCTTCACCGTCGGCGACCGCGTCGACGCGATCGGCACGAGCCGCGGCCACGGGTTCCAGGGCGTCATGAAGCGCCACAATTTCCGTGGTGGCGCCGCCACCCACGGGTCCATGTTCCATCGGGCGCCAGGATCGATTGGCGCATCGTCGTACCCGTCGCGCGTCGTCAAGGGCATGCGCGGTGCCGGGCACATGGGGGACGAGCGCGTGACGACCCGGAACCTGCGCGTGGAGCGGGTCGACGTGGAGAACCACCTGCTGATGGTGCGCGGCGCGGTGCCGGGCGCGGACGGCGGGTACCTGATCATCCGCAAGGCCGTTGCGGCCAAGCCGGTGCGAGTGCCCCAGGTCGAGAAGCCGAAGGGCAAGAAGTAGCGAGCGAGAGCCATGAACCTGGACGTCGTCAACAGTCAGAACGAGAAGGTCGGCACGCTCGACGTGAGCGACGAGCTGTTCGGCGGGCGCATCAAGGACCACCTGGTGTGGGAGTCCGTGGTGCACGCCAACGCCGCCGAGCGGCGCGGGACCCACATGACCAAGACCCGGGGACTCGTCAGCGGCACCGGCAAGAAGCCGTGGCGGCAGAAGGGCACTGGCCGGGCTCGGGTCGGCGAGGCGCGGAACCCGTTGTGGCGCAAGGGTGGCACGGTGTTCGGACCGCAGCCCCGCAGCTACGATTTTCGCGTGCCGAAGAAGGTCGAGCGCGGAGCCCTGCGCGCCGCGCTGGCGGCGCGGCTGCAGGATCGGGCCGTCGTCGTGGTGGACCAGCTCGCGGTCGAGACGATCAAGACCAAGGCGGCCGTCGAGATGCTGAAGCGTCTGGGCGTCACCGACAAGGGACACATCGTCGACCTGAAGGTCGACGAGAAGCACGTGCTCGCGATCCGCAACATCGACGGCGTGCGGCCGGTGGAGGCCGGTCGCCTGACTGCCCGCGACCTGGCCGACGGCGGCCGGATCGTGGTGACCCGCGCGGCCCTCGAGCGGCTGCAGGAAGTGTTGGGGTAAGCGAGCCATGAAACTCACAGACGTCATTCGACGGCCGCTCATCACCGAGAAGACCACGATCCAGCGCGAGGACGGCCGGACCATCGTGTTCCAGGTGGCGGCCGGCTCGACCAAGGTCGAGGTCAAGCAGGCGATCGAGAAGCTCCTCGGCTCAAAGGTGGAGAGCGTGAGAACCACGCTCGTGCACGGGAAGGTGAAGCGCCAGGGTCGCTTCTCCGGGCGCCGCTCCGACTGGAAGAAGGCGTACGTGCGGTTGCGTGAAGGCCAGAAGATGCCCGAGTTCCTGGAAGGGGCGTAATCACACGCGGTCAGCCGGCAGCCGCCGGCTGGCAGCGGATCCGCTGTCAGCTGCCAGCTGCCAGCGGTTAGCTGGTAAGGGTCAGAGCTATGCCCATTCGCACATATAAACCCACGTCGGCGGGGCGGCGGTTCCAGACGGTCCCCGTGTTCGACGAGATCACGACCGACACGCCCTACAAGCCGCTCACCGAACCCCTCCGCAAGTCGGGCGGGCGAAACAACCGCGGCGAGTTGACGATCTGGTGGCGCGGCGGCGGTCACAAGCGGATGTACCGCGTGATCGACTTCAAGCGCGACAAGCGCGACATCCCCGGCAAGATCATTACGGTCGAATACGACCCGAATCGGTCGTCACGGATCGCGCTGGTGCAGTACCCGGATGGCGAGAAACGCTACATCCTGCAGCCTAACGGCCTGAAGGTGGGCGACACCATCGTGGCCGGCGACAACGTCGACATCCTGCCGGGTAACGCCCTGCCGCTCAAGAACATCCCGCTCGGCACGATGATTCACAACGTGGAACTTCGGCCGGGACACGGCGGCCAGGTGGCGCGCGGTGCGGGGTCGGCGGTCCAGCTGATCGCCAAGGAAAGCGAGTACGCAACGGTCAAGATGCCGTCCGGCGAGCTCCGCAGGGTCAACATGGAGTGCCTGGCGACCATCGGGCAGGTCGGTAATATCGACCACGAGAACGTCTCGTACGGAAAGGCGGGCCGGAGCCGCTGGCTCGGCAAGCGGCCGCACGTGCGCGGCGTCGCGATGAACCCGGTGGATCATCCGCTCGGCGGCGGCGAGGGCAAGACCTCGGGCGGACGCCACCCCGTGTCGCCGTGGGGCATGCCGACCAAGGGCTACAAGACGCGCAACCGAAAGTCGACCGACCAGTTCATCGTGCAGAGACGGCCGAAGTAACGATGTAGGGGCGGCGCTTCAGCGCCGCCCGCGGTGACCGCGATGCCACCGCGACCCGCCGGCAGGCCCGGGGGCCAGCCGCTACGGAGTGAATGAATTATGAGCAGATCACTGAAGAAAGGCCCGTTCATCGACACGCCCCTCCTCGAAAAGGTCGAGGCGATGAACCGCAGCAGCGAGAAGAAAGTCATCAAGACCTGGTCGCGGCGTTCCACCATCGTGCCGGAGATGGTCGGTCACACCCTGGCGGTCCACAACGGCAGGAAGTTCGTGCCGGTGTATGTGACCGAGAACATGGTGGGTCACAAACTTGGCGAGTTCTCGCCGACAAGGACCTTCAAGGGTCACACGACCAAGAGCGAGAAGGCAGCGTCGGCGGTTCCGGTGGCCGGGGCCGCGCCGGCGCCAGCAGCGGCGCCAAAGCCGGCCGGGGGTAGCGCATCATGATCCAGGGCGAAGCGACGGCCAGGTACATCCGTACGTCCGCGCAGAAGGCCGGCCTCGTGCTCGACCTGATTCGCGGGTGCAACGTGAACAAGGCGCAGGCGTTGCTGCAGTTCTCCCGCAAGCGCGTGGCGCGGGACATCTCGAAGGTGCTGCGCTCGGCCATCGCCAACGCGCAGCAGAAGGAAGGCTTCGGCGGCGACGTCGATCGACTCTACGTCCTGGCGTGTTTCGCTGACCAGGGCCCGTCGATGAAGCGGATCCGCCCCGCCCCGATGGGCCGGGCGTTCCACATCATCAAGCGCACGGCGCACCTGACGGTGCACGTGGCCGAGAAGCCCCAGGCGGTCTCGGCCGCCGGGCCGACCAAGACCCCGCGGCGCCGGGCGCCGAAGGCGAAGGCCGTCACGCCGAAGGCGAAGGCTGTGGCGGCGAAGAAGTAGGCGGGGATAGAAGTTGACGGGAGGCGGTGCCCGCCTCCCGCCTGAGACAGTGACTGCAACTGAGGAGCGTCTCGTGGGTCAGAAGGTTCACCCGTACGGATTCCGGCTCGGCTTCAACAAGACGTGGCGGTCGCGGTGGTATTCCGACCGCGACTACGCGAAGCTGCTGCATGAGGACCTGGCCCTCAGGAGCGAACTCAAGCGGCGGTTCGCGCACGCGGGCGTCTCGCGGATCGAGATCGAGCGCGCGGCCAACAAGCTGAAGATCGACATCCACACTTCACGGCCCGGCATCATCATCGGCCGGAAGGGCGCGGAGGTCGACAAGCTGAAGGAAGAGGTCAAGCGCCGGACCAGCCGCGAGGTGTTCATCAATATCCAGGAGATCCAGAAGCCCGAACTGGATGCCCAGCTGATTGCCGAGTCGGTGGCGATGCAGCTGGAGAAGCGTGTCGCCTTCCGCCGCGCCATGCGCAAGGCGGTCGAGTCGGCGCTGCGCTTCGGTGCCCGTGGCATCAAGGTCCGCGTCTCCGGCCGCCTGAACGGCGCCGAGATCGCCCGCTCCGAATGGTACCTGAACGGGCAGTTGCCGCTTCAGACCCTCCGGGCCGACATCGATTACGGGTTTGCCGAAGCGCATACGACCTACGGTCTGATCGGCGTCAAGACGTGGCTCTACAAGGGCGAGCGTCTCGAGCCGCGCGTGGGGCGCGAAGAGGACTACCGGGTGCCGCGCCGGCAGCCGAGGGGCGAGGGGCGGTAGGAAGGTCTCCCTATGTTGATGCCGAAGAAAGTCAAGTACCGCAAGCAGCAGCGCGGGCGCATGGCCGGGAAGGCGTGGCGCGGGTCCGACGTCTCGTTCGGCGACTACGGGCTCAAGGCGCTCGAGCCGTGCTGGATGACGGCGCGCCAGATCGAGGCGGCCCGCGTGGCGATGACCCGCTTCATCAAGCGTGGCGGCAAGATCTGGGTTCGCGTGTTCCCGGACAAGCCGGTGACCAAGAAGCCGCAGGAAACACGCATGGGTAAGGGCAAGGGCGCTCCCGAGGAATGGGTGGCCGTCGTCCGGCCCGGCAAGATCCTCTTCGAGATGGAGGGGGTCACCGAGGTGGAGGCGAGGCAGGCGATGCGCCTGGCTTCCGCCAAGCTGCCGATCCGCACCCGGTTTGCGACGCGCTTCGCCCAGGAGGCTGTGTCATGACGAGCGCCAGCGACTTGCGCGAGCTGAACGAAGACGACCTGAGGAACCGCGAGCGCGACCTGAACGATCAGCTCTTCCGGTTGCGGATCCAGAAGGCCATGGGGCATCTCGACGTGCCGCTGAAGGTGCGGGAGGTCCGTCGCGACCTCGCGCGCGTCAAGACGGTGCTCCGCCAGAAGACCGCCCCGGCGGGCAGGAGTTAGCACGATGGCCGATAAAGCACGCGTCCAGGGTGTCGTCACCAGCGACCGCATGGAGAAGAGCGTCGTGGTCTCGGTGGAGCGTCAGGTGCGCCACCCGCTGTACGGCAAGATCCAGCGGCGCACCTCGACCTTCCTCGCGCACAACGAGGGGAACGAGGCGAAGGTCGGCGACCTCGTCGAGATCGTCGAGGGCCGCCCGATGAGCCGCCGCAAGCGCTGGGTGGTGGCGCGCATCGTGCGGCGCGCGGTCGACGTCAAGGCCCGCGAGGCCGAGGCGCAGGTGGCCGCGACGACTGAGCCGACAGGAGGTGCGTCATGATCCAGATGCGCTCGGTCCTCGATGTCGCCGACAATTCCGGCGCCCGCAAGATCTCGGTGATCAACCCGATCGGCGGATCCACCGGGCGCTACGCGCGCCTGGGCGACATCGTCACGGCGTCGGTCAAGGAGGCGGTGCCCGAGTCCGCCGTCAAGAAGGGCTCCGTCGTGAAGGCCGTCATCGTCCGCACCCGGAAGGAACAGCGCCGCAAGGACGGCAGCTATATCCGCTTCGACCGGAACGCGGCCGTGCTGATCAACGACGAGAACGAGCCGGTCGGAACGCGCGTGTTCGGTCCCGTCGCACGCGAGCTGCGCGAACGGAAGTTCATGAAGATCATCTCGCTCGCGCCCGAGGTGCTGTAGGTATGTCACGTCTAGAAACGCCAATCCGGAAGAACGACAACGTCGTCGTGACGACAGGGAAGGACCGCGGCAAGCGGGGCCGGGTCCTGAAGGTCGTGCGCGCCGACAACCGCCTCGTGGTCGAGGGCGTGAACATCATCAGCCGGCACACGAAGCCGAACCCTTCCAAGAACGTCAAGGGCGGCATCGCCAAGCGTGAAGCCGCGCTCCACGCGTCGAACGTCCAGCTGGTCTGCCCCGAGTGCGGCAAGCCGACACGTATCGGCCGCCGCGTGCTGGGCGACGGGCGGAAGGTGCGCTTCTGCCGCAAGTGCGAGGGAGTGGTGGACAAATGACCCGGTTGAAGGAACGCTACCTCAAGGAGGTCGTGCCCGGCCTCAAGAAGGAGTTCGGCTACAAGAACGTCATGGCCATCCCGAAGGTCGAGAAGGTCGTGGTGAACATGGGCCTGGGCGAGGCGACGCAGAACGTGAAGCTGATCGATGCCGGCACCGACGAAGTCGGCCGGATCACCGGGCAGCGGCCGGTCACTACGCGCGCCAAGAAGTCGATTGCCGCCTTCAAGGTGCGCAAGGGCATGCCGGTCGGCACGATGGTCACGCTCCGCGGCGACCGGATGTACGAATTTCTCGATCGCCTGCTGAACATCGCGCTCCCGCGCGTCCGCGACTTCAAGGGCGTCTCGACGAAGGGCTTCGACGGCCGCGGCAACTTCACCATGGGTCTGCGCGACCAGTTGCTGTTCCCCGAGATCGACTACATGAAAGTCGACAAGGCGCGCGGCATGAACGTGTCGGTCGTGACGACTGCCAAGACCGACGAGGAGGCGCGGCGGCTGCTGCAACTCCTCGGGATGCCGTTCAGGACTAGCTAATCAGAGAACCGAACATGGCCACGACCGCGAAGAAAGTCAAGGAACTCAAGACGCCGAAGTACAAGATCCGCCTGCGGAACCGCTGCCGGCTGTGCGGGCGTCCACGCGGCTACATCCGGAAGTTCGCCCTGTGCCGTCTTTGCTTCCGCAAGCTGGCGCTCGAGGGTGACGTCACGGGCGTCATCAAGAGCAGCTGGTGACAGGGCGAGGCCGAAACGCCGAAACCCCGAACTGTTCGCGCGAGCGAACCACCCGGGAGAACGACAAGGTTCACGAGTTATGACTGATCCGATTGCTGACATGCTCACGCGTATCCGCAACGCCGTGGGGGCCAAGCGGCCGCGCGTCGACATCCCGGCGTCGAAACTGAAGGTCGAGATCGCGCGGATCCTTCAGACCGAGGGATACGTCCAGGGCTACAAGATCGTGGAGCAGACTCCCGAAGGGGCCAGGACACCGCAGAAGTTCGTGCGCATCTTCCTGAAGTACGGCGCGCGCGGCGAACGCGTGATCACCGGGATCGAGCGCATCAGCCGGCCCGGCCGGCGGGTGTACTTCGGTCACGAGGAGGTGCCCCCGGTTCTCGCCGGGCTCGGCATCAGCATCCTGACGACGTCCCACGGGCTGATGACCGGACGCGAGGCCGGCAAGGCGGGTGTCGGCGGCGAGGTGCTCTGTAACGTGTGGTAGCCGGGGACTGACGTTGACAAGCGGCCAGTGGCCAGCAGCCAGTGGCGAGTGAACCAGAGATGGGTCCGTGAGGACCCACGACAGGATTGCAGCAATGTCGCGTATTGGAAAGAAACCGATTCCGATCCCGAAGGGCGTCACGATCACCGTGGCCGCAGACGCCGTGGAGATCCACGGGCCGAAGGGCAAGCTGCGGCAGCCGTGCCCGCCCGGCATCACCTTCGAGATCCAGGACGGGCAACTGGTCGCCAAGACCATCCGCGAGGACAAGGAACTCGGCAAGTTCCACGGCCTCGGCCGGAGTCTGGTGGCCAACGCCGTCACCGGTGTCACCGAAGGCTTCAAGCGCGAGCTCGACATTGTCGGCATCGGCTACCGCGCCGAGCTGAAGGGCCGCCAGGTGGTGTTCGCCCTGGGCTACTCGCATCCGATCGTCTTCGACCTCCCGCAGGGGATCGACATGACGATCGACAAGCAGACGCACATCACGGTGACCGGCATCGACCGGCAGTTGGTTGGCCAGGTGGCCGCCGACATCCGCCGGATGCGAAAGCCGGACCCCTACAAGCAGAAGGGCGTCCGCTACACCGGCGAAGTGCTGAAGAAGAAGGTCGGCAAGACGGGTGCGTAGAAGTAGACAGTAGACAGGCTGCCTACGGTCTACCGCCTACTGCATACTTCTGGTGAGGACCTCGGGACCGGAACGGTCCCGTGAAGACATCGAGCAGCATATGAAGATTCGGACCAAGGAAGACAGGCGCGACCGCATCAAGCTGCGCCTTCGCAAGCGGATCGTCGGCTCGGCCGAGAGGCCCCGCCTGACGGTGTTCCGCAGCGTGGTGCACACGTACGTCCAGGCTGTGGACGATGCGACCGGGAACACGGTGGCGTCGGCCTCGACCGCGGAGCCGAGCGTGAAGGCCAAGATGGGCGAGAAGGTGCGCGGGGGCAACATCGCCGGTGCGCAGCTGATCGGTCAGACCATCGCCGAGCGCCTGATCGCGAAGGGGCTCAAGCAGGCGGTGTTCGACCGGAACGGCTTCCTGTATCACGGCCGGGTGAAGGCGGTCGCCGAGGCGGCACGCAAAGCTGGGCTGGAGTTCTAGCGAGGCGGGCCTCAGACCGCGAAGGCCCGGCTCATTCGTAGCGCCTTTGGCCGTTCAAGACGTCTAGGCAGGGTTCAGTCATATGATTCGAACACGCGAGAAGATCGACCCGGCGCAGCTCGACCTCAAGGACACGGTCGTGTCCATCAACCGCGTCACCAAGGTCGTCAAGGGCGGCAAGAACCTGAGTTTCAGCGCCCTCGTCGTCGTGGGCGATGGGCACGGCGTGGTGGGCTTCGGGGTCGGCAAGGCCCGCGAAGTGCCGTCGGCCATCAAGAAGGGGATCGAAGCGGCCAAGAAATCGCTGATCCGCGTGCCGCTCATCGGGACCACCATCCCCCACGAGATCGTCGGCCACTACGGGGCGGGCAGCGTGCTGCTGAAGCCGGCGCCGGACGGGACCGGCATCATCGCCGGCGGTGCGGTGCGCGCGGTCGTCGAGTCGTCCGGCATCACGAACATCGTGACCAAGTCGCTGGGGTCGGACAACGCGCACAACGTGGTGCGCGCGACCTTCACCGGGCTGGTTTCTCTGAAGGACCCGGTGGCGGTGGCGCGGTTGCGCGGTAAGTCGCTCGAGGAGCTGTCGGGACGCCCGGCGGCGCCGGCGGCTGCTCCGGCCGCGCCTGCGACGGCCCAGCCGACCGAAGCCTAGCCTTCGGGCACGGGTGTGAAGGCGTCGCGGCAACCGACGCAGTGGATCTCTGGAAGCGAGGACGGCCCATGGGAACGAAGACAACCGCCGGGGGCAAGACGTTGACGGTGACGCAGGTGCGGAGCACCATCGGCTTCAACAGGAAGCAGGGAGAGGTGGTCCGGAGCATCGGGCTCCGGCGCATCCGCCACACGATCGAAGTCGCCGACACGCCGGAGGTGCGCGGCATGCTCCAGAAGGTGCGGCATATCGTGGAAGTGAAGTAGGGATTCTTATGAATCTGACCAATCTCAAGCCGCCCAAGGGCGCGAAGCACTCCAAGAAGCGCGTGGGGCGCGGCCAGGGCTCGGGCACCGGCGTGACCGCCGGCCGCGGAGAGAAGGGCGCCAAGTCGCGTTCGGGCTTCAAGCACAAGCGCGGGTTCGAAGGCGGCCAGATGCCGCTTCACCGGCGCGTGCCGAAGCGCGGCTTCTTCAACCTGTTCCGAGTCGAGTACGCAGTGGTGAACCTGGACGCCCTCGCGCAGCGGTTCGACGCCGGCACGGTGGTGACCCCCGAGTTGCTCCGGGAGCAGGGGCTGGTCAAGGGCGCCGCCGGCCAGCCAGTCAAGATACTGGCGCGCGGCGACATCGCCAAGGCGCTGACGGTTCGCGCGCACAAGTTCAGCGGCAAGGCCGCCGAGAAGATCGCCGCCGCGGGCGGCTCGGCCGAACCGATTGCCGTGGCCACGCCGATCGTGGCGGCCGAGGCGTAGCACATCGGGCTCGAGGCTCGAGCCCTGAGCCTTCACGTGACCAGGTAGCTATGGTTGAAAGCCTCAGGAACATCTTCGCCGTCCCCGACCTTCGCAAGCGGGTGCTGTTCACGCTCGCGCTGCTCGGGGTCTACCGAATCGGCCATCACATCCCGACGCCCGGCGTGAACACCGCGGCGCTGGCGCTCCTGGCTGAGCAGGCCAAGAACAGCCTGTTCGGCCTCTACGACATGTTCTCCGGGGGCAACCTGTCGCGCGTGACGATCTTCGCGCTCGGCATCATGCCGTACATCAGCGCGTCGATCATTCTGCAGTTGCTGACGGTGGTCTGGCCGTACCTGGAGCGCCTGTCGAAGGAAGGCGAACTGGGGCGGCGGAAGATCACGCAGTACACCCGCTACGGGACGATCCTCCTCAGCGTCGTGCAGTCGCTGGGGATCGCGATGTACTTGGAGAACCAGACTCGGATCGCGGGCGGACTCGGCCTCGTCTACAACCCGGGCCTCGGATTCCGGTTGATGACGGTGCTCACGCTGACCACCGGCACCACCTTCATCATGTGGCTCGGCGAGCAGATCACCGAGCGCGGGATCGGCAACGGGATGTCGCTGATCATCTTCGCGGGGATTGTCGTCGGCCTGCCGCGCGCGGTCATCGCCACGTTCGAGCAGTTGCGGACGGGGCAGATGGGCCTCATCCGCCTCCTGCTGCTGGTCGTGCTGATGGTCGTCGTCGTGGCTGCGATCATCTTCGTGGAGCGCGGCCATCGCCGCGTCATGGTCCAGTATGCCAAGCGCGTGGTGGGCCGGCGGATGTACGGTGGGTCGAGCACGCACATCCCCTTGAAGGTGAACACGGGCGGCGTCATCCCGGTGATCTTCGCGTCGTCGATTCTGGCGTTCCCGGCCACGATTCTCGGCATCTTCAAGGCGGCGCCGGGAGGCTGGGCGGAATCGCTGTCGCGGCAGCTGAGCTACGGCTACCCGCTGTACAACGTGCTCTACGTCACCGGTATCATCTTCTTCGCCTACTTCTACACCGCCATCATCTTCAACCCGGATGACGTGGCCGAGAACATGCGGAAGTACGGCGGGTTCGTCCCGGGGATCCGGCCGGGCAAGCGCACGGCCGAGTACATCGATACGATTCTGACGCGGATCACGCTGGCTGGCGCGATCTATCTGGCGCTCGTGGCCATCCTGCCCGAGTTCCTGATCACCGGCTTCAAGGTGGCCCCGATCCCGTTCATCGGCGAGCGGCTGGACGCGATGCTGCCGAAGTTCATCACCGAAGGCATGAACGTCCAGTTCTATTTCGGCGGCACGTCGCTGCTGATCGTCGTCGGCGTCGCGATGGATACCGTGCAGCAGGTCGAGTCGCAGCTGATCATGCGGCACTACGACGGGTTCATGAAGAAGACGCGGATCCGCGGGCGGAGAACCTAGCGCCCATATGGCACTCAATCTCGTGATGCTGGGCCCCCCGGGCGCCGGGAAGGGCACGCAGGCCAAAACGTTTGCCGCAGCCAGGGGCGTCCCGCACATCTCGACGGGCGACATGCTGCGCGAGGCCGTGGCGGCCGGTACCGAGATCGGGTTGCGGGCCAGGGCGGTGATGGAGAAGGGGCAACTGGTCAGCGACGAGATCATCGTCGGCGTGGTGCGCGAGAGGCTGGCCAAGCCGGATGCCCAGGCCGGATTCCTCCTGGACGGCTTTCCGCGCACGGTACCGCAGGCGCAGGCACTCGACGCGATCATGGCCGGCCGCGACCCGCTGGTGGTCGTGGACATCGCGGTGGCCGACGACGAACTCGTCCGCCGCCTGACGTCGCGCCGCGTGTGCGGCCAGTGCGGGACGAACGCGGACGTGCCGGCGGTCCTTCGGCAGGCTCAGGACCGTCCCGAGCCAGGTCGAGGGACGCCCGGACAGCCGGTGCCAGGGCAATGCACGCGATGCGGCGGCTCGCTGACGCAGCGCGCCGACGACCGTGAAGAGGTGATTCGCGAGCGCCTCCGGGTGTACGCGCGAGACACGCTGCCGTTGCTCGACTACTACCGCGGCCGTGCGACGTTTCGGATGGTGAACGGCGCGCAGACGCCGGAGGCCGTGGCCAGGGACCTGGCGGCCGCCGTGGATGCGGGGACCGGGGCTGCCTGAGCCATGATTGTCTGCAAGTCGCCGGCGGAAATCGAGCGGATGCGCGCGGCCAACGAGGTGGTGGCCGCCGTCCTGACCGACATGCGGGACGCGATTGCGCCGGGGATCAGCACCGGCGAGCTGGACGAGCGGGCGGAGGCGAAGATCCGGGCCGCGGGCGCGACGCCGGCATTCAAGGGGTATCACGGGTACCCGGCGGCGTTGTGCGTGTCGATCAACGACGAGGTGATCCACGGGATCCCGTCGCGAAAGCGCCTGCTCAACGAGGGCGACATCGTGTCGGTGGACGTGGGCGCCACGCTCGACGGGTTCGTCGGTGACTCCGCCGTCACGTTCCCGGTTGGCGCGATTTCCGAGCAGGCCGCGCTGCTGTTGAGGGTGACGCAGGAGTCGCTGTACGGCGCCATCCTGGCGGTCGAGCTCGGCGGGCGCATCTCGGATATCGGCCACGCCGTGCAGCACCACGTCGAAGCGCACGGGTGCTCGGTGGTCCGCGAGTTCGTGGGCCACGGGATCGGGACCGCGATGCACGAAGAGCCACAGGTGCCGAACTACGGGCCGCCCGGGCGCGGCGCCAGGCTCACGGAGGGAATGGTCCTCGCGATCGAGCCGATGGTGAACCTTGGACGTCCCGCCGTGCGGGTGCTCGAGGACGGCTGGACGGCGGTCACGCGGGACCACAGCCTGTCCGCGCATTTCGAGCACACCGTGGCGGTCACGGAAGAGGGGCCGTTGGTGCTCACGGCCCGCGGCGACGAACGGTTCGACGAGGTCCTGGCCTCGGCTGGCCTCGCGACCCCCTGCGGGGTGGAGACCCGGTGGCGAAAGAGGACACGATTGAAGTAACGGGCGTGGTGCTCGAGTCGCTTCCGAACGCCATGTTCCGCGTGGAACTCGAGAACAAACACCGGGTGCTGGCGCACGTGTCGGGCAAGATGCGGAAGAACTTCATCCGCATCCTCACCGGCGACCGGGTGCTGATCGAACTGTCGCCGTACGACCTGACACGGGGCCGGATCACCTATCGGTACAAATAGCTGGCAGCTGATGACTGGCAGCGAGGATCGTGAGCCATGAAAGTTCGAGCGTCGGTCAAGCGCATCTGTGACAAGTGCAAGATCGTCCGCCGCCGTGGCGTGGTGCGGGTGCTCTGCACGAACCAGAAGCACAAGCAGCGGCAGGGGTAGGGGAGCAGCCGGCAGCTGGCAGCTGGCGGCTGGCAGCGCGTCGGGGTGACACGCCGTGTCCCGCATCGACAAGGTGGCCGCGGGACGGCACAGTACGGCAGGCGTCAAGGCAGCCATCCGCTGCCCGCTGACCGCTGCCAGCTAGGGAAATCAGTTATGGCACGTATCGCAGGGGTTGACCTTCCGCGGACCAAGCGCGTCGAGATCGGCCTGACCTACATTTTCGGGATCGGCCGCACGCGGTCGAACCTGATCCTGAAGGACGCGGGCGTCAGTCCCGACATCCGCGTGAAGGATCTGTCCGAGGACGATGTCCGCAAGATCACCCGCATCATCGAAGACCAGGGCGGGGTCGAAGGCGACCTGCGCAAGGAAGTCTCGATGAACATCAAGCGGTTGATGGACATCGGATGCTATCGTGGCCTCCGCCATCGCCGGGGCCTGCCGGTCCGCGGTCAGCGGACGAAGACGAACGCGCGCACGCGGAAGGGTCCGCGGCGCGGCGCGGTTGCCAGGAAGAAGACGGTGTAGTCCATGGCTAAGACTGATCCGACCGAAGGAGCGGGAGCCAAACCCGAGTCAACGGGGAAGCGACCCGCGAAGAAGACGTTCAAGAAGCGTGGTGAGAAGCGAATCATCCACCACGGCATCGCTCATGTCCAGGCGTCGTTCAACAACACGGTGATCACCCTCACCGACACCGAGGGGAACGTCGTGTCGTGGTCGTCAGCCGGCGGCATCGGCTTCAAGGGCTCGCGCAAGGGGACGCCGTTTGCAGCCACCCAGGCGGCGATCAACGCCGCCAACGCCGCGAAGACGTTCGGCATGCGCTCGGTCGAGGTGCGGGTGAAGGGCCCGGGCGCCGGACGCGAGTCGGCGATCCGCGCGCTGCAGACGGTCGGCCTCGAGGTGAAGTCGATACGCGACATCACCCCGATCCCCCACAACGGCTGCCGTCCGCCCAAGCGGCGACGGGTGTAGGGACAGCACTACTGAAGAGGAATACCGAGAATGGCCAGATACAGCGGTCCTGTGTGTCGCCTGTGCCGGCGTGAAGGCATGAAGCTGTTTCTCAAGGGCGAGCGCTGCTACACGGAGAAGTGCGGAATCGAGAAGCGCAACTTCCCGCCCGGGCAGCACGGCAAGCGCCGCGCGGCCAAGCTGGCCGGTTACGGCCTGCAGTTGCGCGAGAAGCAGAGGGTCAAGCGGATCTACGGCGTGCTCGAGGACCAGTTCCGCCTGTACTTCGAATCGGCGGAACGGCAGCGCGGAATCACCGGCGAGGTGCTCCTCCAGCTGCTCGAGCGGCGCCTCGACAACGTCGTCTACCGGCTGGGGCTGGCGACCTCGCGGCCGCAGGCCCGTGAGCTGGTCCGCCATGGCCACTTCGCCGTCAACGGCAAGAAGGTGGATATCCCGTCGTTCCTGGTCAAGGCCGGCGACACCGTCACGGTGCGCGAACGCAGCCAGAAGAACGTGACGATCCAGCACGCGACTGAAGAGGTCAAGGGACGCGGTGTGCCCGAGTGGCTGCAGGTGCAGCCCGAGAAGCTCGAGGGCCGCATCGTCTCGCTGCCGACGCGTGCCATGATCAACCTGCCCATCCAGGAGCAGTTGATCGTCGAGTTGTACTCGAAGTAACGGGGAGCACGGCCGGGGCGGTAGACTGTAGGTCGGCACGGAGTCACGGGTGACCGGAGCCTCCGCACAGGGCGGAGGGACCCGGGTCCGTCACCACCGGCGGCCTGCCACTTGGTGCGGCGGTCACGTGGCCGAAGGTGCAAGAAAGGACTGATCGATGCTGTGGAAAGGTTTCCAGCGGCCCAAGCGACTGGAGTTCGACCGCGAGACGTTGACCGATAGGTTCGGCCGGTTCTATGCCCAACCCTTCGAACGGGGCTTCGGCACGACCATCGGAAACGCGATGCGGCGCGTGTTGTTGTCCTCGATCGAAGGCGCGGCGATCACGGCCGTCAAGATCGAGGGCGTCCTGCACGAGTTCTCCCCCATTCCCGGCGTGGTGGAGGACGCGACCGACATCATCCTCAACCTGAAGCAGATCCCCCTCAAGCTGCACGCGGACGCCACCAAGACGCTCTACGTGAAGGTGGAGAAGCCCGGCGAGGTGAAGGCCAAGGACATCGTCGCCGACGGCGACGTCGAGATCCTCGACCCCGACGCCCACATCGCCACGGTCTCCGAGGGCGGTTCGCTGCAGATGGAGATGCGGCTCAGGCGGGGTCGCGGCTACATCGCGGCCGACCGGAATTTCGACGACGATCTGGGGATCGGCTGGATTCCGATCGACTCGGTGCACTCTCCGGTCAAGAAGGTGAACTACCTCGTCGAGGCGGCGCGCCTCGGCCAGACCACCGACTACGAGAAGCTGACCGTGGACGTCTGGACCAACGGTGCCATCTCGCCGCGCGACGCGGTCTCGAACGCGGCCAAGCTCGTGCGCGAGCACCTGAACATCTTCATCAATCTCGAGGATGTGGCCGAAGCGGCGCCCGAGACGCCGGCCGAGCAGTCGCACGGGGCGGTATCGAACGAGAACCTCGACAAGAGCGTCGAGGAGCTCGAACTGTCGGTGCGCTCCTACAATTGTCTGAAGAACGCGAACATCCGGACAATCCGCGAGCTCGTGCAGAAGACCGAAGCCGAAATGCTCAAGACGAAGAACTTCGGCCGCAAGTCGCTCAACGAGATCAAGGATATCCTCCAGACCATGGGTCTGAGCCTGGGCATGCGCCTCGACCAGCCGGCGCCGCAGGGACAGACGGACTAGCAGGACCCGGCGTCAATCGACCGAGTCGAGGATCGAGGATCATCAATGCGTCACCGAGTAGCCAATCGAAAGCTCGGGAGAGTCACCGAGCACCGGATCGCCATGCTGCGAAACCAGGCCGAGGCGCTCCTTCAGCACGGGCACATCGAGACGACGGTGCCGAAGGCGAAGGAACTGCGCCCGTTCGTCGAGCGCCTGATCACACTCGCCAAACGCGGCATCGCCGACGGAGCCGAGGGGCGCGCCTTGACCGCGAGGCGCGAAGTCCTTCGCGACATCCCCAACCGCGACATCGTGTCGAAGCTCTTCACCGACATCGCGCCGCGGTACGCGTCCCGCCCGGGAGGCTACACCCGGCTGCTGCGGGTCGGCTTTCGCCAGGGAGACGCGGCCGAGGTCGCACAGGTCGAGCTGCTCGGGTTCGAATTCGACCCGAAGGCGAAGGCCGAGAAGGCAGAGAAGGACGGGAAGGCCGCCAAGCCGAAGAGCGTCGGCGGCCGGCTCAAGGCGGCGGCGGATCGCCTGCGCGGCAAGCGGGCCGCCGAAGCGGCCGAGGGAGAAGCCGCGGCCACCGGGACCAAGAGCCAGGCGCGCGCCGCGGCCCGCAAGGGATCGAGCGGCGGACGCCGTGGTCCGAGCGGCAACAAGTAGCCACAGGTGTGGCGCGGGCCTTCCCTGGCCTGAGCCGCGTCGAAGGCAGGCCCGCGGATGGAATCAGGGCCGCGTGGCGTCACCGCGCGGCCCTGCCTGCGTACCCCGGATCTGCTCCTCACGAACGCCCGAACAGGTTCTTCATCACGTAGGCGCCCATCATCGGGTTGGCGGCCATGCGGCGCCTGCAGTAGGCAATCGCGAACTTCCAGTCCTCCGCGAACGGCACGTAGAGTCGCATGACGCGGCCGTCGTTGACGATCTGCGTCTGGATGTCGTGCCGCGGGACGCCGAGCAGCATCTGGAACTCGTAGGCGTTCTTCGGACAGCCGCGCTTGTCGAGGTACTCGAGGCAGCGGTGAATCAGCGGCTCGTCGTGCGTCGCAATCTCGGGAAAGTGGCCCTTGTCCAGCAGCAGTTGCACGTACTCGAACAGCTTCTCCTTCATCGCCCGCTTGTCGGTGTAGGCGATGGCCTTCGGCTCCTTGTAGATGCCGATGCAGATGCGCACCCTGCAGGGCTTCGTGTGGAGCGCCAGAATGTCGTCCTTCGTGCGATACAGGCGAGCCTGCAGCACGGCGCCGACAGTCTCGAACTCGTCGCGCGCCGCCTTGACGGGGCGCAGGGCGACGTCGGTGAAATCGTGATCCTCCATGTCCACCGTCACCGGGATCTGGTGGGACGCGGCATATCCAATCACCTTGCGGAGGTTCTCCAGGCAGCAGGCTTCGCTCTCGTGGATGCCGAACTGTGTCGGCTTGAGCGAAATGCTCGTATAGCTGCGCCCGCTCAGCTGATCGACCATCCGGCAGTACAGCGCGACGGTCGCTTCCACGTCCTCGCGCTCGAAGACCTCCTCTCCCAGCAGGTCGACGGTCGCGTACAGCTTGCTGGTATTCCAGAGTTCGTCCGCCTTGCGCACGCCGCTCTCGATGCCCCGGCCGGCGATGTACGGCGCCGCGAAGAACCGGACGATCGGCGCCGGGGCCAGGTCGACGATCGCCCGCTTGATGTCCACGAGCCCGAACTCCTATTCCTCTTCCTCCGCCGCCTCGCCCTTCTCGGCCCTGTAGGCGGCGACGATCTTCGACTGGATGTGGTTCGGGACCTCTTCGTAGTGCGAGTACGCCATGTGGTAGGACCCGCGGCCGCCGGTTGCCGACGTGAGCTGCTGCTCGTAGGTGAGCATCTCTGACATCGGGACCTGCGCCTTGATGACGGTCATCCCGCCGCGCGTATCCATACCGGCGATGCGGCCGCGACGGCCGTTCAGGTCGCCCATCAGGTCGCCTGCGAAGTCCGACGGCGCGTAAACCTCGACGTTCATGATCGGCTCGAGGATGGTCGGCCTGCAGCGCGTCATCGCGTCCTTGAACGCGAGGCGGCCGGCCATCTTGAACGACAGTTCGTTCGAGTCCACGTCGTGGTACTTGCCGTCTGTCAGCGTGACCTTGAAATCCACCACCGGGTAGCCGGCCAGGTAGCCGCGCAGACGCGTTTCCTGGATCCCCTTTTCGACCGCGGGCCGGAACGTCTGCGGGATCGCTCCACCGAAGATGTCGTCCACGAACTCGAAATCGGCGCCCCGCGGCAGCGGCTCCATGCGGATGGAGCAGTCGCCGAACTGGCCGTGGCCGCCCGTCTGCTTCTTGTGCCTCCCGTGCGCGTCGGTCGCGGCCGTGATCGTCTCGCGGTACGGAATCTTCGGCGGCTTGAGGTTCACTTCGACGCCGAACCGTCGCTTCAACTTGGCGACCGTCACCTCGATGTGCAGCTGGCCCTGTCCGGAGAGCAGCAGTTCCTTCGTCTGCGTGTCGCGGCTCGAGCGGATCGTCGGGTCCTCTTCCTGCAGCCGCTGAAGCGACGAGCTGATCTTGTCCTCGTCGCCGCGGCTCTTCGGCTCGATCGCGTAGGAGAGCACCGGCTCGGGGAACTTCATCGGCATGAACGCGACGCCGCCCTTGTCGGTCAGCGTGTCGTTCGTCACCGTTTCCTTCAGCTTGGCGACGGCGCCCATGTCGCCGGCCTTGATCTCGGGCACGTCGGTCTGGGTCTTGCCCTGCATCAGCACGAGATGGCCGAGGCGTTCGGGCGTTTCCTTCGTCAGGTTGTAGACGGTCGTGTCGGCTTTCAGCGATCTGCTCATCACGCGGAACATGCTGATCCGGCCGGCGAACGGATCCGCCACCGTCTTCCACACGAACGCCGCGTACGGCCCACTGTCGGACGCGGTCACCTCGACGTCCTGGCCCCCCCTGGTGCCCTTGGCCGGCCGCTCGGACGGTGTCGGCACGTAGTCGATCATCGCGTCGAGCAGCGTCTGCACGCCGACGTTGAGAATCGCCGACGTGCAGAAGAGCGGGAACACCTTGCGGCTCAGCACCGCGGTCCGCAGGCCGCCCACGAGTTCTTCCTGCGTGAGGGTGCCGGCCTCGAAGAACCTCTCCATCAGCTTGTCGTCGGCCTCGGCCACCATCTCGATGAGCGCTTCGCGCGCCGCTTTCGCATCGCGTTCCATTGGGCCCGGCACGGCGTCTTCCTTGAACGTGCCGCTTCCGTCCGTCTCGAAGACGTAGGCCTTCATCCCGACCAGGTCCACCACACCGCGGAACGACTTCTCCTCGCCGATCGGCATCTGCACCGGGATGACGGTCCGGCCGAACGCCGTGTTGAGCGAGTCGAGCGTGCGGCTCAGGCTGGCTCGCTCGCGATCCAGGCGGTTGACAACGACCAGGCGAGGCAGTTCATATTCCTCGGCGGCTTCCCACACCTTCTCGGTCTGCACCTCGACGCCAGACACCGCGTCGACGACGACGACGGCCGCGTCGCAGACGCGCATGGCGGCTAGCGTGTCACTCAGGAAGTTGCCGAAGCCCGGCGTGTCAATCAGGTTGATCTTGTACTTGTTCCATTCGGCGTAGGCGAGGCTGGCGGCGAGGGTGTGCTTGCGGGCGACTTCTTCTTCGTCGAAGTCGGTCACCGTCGTCCCGTCATCCACCTTGCCGAACCGGTTGACCATCCCCGCGTCGAACAGGATGGCGGCGGTCAGCTGGGTCTTGCCCGCGCCGGAATGGCCGGCGATGGTGACGTTCCTGATACTGGCGGCGTCGTAGACCTTCATAGACGGCAATCCTCCTGCCCGGCGCGCCTGGCGCGTTCTTCCGGGGGTCGATCAAGCCTCGTGCGCGACGCGATGCCGGGGAGCCGTGCTGTCCCCGAGCGCCGACGAGATGACGGATGAATGCAAGCGTCGCGTGCCCGATTCGGCCCGCCCGCCCTCTCCGAGGTTGGACAGGACCGCTCCGGGCCCTGGGGCACAAACCCAAATCATATCATTGGATTCCCCGCCCGTAGCGCGGGTCTTTGGACAGGCGTGTGACCGGTCCTTGGACCGGCTACTCGTACCGGAGGGCTTCGATCGGGTCGAGGCGCGATGCCCGGAAGGCGGGGAAGAGGCCGAAGAAGATGCCGACGCCGGCCGAGAAGCCGAAGCCGATGGCGAACGACCACCAGGGCATCGACACCGGCAGCGGCGTGAAGGTCCGGACGCTCACGCCGACCGTTGCGCCGATGAGGACGCCGAGAATGCCGCCGACCGACGTCAGCACGACCGCCTCGAGCAGGAACTGCCAGAGGATTTCCCGGCGGCGCGCCCCCAGTGCCTTGCGCACGCCGATCTCGCGTGTGCGCTCGGTCACCGAGATCATCATGATCGCCATGACGCCGATGCCTCCGACCATCAGGGCGATCGAGGAGATGACGACCAGCGCCAGGTAGATCGCCGAGGTCGCCTGGTCGAAGAACTTCATCATCATGTCCTGCGTGGTGACGTCGAAATCGCTCGGCTGGTTCAGCTTCAACCGGTGCCGGACGCGCATGACCGTCTCGATCTCGCGCATCGCCGCCTCGCGCGAGACGCCCTCCTTGGGCACGGCGAAAATCGTGACGGACCGTCCGATCCGCCGTCCTTCTCCGCGCGACACCGCTCCGAAGGTCTTGGCGAAACTGGTATGCGGAATGATGGCCAGCGCGTCCTGCTGGTTGCCCAGGCCACCGATTGCCGGGCGCGGCGCCGCGACCCCGATCACCGTGTATTCGACCGTGCCGATGCGGACCACCTTGCCGAGCGGATCGCTGTTGGCGAAGAACGCCTTGAGCGGCGTCTGGCCGATCACGACCACGTTGCGGCGATGCCGCACCTCGTTCTCGGTGAAGAAACGGCCCTGCTCGATCTTGATGAAGTTGACGTCGATGAAATCTTCACTGGACCCGAAGATGGCCATCGACTGCGTCCGCTCGGCGCGGTAGAACATCCGCTGCTGGCCCTGGACGAAGGCAGCCACCGACTGCAGCGTCGGGATCTCCTGCTTCAGGAGGTCGGCGTCCTCGACCGTCAGGTTCGGACGCTTCATCAGCTCCTTGCGATCGATGCCCGACCCCGCGCTGGCAAAGCTCGCCCGGGCGACGATGATCGTGCTCGGCCCGAGCTGGCGGATGAGATCGCGGAACGACTCGTCGAACCCGCGGATGATGGAACTCATCCCGACGATGGCCGTGATGCCGATGACGACACCGAGGACGGTGAGCGCCGAGCGCATCTTGTTCGCCCAGAGCGTCCCCAGGGCCATGCCCACGGTATCGGTGATGAGTGCTACACGAACCATTTCAGTTTCCAGTACGGCGACGGGAACAGCCGACAGCTGGCGGCTGTCAGCTGGCAGCCGGTCACGCGCGATCCGCTGCCCGCTCGGGTGTCCGTGAACCGCTGCCTGCTGCCAGTTACTCCCGCCTGAGCGCTTCGATCGGATCGAGCTTGGCCGCCTTGATGGACGGGTAGAGCCCGAAGAACAACCCCACCACCGCCGTCATCCCGATGCCCATGATCACCGAGTAGACGTGCACCGACGCCGGCATCGGCGTGAACTTGGTGACGACCCACGCCGCCGTGAACCCGAGCGCGGTGCCGATCACCCCGCCCAGCGTGGACAGCGCGATCGACTCGACGAGGAACTGCCAGATGATGTCCTTCCGCCTGGCGCCGAGCGCCTTGCGCAAGCCGATCTCGGCCGTCCGCTCGCTCACGACCATCAGCATGATGTTCATGATGACGATGCCGCCGACCACCAGCGACAGCGCCACGACCCCGATCAGGACGCCGAAAATCCCCTTCGTGATCTGCCGGAACATGTCGAGGAAGGTATCCGAGGTCACGATGCCGAAATTGTTGCGCTGGCTGGGCTTCAACCGACGTTCGATGCGCAGCGCCACGGTGGCCGCGTCCATCGCCTTCTCGGTGTTCCGCGGGTCGAGCGGCTTGGCTGTCAACTCGATGCGCTGCCTGGCGCCGAACAGCTTCTGGCTCAGCCCGATCGGGATGACGACGAACTGATCCTGCGAGTTGCCGAAGACCGATCCTTTCTTCTCGTTCACGCCGACGACCCGCATGTGCGATCCGGCGACGGTGATGACCTTGTCGAGGGGGTCCTCGTCGGGGAAGAGCTTGTCGGCGACATCCCAGCCGATCAGGGCGACCGGCCGCTTGCGGTCGATCTCGAACGGCGTGACCAGCCGGCCGCGTTCGATCCTGTACCCGCCGAACTCCGCGTAGTCGCGGCTCACGCCGCTGATCGAGACCGACTCGAGGATCCGGTCCTTGTACCGGATGTCCCCGCTCGAACCCGCCTGGCTCATCACCACCTGGACGAGTTCCGCGCGCCGGACCGCGGTGGCATCGCGTTCGGTGATGTCCGGGTTCCCGGCGACCTTCTCGAACTCCTCCTCGCTCGTGATCATCCCGAAGCGATCGATCGTGAACGTGCCCACACCCAGATCGGTGACGATCGCGTCGGACACGTAGTCGTCGATGCCCTGGACCAGCGACACCACGGCGATGATCGACGTCACCGCCACGATGTTCCCGAGCACGGTCAGGAACGACCGAAGCTTGTTCGCCCAGATCGCGGCGAGCGCAATCTTGATGGACTCGAAAAGCTGGTACATGGGATCCCGAACCCGGCCCTACTTCTTGGCGTCCTCGACCTTGACCGGGCCGCCGTCGTTCAGGGTGCGCACCGACGCGAAGGGGCCGGTGATGACGCGGTCACCCACCTTCAGGCCGGCGATCACCTCGAAGAACTTGTCCCCGGCAATTCCGGTCTTCACCCGGACGAACTGGGCCTTGTTCTCCTTGTCCACGACGAAGACCCCCTCGGTTTCCTTCTTCGTGTACCCGGGTTTCAGTTCCGCCGCCTCGACGGCGATCGTGGCCGGCTTCCTGCCCTTCTCGGGCTTCGGCGCCTTGACGACCTTCCCCTGCGGATCGAAGGTCATCTCGCGCACGGTCAGCGCCTGGATCGGCACCGACACCGCGTTTGCGCGGTCGGCAGTCGTGATGTCGGCCGTGCAGGTGAACCCGGGCCGGACTTCGGGGATCTGGCCGTCGATCGTCACGACGACCTTGAAGGTCGTTGCCTGGCGGACGCCGCCGACCGTGGACGATGTTGCGTTGATCGGGCTGTTGCCGATCTCGGTCACCTTCGCCGTGAACGTCCTGTCGGGCAGCGCGTCGATCGTGACCTTCGTCGCCTGACCGAACTGGACGTTGGGGATGTCGGTCTCGTCCACTTCGATCTCGGCTTCGATCACGGACATGTCGGCGACGATCAGCAGCACGACGCTCGGGTTGTTGGTGAAGCCGACGACGGCCATCTCGCCTTCCTCGACGTTCCGCTTCGTGACGATCCCGTCGATGGGAGACTCGATCGTGACGCGGCTGACATCGTAATGCGCCGACTCGAGGTCCGCCATCTGGCTGCGGATCCGCTGGTCGGCCGTGGACACCGCCTGCTCGGCGGTCTTCACGTCACCCTGGCGCAGCGTGACGGCATCGGCGGCCTGCTCGAGCGCCTGCTTGGTCGCCAGGCGGTCCTTGTCGAGCCTCTGCTGCCGCGACAACTCGTCCTGCGCCAGCTTCTGGTTCACCTTGGCGTTCTCGAGGCTCTGGCGGGCCTGCTGGAGTGCGATGCGCTGCTGCTCGAGCGATGCCTGGCTGACCTGCAGCCGGCTCCGCACGTTGCGCGGATCGACCTGCAGGAGGAACTGGCCCGCCTTCACCCGGTCGCCTTCATCCACCGCCAGCTTCACCACCTTGCCGGAGACTTCGGAGGTGATGTTGACCGTCCGCCGCGCCCGGATCTTCCCGGACGCTGACACGATCGACTCGAGCTTTCGGGCCTTGATTGCTTCGACCGTGACGGTCGGCCCTTCGGTCTTCTTGAAGGCGAAGTTGGCCCAGACCAGGGCGCCCGCCACCACGAGGATCCCGATTCCGATGAGGACCTTCTTGCGCGTCATGAACTAGCTCCGGGCGGCCATGATGGCCGCGATCCCGATGGCAATCACCGCGTAGACGCCGAACAGCACCATCGCCACGCTGCCCGTCTTCTTCTTGTAGGTCACGGCGACCCCGATCGCCAGGCTCGTCAGCCACCAGATCAACAGGAGATCCGCCATGCCAGCCAGACGCGCCAGGAAACTGCCCTCAGGCAGGAATGGCAGGAAGACACCCAGGTTCGTCGCGCTCGACAGCGACTGGCGGAAGTAGTTGAGCGGCGTCAGAAAGAGGGTGCCGATCGTCGATATCACGGACGAGTGGACGACGACCGCGAAGACCTGTTTGAATGTCGCCCGCCCCCCCGTGAAGACCCCGAACACCAGGAACAGCGCGCCCGCCAGGATCGCCCACATGATGGGCGGCCCGACGACCATCGTGGCCGCCGTCAGGCCCGTCCGCCACGCCGGCGGCTCCATGATCGACTTCCGGATCTGCTCGTACATCTGGTCGCTGACCTTCATGCCGAACGACTCGGTTCGCCGGATGGCCTCGTCCAGGGTTGCCTGTCTGCCGACAGCGGTGGACTGGAACCACATCTGGCAGGCGCCGACGATCAGGATCACCACGATCGCCATCCCGAGCCAGCGCGGAAACGCAGCCACCGCCGCATACGTTTCGCGGGGCGACGTGATGACGCCGATGAAACGGGCGACAAGACCCTTGTCCGGCAGCGCGGTCGGCGGGGCGGTGGTCTCACTCATGATGCTCGTTCTCCGGGGGCAAACGTTCAATTCTACCCCTTCTGGACTAATACGATGGGTTGCGCCCGGATGTTTCCTTGACACCATGCAACCCGTTCACTACCCTTCGCTTCAGTGGTGTTGCGGACAACGAGCGGGGTCACCATTCAAAGGAGCCTGACGTGTTGAGTTTCGTTCCCACCGCGTTGTTCTTCACCAAGGGCGTCGGCCGACACCGCGAGAAGCTGTCGTCGTTCGAACTCGCGCTCCGGTCGGCAGGCATTGCCGCCTGCAACCTCGTTCGCGTCTCGAGCATCTTTCCTCCCGGCTGCCGCATCATTACCAGGTTCGAGGGGGTCAAGCGCCTGAGGCCCGGCCAGGTGACCTTCTGCGTCATGTCCGAGGCGGCCACCCGCGAGCCGCATCGGCTGATCGCCGCCACCATTGGCCTCGCCGTCCCGGCCGACCGCCGCAGCCTCTACGGGTACCTGTCCGAGCACCACAGCTTCGGTGAAAAGGAAGAAACCGCCGGCGATTATGCCGAAGAGCTGGCGGCCGAGATGCTTGCCACCACGCTCGGCCTCGAATTCGATCCCGACAAGAGCTGGGACGAGAAGAAAGAGGTCTACCGGCTGTCGCGGCAGATCGTCCGCACCCAGAACGTCACCCAGACTGCTGTCGGGGACAAGACGGGGCTCTGGACCACGGTGCTGTCGGCTGCCGTCCTGCTCGGCGACGAACGGTAAGAGAAGGCTCACCCAGCTATCCCATTCGATTACAGTCGTTTACCGGCATTCGTGGCTGGCAGGAGGATTACCTCTACAGCCGCTGCGGTGGCTGACCGACAAGATCACAGACTGCGGGGAGTCGGTGTGTCCTCGTTCGTCGTGCGCCGGCGGTGCCGTCGGTGCATCCTGGGACCTGAGGCGGGCTCGGGCCAGGGGAGCTCTCGTCAACCGTCGTCTTCAGCTGTAGTCGACCATGGCAGTTCGGATAGGCGAACTCCTCCTGAAGGAGAAGCGGATCACCCCTGAGCAGCTCCAGGAGGCCTTGAATTCCCAGAAGGCCAACGGGAACAAGCTGGGGTTCAATCTCGTCAAGCTCGGGTTCGTCAGCGACGAGGAAATCACCGCGCTGCTCAGCCGGCAGTACGGCGTGCCGTCGATCATCCTCGAGAACTTCGAGATCGACCAGGCGGTCATCAAGCTCATCCCGGCTGATACGGCCCAGAAGTACCAGATTCTCCCCCTCAGTCGGTCGGGCGCGACGCTCACGATCGCGATGACCGACCCGACGAACGTCTTCGCCATGGACGACATCAAGTTCATGACGGGGTACAACGTCGAGCCGGTGGTCGCGTCCGAGTCGTCGGTCCTCAAGGCAATCCGGCGCTACTACAACGTGATTGGGAAGGCGAGCGGCGGCAACGGCAACGGCAACGGCCAGCAGAGCGCGCTCGACTTCGCGAACCAGGCGTTGCAGGACCTGCCACAGGTCGACGCCTCCGAGGTGGAGGTGCTCGAGGAGCTCGAGGAGATCAGCGTCGAAGCGCTGGCCAGGCAGGGCGAAGAGGCGCCGGTCATCCGCCTCGTCAACGTCATGCTGATGTCGGCCATCTCCAAGGGCGCGAGCGATATCCACATCGAGCCGTACGAGAAAGAGCTCCGCATCCGGTACCGCATCGACGGCGTGCTCTACAACATCATGGCGCCGCCCCTGAAGTTTCGCGACCCGATCGCCTCGCGCGTGAAGATCATGGCGAAGCTCGACATCGCCGAGAAGCGGCTCCCGCAGGACGGGCGCATCAAGATCCGTTACAACGACGCGGGCCGCACCAAGGAGATCGACTTCCGCGTGTCCTGCCTCCCGACGCTGTTCGGCGAGAAGATCGTCCTCCGGCTCCTCGACCGCGACAAGCTGATGCTCGACATGACGCAGCTCGGCTTCGAGCCCGAGTCGCTCGCGCGGTACGACGCCGCGATCAGTCGTCCGTGGGGGATGGTGCTCGTGACCGGGCCGACGGGAAGCGGGAAGACGAACACGCTCTACTCGTCGATCTCGAAGCTGAACACCTCGGAAACGAACATCATGACCGCGGAGGACCCGGTCGAGTTCAACCTGGCGGGGATCAACCAGGTCCAGATTCGCGAAGGGATCGGCCTCAACTTCGCGGCCGCCCTGCGCGCCTTCCTCCGCCAGGATCCGAACATCATCCTCGTCGGTGAAATCCGCGACTTCGAAACGGCCGAAATCGGGATCAAGGCGGCGCTGACCGGCCACCTGGTGCTGTCCACGCTCCACACCAACGACGCGCCGAGCACGATCAGCCGGCTGATGAACATGGGCATCGAGCCGTTCCTCGTGGCCAGCTCGGTCAACCTGATTTGCGCGCAGCGCCTGGTGCGCCGGGTGTGCAAGGCGTGCGCCGAGCCCGTGGCCGTGGCTGCGCCGACGCTCATGAAGGTCGGGTTCAGCTCGGAGGACGCCGCGTCGGTGACGCCCTTGAAGGGCCGCGGCTGTGAGAAGTGCAACCACACCGGGTTCAAGGGACGCGTCGGCCTCTACGAGGTCATGGACGTGGACGACGAGGTCAAGGAACTGATCCTCGTCGGCGCCAGCGGCCTCGAGCTGCGGAAGAAGGCTATCGAGCAGGGCATGGTGACGCTTCGCCAGAGCGGCCTCCGCAAGGTGAAGGACGGGCAGACGACGCTCGAGGAAGTGCTGAGAGAAACGGTGAACTGAGCGATGGAGACCCTACCCGAACTGCTCAAGACGACCGTGGCGATGGACGGCTCGGACCTGCACATCACCACGAACACGCCGCCGCAGGTGCGCGTGCACGGGAAACTGCAACGGCTCCCGCTGCCCGATCTCTCGGCGGCGGACACCAAGCAGCTCATCTACAGCGTGCTCACCGACGCGCAGAAGAAGCGCTTCGAGGAGACGATGGAGCTGGACTTCTCGTTCGGCATCCGCGGCATCGCCCGGTTCCGCTGCAACGTCTTCAACCAGCGCGGCGCGGTCGCCGGCGTCTACCGCCACATCCCCGAGAAGATCCGGTCGTTCCAGGAACTGGGCCTTCCGTCGGTCATCGCCAAGCTCGCCGAGAAGCCGCGGGGCCTCGTGCTCGTCACCGGTCCGACCGGCAGCGGGAAGTCGACGACCCTGGCGGCGATGCTCGACAAGATCAACGTCGAGCGGCACGACCACATCCTCACGATCGAGGACCCGATCGAGTACATCCACCAGCACAAGAACTGCCTGGTGAACCAGCGCGAGGTGCACAGCGACACCCAGGCGTTCGCGCCGGCCCTGCGCGCCGCGCTGCGCGAGGATCCGGACATCGTGCTCGTCGGCGAGATGCGCGACCTCGAAACGATCGAATCGGCGCTGCGGATTGCCGAGACGGGCCACCTGACGTTCGCGACACTGCACACCAACTCGGCGTCGCAGACGATCAACCGCATCATCGACGTCTTTCCGGCCCACCAGCAGGGGCAGATTCGGACGCAGCTGTCGCTCGTGCTCGAGGGGATCGTCTGCCAGACGCTGCTGCCGCGCGCGGGCCATCCGGGCCGCGTGGTCGCCACCGAGATTCTGGTGCCGACCTCCGCGATCCGAAACCTGATCCGCGAGGACAAGGTCCATCAGATCTACTCCTCGATGCAGACGGGGCAGGAGCGAGTAGGGATGCAGACGCTGAACCAGTCGCTCGCAACGCTCTTCTTCAACCGGCAGATCACGATGGACACGGCGCTCGGCGCCTCCTCCCACAAGGAGGAACTGGTGGAGATGATCAACCGGGGTGTCGGCGTGGTGGCCGGCGCGGGGCTGGGCCGGCCGGCGGGCGCCACGGGCGCCCATCCTGCGCGGCCTTCGCTGAAGCGGTAATCAGGAGGGCCGGCGGTTCGCCGGTCCAGGGGACAGCACGACCGGCATCCTGCCGGCGGCCAGACACGGGGGGCGAGTTCGATGGCTACCTTCGCGTATACCGGACGGACGCGCGGCGGCGAGACGGTGAGCGGCGAGCGCGCCGCCGACACGATGGACCTGGCGACGGCCGCGTTGCGCAGGGACCAGATTCTCGTCACGAAGATCGCGCCGGCCAGGACCAGCGCCCAACAGAAAGCGGTCGTCAAGAAGGCGAAGGGCCGCCGCGTCAACTCGAAGAACCTGGCTGTGTTCACGCGCCAGTTCTCGGTCATGATCGACGCCGGCCTGCCGCTGGTGCAATGCCTCGACATCCTGGGCAGCCAGGAGGAGGACAAGAACTTCTCGCGGGTGATCATCGACACGCGGAGCGACGTCGAGGCCGGCTCGACGCTGGCCGACGCGATGAAGAAACATCCGAAGGTCTTCGACCCGCTCTTCACGAACATGATTGCCGCGGGTGAGGCGGGCGGTATTCTCGATACGATCCTGAAGCGGCTTGCGGTCTACATCGAGAAGAACGTCAAGCTGAAGCAACAGGTGAAGTCGGCGATGATCTATCCCATCGCCGTGCTCGTCATTGCCGCCGGGGTCGTGGCCGTCATCCTCTGGAAGGTCATCCCGACGTTTGCCGCCATGTTCGCGGGCCTCGGCGCCGAACTCCCGCTCCCGACCCGCGTCGTCATCTGGATGAGCGACACCCTCGTCCGCTTCCTGCCGTTCATCGTCGTCGGCATCGTGGCGGCGGTGTTTGCGTTCAGGCAGTACTACGGGACGAACGGAGGCCGGCACATGATCGACCGCATCGTGCTGAGGCTGCCGGTGCTCGGGATGATCATGCGGAAGATCGCCGTCGCGCGCTTCTGCCGCACGCTGTCCACGCTGATCAGCTCGGGTGTGCCGATCCTCGACGGCCTGGAAATCACCGCGAAGACGGCGGGTAACGCGATCGTCGAGGACGGCATCATGACGACGCGAAAGAGCATCGAGCGCGGCGAAACCGTGTCGGCTCCACTGAAGGAAACCGGCGTCTTCCCGGCGATGGTGACGCAGATGATCGGGGTCGGCGAGGCGACCGGCGCGCTCGACACGATGCTCGCGAAGATCGCGGACTTCTACGAGGAGGAAGTGGATGCGGCCGTCGCCGGGTTGCTGACGCTCATGGAGCCGATCATGATCGCGATCCTCGGCGTCATCGTCGGCGGCATCGTCATCGCGATGTACATGCCAATCTTCGGGATGATCAGCAAGCTGACGTAACAGCAGTGAGCTGCCAGCTACGCCCATGGCATCTTCCGAGCGCAGACGCAGGCTCGTCTGGCTGATCGGCGGCCGCGCCGTCATCAGCACGCTGCTGCTCGGCTCGGGCGTTCTGATCCAGCTGAACTCGGCCGGCACGCTGCCGGTCAACGCCTTCTACTTCCTGATCGGCCTCACGTACGCCTTCACCGCCATCTACGCGGTCGCCCTGCCGAAGGCCGATCGGTGGCCGTGGCAGCCGGCCGTTCAGCTCACCATCGACGCGATCCTCGTCTCGGGGTTCATCCTCGTCACGGGCGGCGTCACCAGCTACTTCTCGCTGCTCTACGTGCTGCCGATCATCGCGGCCGGCTCGCTGCTGCGCCGCCGCGGCGCCGTGGCCGTCGCGGCGTTCTCGGCGTTCCTCTACGCGGTCCTCGTGCTGCTTCAGTACCAGGGACGGTTCGAGACAGCCGGGCCGTGGATCGTCGCGCCGGCCGTGCTGCCGCCGGCGCGGGTCGCGCTCTACCTCGTCGGCATGGACGTCGTGGCGTTTCTGGCCGTCGGGGCGCTCTCGGGCTCGCTGGCCGAGCGTCTCCGCCACGCCGGGGCAAGGCTCGAAAGCGCGTCGACGGAGATCGCCAATCTCCAGGCGTTCAGCCAGGACGTCATCGACAGTCTGACCAGCGGCCTGGCCGCCACCGACATCAACGGCCGGATCCTGTCCTTCAATCACGCCGCCGAAACCATCACGGGCCACAAGGCCGGCGCAGCGATCGGCCGCGACGTGGGCGAGGTCCTGCAACTGCCCGACGACGTGCGCCATCTGATGGCCCGCGATCTCGACGGCGCCCGGAGCCGGCGCGCGGACTTCCTGTACCTCGCGGCCTCCGGCCGGACGATCGAAATCGGCATGGCCGCGGCGCACCTCCTGACGCCGGGAGGCAAGCTCGGGTTCCTGATCACGTTCCAGGACATCACCGACGTGAAGCGCATGGAGCGGGACGCGCGCGAGAAGCAGCGGCTGGCGGCCGTCGGCGAGATGGCAGCCGGAATCGCGCACGAGATCCGCAACCCGCTGGCGTCGATGGCCGGCGCGATCCAGGTCCTCCGCGAGGAACTGACGCTCGACGACGAGCAAGCGCAGCTGATGGACATCGTCCTGCGCGAGTCGAAGCGGTTGAACGAGACGATCCGCAGCTTCCTCAGCTACGCGCGGCCCCAACGCACCGCGGTGGAGCGGCTGGATCTCGCCAAGACCGTCACCGACACGGCCATGCTCCTGCGTCATAGCGCGGAGGTCCAGGCCGGGCACACCATCGACGTCGATGTGCCGGCGGAACCGGTGTGGTTCGAGGCCGATGAGGGGCAGGTGAGACAGATTCTGTGGAACCTCGCGACCAACGGCCTGCGCGCCATGCCCTCTGGCGGTCGCCTGCGTCTGGCCGTGGTGGCAGATTCGATGCCGGCATTGCCCGGCGGGCCGTCGGAGGATCCGCCGCCTCCGGGCGCCGTCCTGGAAGTGCAGGACGAAGGCGTCGGCATCCCGCCGGAAGAACTCGACGGCATCTTCCAGCCGTTCCACGGCACGTTCGCCCGCGGCAGCGGCCTCGGCCTGGCCATCGTCCATCGCATCGTGTCGGACTACAACGGCGAGATTCAGATCACCTCGTCGGTCGGAAAGGGGACGACGGTGAGGGTGACGCTGGGGGCAGGACCCACGGGAGTCAGCTGACAGCAGGCAGCGGGCAGCAGGCAGCGCACGCATGAATCCGGACGAGGGCTTCCAGATGACTGTGCGGAACTACCGGGACTTGGTGGTCTGGCAGCGCGCGATGGACTTCGCGGAGCATGTGTATCGTATGACCGCGAAGTTCCCCGTGGAAGAGCGCTACGCCTTGACGAGTCAGATGCGGAGGGCGGCGGTCTCGATTCCATCGAATATCGCGGAAGGGCAGGGGCTGCACGCCGACCGCGCCTTCCGGCGGCATCTGTCGATCGCCCACGGTTCGCTCTGCGAAGTGGAAACCCAGTTCTTGCTGGCGGCGCGACTGGAGTACATTGACCACGCTGAACTCCGCGAGATCGCTGCCGCAGCTTCCGAAGTGGGCAGGCTGGTCATGGGACTGACTCATGCCGTGTCCGGAGCCAGAGCGTGAGTGCTACACTCACCGCGCCCGCTCCTGTCGATGCCAGTTCGATGATCAAGAAC